>NZ_JBXWMQ010000002.1:0-471673 GCF_059609905.1 Ruegeria sp. YTSA226
CGGACGCGATCAATTCGATCTCGTCGCGCTGACGGCCCAGCTCGGACGTGATCGAGCCGAACAGCTCTGGGTCGCGCGCTGAGAGAGACTGGGTGAAAAAACCGGTATCACGTAGATTGGCGTTCATGGGGGCTCCACAATGCTGGGATTTCTTGCGGATTTCCTATCGGAAACGGGACATCGGCAAAAGGCTTAAAGCGACGATTTGGCCAGCGGTGGCGTCAAGTCTGGTCTATAGGGGAAAGGTATGATTGTTTCGGAACCAAATGTGCAGCACTGGAAACCACAATAGATGATTCAAAGAATCGCTTTTCTTGCCAGCGACGCCAAGGTGGCTCAAACCGCACGCGACAAACTGGTCAGGCGCTATGGCAATGCGGCGCCGCGTGATGCCGGTGTAATTGTCGCACTGGGTGGGGACGGCTTTATGCTGCACACTTTGCACAACATGCAGCACCTCGATACGCCCGTATATGGCATGAATCGTGGAACAATCGGGTTCCTGATGAACGAGTTCCACGAAGAAGACCTGATGGACCGTCTTTCCGCCGCCGAAGAAGAGGTCATTAACCCGCTGGCAATGCGCGCGATGGATCAGTCCGGCAAGATTCATGAGGCGCTAGCCATCAATGAGGTCTCTTTGCTAAGGGCAGGCCCTCAGGCGGCGCGGCTGAGGATCAGTGTGGACGGTCGCGTGCGCATGGATGAATTGGTTTGCGATGGCGCTTTGCTGTCAACGCCAGCAGGATCGACGGCTTATAACTATTCCGCGCATGGGCCAATCCTGCCGATTGGATCGGATGTTCTAGCTCTGACAGCGATTGCAGCCTTTCGTCCGCGACGCTGGCGGGGCGCACTGCTGCCCAAAATCGCCCAGGTGCGGTTCGATGTGTTGGATGCGGACAAGCGGCCGGTCATGGCGGATGCGGATTCAAATTCATTTCCGGATATTGATTGGGTCGAAATTCGATCTGAACCGGCGATTCGGCACCGTATCCTGTTCGACCCGGGCCACGGCCTGGAAGAGCGTCTGATTTCGGAACAGTTCACCTAAATGAAAGGCCAGGTACGAATTAATCGCGCTTGTGTGAACCAGTTCACACGAATCCGATTAACATTAAGGTAGTGTGAACTTGCCTGGAGAACACGCCATGGTGGAAGTGAGTGGCCATCAACGGCGGTTTCGAAATGAACGTGCAGTTTATGTGCGGGCGAGGGTAGGTGGTGCTACGCTCGTTATCGGATTTCTAGGCATATTTTAGAAAGCGGACCCCGGGTACAAAACCCCGGGGTCAATTTTTTTTGGACAACGTCTATTTAGAAGGACGTCCCCATTTTCTTCCACAATGGCAGGCACATTTGCCCTACCCGGTCTTCTATCGCCGCGGCGGCGTCTACGGCCATATCCTCGCGCCATCTGCGGGCTGCGATCTGGATGTTGATCGGCTGCGGCCCATGCGGCAGCTCGGCCAGCCGCGCCGGAACACATGCCGCGGGCAGGCCGATGAAGTTCATCGCATAGGAATAGACCGCACAGCCCAGAACTTCATGCACGCCCTCGGCGCCCTCGGTATCTCGGTCCGGTTTGAAGAACGGCTGTGGCAGGAATGGTGACAGGACCAGAGGATAGTTATGCATGAACAGAGACCACTCGCGCGCATAGTGGCTGCGCTTGGCCAGCATTTCGATAAGGTCTGTGCCAACTATGGGTGGGAATTCCTGAAAGTAGACCTCGAATATGTCGCGGATTGTTTTTGATCCCGCAGCCTCGATATCGGCTTTCAACAAGGTCAAAACTTCGCCCATCAGGGCGCGGTACCCGCCACGACCAGCTTCAAAGATATCGGGTGGTGCGACCTCTACCACTACATAGCCTGCTTCGATCAATGCATCGCGTGCCGTATCCAGAGCCTTGTCGACTTCGGGATGCAAATCGTATCCAAAGGTCTGCTTGGTGAAGGCGACCTTGATCGGGCCGGTTTGGTCCTCACCCCGCCACGGCATCGGCACGTGAAACGGATCGCGCGGATCGGGCGCAATCAAGCTGGGCATGGACAGGTGCAGGTCCGCTGCGGAGCGCGTGATCAGACCCTGCACCGACATCGATTGTGCCAATATGCCCCGTTCTGCCGATTGGCTGGGATTCCACGCCGGAACACGACCCAGACCCGGTTTGACGGTAACCGCCCCATTGGCGGCGGCAGGAAATCGCAGACTGCCCCCTATATCGTTGCCATGGGCCAGCGCACCGATCCCAGCCATCACAGCTGCGCCCGCGCCACCAGAAGATCCCCCGGGCGAGATATGACGTCCCCAGGGGTTATGCGTGCGGCCATGCAGTTCGTTGTCTGTGTCAGCACGGAATGAAAATTCGGGCGTGTTGGTGCGACCGATGACGATGGCGCCCGCCTTTTGCAGGTTGGAAACAACCGGCGCATCATCCGGGGCGATCACGTCTTTCAGGGCAACGACCCCATTCGAGGTCGCACGTCCTTTTTGATCGACGTTGATCTTGATGGTGACCGGCACACCATGCAGGGGGCCGGGCTGCTCTCCGTCACCGACCGCCTTGTCCAGATTTCGCGCACGGTCCAGCGCTTGTGAACTCAGATCTTCAACAACCGCATTCAGCGCAGGATTGACCTGTTGCATCCGGTCGATGGAGGCTTTGACGGCCTCTTCCGCGCTGATTTCCCTGTTGCGCGTCAACGCGGTCAGATCGGTGGCGTTCAGACGCCAGATGTCGGTTTCTGTCATGGGGCCTCACTGTCTTGGTCAGACAGTAGAGGCCCGGTGTCAGGTTGCAAGAGGCGGCAGGCGCGCCGATTTTCTACTGGGCGTAGCCGATGGATTTGAGGGCCTCGGTGATCTCGTCCAGAATCGCCGGATCGTCGATGGTGGCGGGCATCTTGTAGTCCTTGCCATCCGCAATCGAGACCATGGTTCCGCGCAATATCTTGCCCGACCGCGTCTTGGGCAGCCGGTCGACAACCACGGCCAGCTTGAAGGCAGCGACCGGTCCGATCTTTTCGCGAACCAACTTGACGACATCCTGAACGACGTCACCATGGTCGCGGTCACAGCCCGCATTCAGACACAGGAAACCAACCGGCATCTGGCCCTTCAGCTGGTCCGACACGCCGATCACGGCGCATTCGGCAACGTCAGGGTGTGCGGCCAGAACCTCTTCCATGCCGCCGGTGGACAGACGATGGCCGGCGACGTTGATCACGTCATCGGTGCGCGCCATGATATAAAGGTAGCCGTCCTCATCGACCATGCCCGCATCGCCGGTTTCATAGTATCCGGGGAAGTGGTTCAGGTACGAGCTTTTGAACCGGTCTTCGGCGTTCCACAGCGTCGGCAGGGTGCCCGGGGGCAGGGGTAGTTTCACCGCAATCGCACCCAGCTCTCCGGGTTTCATCGGGTGGCCACCTTCGTCCAGGATCTGCACATCGTAACCGGGCATCGGCTTGGCAGGTGACCCTAGCTTGGTTGGCAGTTCTTCAATCCCCAGCGGATTGCCCGCGATGGTCCAACCGGTTTCGGTTTGCCACCAATGGTCGATAACCGGAACGTTCAGCGCGTCTTTAGCCCATTCGATCGTGTCGGGATCCGCCCGCTCTCCGGCCAGAAACAGGGCTCGCAGGCAGGAGAGGTCGTATTCAGGGATTAATTCCCCTTTGGGATCTTCACGTTTGACCGCGCGGATTGCGGTGGGAGCAGTGAAGAAACTGCGAACATTATGCTCGGATATCACCCGCCAGAAGGTGCCCGCGTCTGGGGTTCCAACCGGCTTGCCCTCGAACACTATCGTGGTGTTTCCGTGGATCAGCGGCGCGTAGCAGATGTATGAGTGGCCAACGACCCAGCCGACATCAGAAGCCGCCCAGAATACGTCGCCGGGATCCACGTTATAGATGTTCTTCATCGTCCAGTTCAGCGCGACCAGATGGCCGGCCGTCGGCCGTACGACCCCTTTGGGCGCTCCGGTCGTGCCTGATGTATACAGGATATAAGCTGGATCATTGCCATCGACAGGAACACATTCCGCAGGCTCAACACCGTACTGGAACCCGTGCCAGTTGAAATCACGCCCCTCGATCAAATGCGCAACCTCTTGTTCGCGCTGGAATATCACGCAGAAATCGGGCTTGTGGCTGGCAAGTTCGATGGCACCGTCAAGCAGCGGTTTATAATGCACCACACGGCCCGGCTCCATCCCGCAAGAAGCGGCGATGATTGCTTTTGGTTTGGCGTCATCAATACGGACCGCCAATTCGTTGCTTGCAAAGCCACCAAACACAACCGAGTGCACCGCACCCAGCCGGGCACAGGCCAACATCGCCTCAAGCGCTTCGGGGATCATCGGCATATAGATGATAACCCTGTCGCCCTTTTCGACACCTTTTGTCCGCAATGCCCCGGCCAAAGTAGCGACCCGATTGCGCAGTTCGACATATGAGATCTCGCGCTTGGTGTGGGTGATTGGGCTGTCATAGATGATGGCCGTCTGTTCACCGCGACCATTCTCGACATGGCGATCAACTGCATTCCAGCAGGTGTTGACCCTGGCATCACAGAACCATTCATAAAGAGGAGCATTGTCGTCAAACAAAGCCTTGCTGGGTGGCCGAACCCAATCAATTCCTTTTGCAGCTTCCATCCAGAATGCCTCTGGATCGGATTTCCAGCTCTGGTAAACGTCCTGATATGCCACTTTGGTCTCCTCCGAAAAATCCCTGCACCGTGTCTAGGGCGGGGTATAGGGGGCAGACAAGCGGTCGAAGTGACGGGGCGTCACTTTATCGCAAAATATTTGCAGATGTATAAGAATTTCCCTGCTAATTTTTGCAAACCTGTCGGCAATTTATGGATTTTGCGCGCCGAATTCACAGTTTTGCAAAACTGCAAATGTATTGGTGCAAATATGAAGGAATCAGTCCGGGCACCTGTTTCGGTGCCCGGAGGGGATCCGTGACCCTTTACCCGTAATGAGCGACAGGCGTTCCTGCGATCGCCGCCATGTTCAGTAACCCGCGTGCGGTGATCGAGGGGGTCACGATATGTGCCTTGTTGCCCATACCCATCAGGATCGGGCCAACTTCCAGCGCGTTGGCCTTCATCTTCAGGATGTTGCGCACACCGCTGGCGGCATCTGCGTGGGCAAATATCAGGACGTTGGCGACACCTTCTAGACGTGAATGCGGGAAGATGCGCGACCGCAGTTCAGGGTCAAGCGCTACGTCCAGATTCATCTCACCCTCATATGTGAAATCGCGCGGCTCCGAGTCCAGAATCTCCAAAGCGGCCCGCAGGCGCTTGCCCGAGCCTTCGGCCTGATTGCCGAATTGAGATTGCGAACAGAACGCGATTTTTGGCTCCAACCCGAAACGCCGGACATGACGGGCCGCGCCCAGGGTGGTTTCGGCAAGCTCTGCAGGCGTTGGTAATTGCCTCACATGTGTATCGGCGATGAACAAGGGGCCGTCCTCAAGAACCATCAGAGACAAAGCGCCATGTGCGCGCAGGTCGCCATTGGCCAACACCTGTTCGACATAGCTTAGGTGCCAGCGGTATTCGCCAAAGGTTCCGCAGATCAGGCTGTCGGCCTCGCCACGCTGGACCATGATCGCCCCAATGGCTGTGCTGTTGGTGCGCATGATGGCCTTGGCCAGATCAGGGGTGACACCGCGGCGCTGCATGATCTGGTGATATGAGGTCCAGTAATCATAGTAGCGATTGTCATGTTCAGGGTTCACGATCTGAAAATCCTCGCCCGGACGCACGGTCAGGCCCAGGCGCTCGCATCGCGCTTCGATGACTTCGGGACGTCCGATCAGGATCGGTGTTTCCGTGGTTTCTTCCAGAATGGCCTGAGCGGCGCGCAGCACACGTTCGTCCTCGCCCTCGGCAAATACTATTCGGCGCGACGCAGCTGCTGCGGCCTCGAAAACCGGGCGCATGATCAGGGCGGATTTGAAAACCGTCTGGTTCAGGCGCTCTTTATAGGCCTCCATATCTGGAATCGGACGCCTGGCAACGCCACTGTCCATAGCCGCCCGGGCCACTGACGAGGACACAACAGCGACGAGGCGCGGGTCAAAAGGTTTTGGGATCAGATAGTCAGGTCCGAAGGTCAGTTGCTCGCCCTTATAGGCGGCGGCGGCTTCTGCACTGGTCGTTGCCCGGGCCATATCAGCGATACCGTCTACGCAGGCGATCTGCATAGCGTCGTTAATTTCGGTCGCACCAACATCCAGGGCGCCCCGGAAGATGAAAGGAAAGCACAGAACGTTGTTCACCTGATTGGGAAAATCACTGCGACCGGTTGCGATGATCGCATCGGGGGCCACTTCGCGAGCTGCGTCCGGCAGAATCTCGGGCGTCGGGTTAGCCAGCGCGAAGATGATTGGTCTGTTGGCCATTTTCGCGACCATTTCGGGTTTCAGGACATTCGGTCCGCTAAGCCCCAGAAACAGATCGGCATCCCCGATCACGTCATCCAGCGTGCGCAGATCAGTCTTTTGCGCAAATTGGCTCTTGTGCGGGTTCATGTCCTCGGCTCGCCCTTCATAGACAAGCCCGTGAATGTCACACAGCCAGATGTTTTCGCGTTTCACACCCAGCTTCACCAGCATGTTCAGGCAGGCGATCCCAGCCGCGCCTCCGCCGGTCGAGACGATTTTGATATCCTCGAACTTTTTCCCGGCAACGTACAGCGCGTTCTTGGCAGCGGCGCCCACGACGATTGCGGTGCCGTGCTGGTCATCGTGAAAAACGGGGATGTTCATCCGCTCGCGGCACAGTTTTTCGACAATAAAACAATCGGGGGCTTTGATGTCCTCAAGATTGATTGCCCCGAACGTGGGTTCCAGCGCGCAAACGATATCGGCCAGCTTTTCGGGGTTGGATTGGTCAACCTCGATGTCGAAACAGTCGATCCCTGCGAATTTCTTGAACAGAACCGCTTTGCCTTCCATCACCGGCTTAGAAGCCAGAGCGCCTATATTGCCCAGGCCCAGCACTGCTGTTCCGTTCGAGACCACGCCAACAAGATTGCCCCGCGCAGTGTAAAGCTCGGCGTTGGATGGGTCGGCCTTGATTTCCAGGCTGGCCTCGGCGACGCCGGGCGAGTAGGCGCGCGCCAGATCCCGACCGTTGGCCATGGGTTTCGTAGCCCTGATTTCGAGCTTTCCAGGCTTTGGGTGAGCGTGATAATCAAGCGCGGCCTGTCGCAGGTTGGGAGTGTCAGACATAGGCAATTCATCTCCGTTCCGAATTTGGTTGAAGGGTTAAACTATTTCTGGCGCCTTGGCTACGTGACGTCACTTCATAAATGGATTTTTGCCAAACACGGCCGTAGGTTGAATTATGTTCTAATATGGTTACGGTCGCGCATCTTCATATTCGGCACCGCTTCCACAGGAGATCGAAGGCCCAAGATGACCCCGGAAAAACAATCTCAGTCGATACCCGTCACAACCGATACCAAGCGGTCCTTTGGGCTGGACCAGCCGCTGTTTCGTGCAGCGATTGGAGTTGCGTTGCTGATCTTGGTGGTCCTCTGTATCTGGTCGGTGCAGGCGATGTCCCTCAGCCATGAGGGTGGCCCGTTCGAATCCATTTCGGCCGCGGCGCTTGTTCTGGCCGGGGGCATTGCGCTTTTCCGGTATCGCGGGATTTCCCGTCTCTATATCGGTCTCGTCTGTTTGCTGCTGGCAGAGCGCGAACTTGCTGCGGATATCTATGCCGTAGATAGCTTGCCATATGGGATTCTGAATGGGCTGGACACGCTGCTCGATATGAACGCGGTTCGCGTCATCCTGGCTGTTTTGGTTCTGGGCGGCTTGCTCTGGCACGGGGTGCCAAACGGGTGGCGTGCGTTCAAGCATCGGGTCCCGTTTCTAATGGTGTTCTTTCTGGCCGGTATGTGTGCGGTGGTTGCGCAGGGGTTGGAAGAAGTCAGTGGCGCACTGAAAGACGACCTGTCGGACCAGATGATCATGCGTTTGTTTGTGTTGGAAGAAACGCTTGAGATGTTCTTTTCGATTGGCATTTTGGCTTCTGTTCTGATCGGATGGCCCAAAGCCACGACCGAAGAGAACTTGAATGACCAGCAATCAGACCAAAGCTGAGATTCGTCTGCCGACGCAGGAATTACGTGACGACATCCCGTTTTTTACCAAGGTACTGGGGATGCGGATGGATATGATCTATCCGGCTGATGACCCTCGGGTCGCCGTGTTCTCGGGGCATGGATTGCGATTACGGATCGAACAGGATGCACCCGAGGCGCCCGGAATGTTGCGCATTCTGACCGAAAATCCGGATGAGTTTGCGGCTGGCCAGCGCAGTTTGGTCGCGCCGAACGGGACGCGTGTCGAAATTGATGAGCTGAACCCGCCGATGGTGATGCCGGATACCGTGCATTCCTTTGTCGTGCGCAGACTCAAGGATCAGGCCCCGTGGGTCATCGGGCGCGCCGGAATGCATTATCGCGATTTGGTACCCGATCGCTTGGGCGGGTCGATCATTGCCAGCCATATCCGCATTCCTGATGGCGGTCCGGTTCCAGACATGGTGCATTTCCACAAGGTCGGGTTTCAGTTGATTTTCTGCATCCATGGCTGGGTTGATGTGGTTTACGAGGATCAGGGCGACAAGATGCGCCTGACCGCCGGCGATTGCTTTATCCAGCCGCCCGAAATCCGCCATCGTGTGTTGGAAGCATCGGACAATGTGCAGGTGATCGAAATTGGTGTTCCTGCCGAACATGTCACCGAAATCGACCACGAAATGCAGTTGCCGACCCCGCAATACCGCCCGGATCGCGAATGGCAGGGCCAGCGCTTTGTCTACAACCGGGCCGAGGGAGCAGAATGGGGGCCGTTCCGTTTGCCGGGCTATATCTGTCGCAACACCACGATTGCCCAGAACACGATGGGTGTCGCAGGCGTTCAGGTGGTGCGTCGGGGGCAGGGTGACACCGCCTGGGCTACACATGATACCGATATTCATTTCACCTTCGTTATGAACGGTGAGTTGACGCTCGAAGGCGAGGGGCGTGACCCCTATCGGCTGGAACAGGGCGATGCCTTTGTCATCCCGCCGGGTATGCGCACACGCCTGTCTGATCCGACCGATGATGTTGAACTGCTTGAGGTCACGCTGCCTGGCGTGTTCAATACGGTTCTGGATTAAGCATTTTGGCTCAGGAATTCTGCGCTCGGGGCTTCAATTCCCCGGGGGCTTTCATTTAGGGTATGACTTTCTGACCAGATGATCAAAAAATAGGGAATCGCCATGAGCTTGAAAGACGCAGCCTTGTCCGTGCGGGAAAACGCCTATGCGCCTTATTCCAATTTCAAGGTCGGCGCGGCGATCCGGTCCCTGTCGGGGCAGATCTACTCCGGTTGCAATGTGGAAAACGTGGCCTATCCCGAAGGCACTTGCGCCGAGGCCGGAGCCATTGCCGCCATGGTCGCTGCTGGCGAGCAGGAACTGACCGAGGTTTACGTGGTCGCGTCCTCTCCTCAGCCAGTACCGCCGTGCGGGGGGTGCCGCCAGAAACTGGCCGAGTTCGGCAAGCGTGACGTCAAGGTGGTATTGGCCAGCTTGGACGGGGCGGAGTTGAAAACCACTATCGGGGATCTGCTGCCAGGCGCATTTGACGCCTCGCATATGGAGGATGTCTGACCCCATGGACGCCCGCTCGATCATCGCAAAGTTGCGCCGCAAGGATATACCCTCCGCCGAAGAACTGCACTGGTTTGCACAGGGGCTTGCCGATGGTGGGGTCAGTGACGCGCAGGCAGGGGCCTTTGCCATGGCGGTTTGCATGGGCGGGTTGGGCGCGCAGGGCCGCGCCGATCTGACCATTGCGATGCGCGACAGCGGCGATGTCCTGAACTGGGATGTGGAAGGTCCGGTAATCGATAAACACTCGACCGGGGGTGTGGGCGACAGCGTCAGCCTGGTACTGGCCCCCGCACTGGCCGAGCTTGGGGCCTATGTGCCAATGATTTCTGGTCGGGGACTGGGACATACGGGCGGCACGTTGGACAAACTTGAATCCATCCCCGGTGTGACCACCCAGATCAGCCAGGACCGGCTGGTGCAGGTGCTGAACGAAACGGGGGCAGCCATTGTCGGCGCCACCGGGCAAATCGCGCCAGCGGACAAACGGCTTTACGCCATTCGGGATGTCACGGCGACAGTTGAAAGCCTCGACCTGATCACCGCGTCGATCCTGTCGAAAAAGCTTGCAGCCAGCCCGGATGCACTGGTGCTAGACGTTAAGGTTGGCAGTGGGGCCTTTATGAAAACCCTTGATGACGCGCGCAATCTGGCACAGGCGCTGACAGAAACCGCCAACGCTGCAGGGTGTCGGACTTCGGCAGTCATAACCGATATGAACCAGCCGCTTGCCTCTGCGCTGGGCAATGCACTTGAGGTGGATGAGGTCATGAAGGTATTGACCCAAGCGCCTGATGCGCCGTTGGCTGTGATCTCTGCCGAGCTGGGCGGGGTTCTGTTGGCTGACGCCGGTATGTTTGCCACTTCGGAAGAAGGCCGGGACAAAATCGCCAAGGTCATCCGCGATGGCCGTGCCGCAGAACGGTTTGGCCGCATGATGGCCGCAGTTGGGGCACCCATTCACTTTGTCGACGATTGGTCGCGCTATTTGCCCGAAGCCAGCGTGATCCTCGAAGTGTCTGCTCCCGCTGCGGGCTATGTAACCACGATAGACGGAGAGGCTCTGGGCCTTGCGGTTGTCGAATTGGGTGGCGGACGTCAGGTTGAAAGCGATGTGATCGACCCTGCGGTCGGGCTGTCAGATCTGGTGCGACTGGGCGACCGGGTCGAAAAAGGCGCGCCATTGGCTGTCGTCCATGCCGCCCGCGAGGATGCCGCGCGACGTGCGGCTGATGCTGTTCAAAAGGCGATCACGCTTGGAACGGGTAAACCAGTGGTGCCATCCCTTGTCCACGAGAGGATCACGCCATGAGCCGCGCCTTCCTTGTGGTGATGGATTCTGTGGGTATCGGCGGTGCGCCCGATGCTGATCAGTTCTTTAATGGCGACATGCCGGATACTGGGGCAAACACTCTGGCCCATATCGCGCAGGCTTGTGCACAAGGTCAGGCGGAAGAGGGGCGATCCGGGCCTTTGCATCTACCGCATTTGGATGCGCTGGGGTTGGGTGCTGCGGCACGGCTGGCCTCGGGTGCGGAAACGCCGGGTTTGCTGGCCCAGCCGACAGGTCTGTGGGGCTGCGCCTGTGAGGATTCACCGGGCAAGGACACGCCATCGGGGCATTGGGAGCTAGCAGGGCTGCCTGTGCCGTGGGACTGGCATTACTTTCCCAATACAACACCATCATTTCCGGCTGATCTGAGCAAGGCCGCAGCCGAGGCCGCCGGAACCGAAGGGGTTTTGGGGGATTGCCACGCCTCGGGCACCACGATCATCGCCGAATTGGGGGCCGAGCATATGCGAACCGGTTGGCCGATCTGCTATACCTCGGCCGATAGTGTCTTTCAGATCGCCGCGCATGAAGAAAGTTTCGGCCTAGACCGTCTGCTTGACCTCTGCCGCGCGCTGGCCCCACGTTTGCACCAGATGAAAGTGGGGCGTGTGATCGCACGGCCCTTTGTCGGCTCGCCCGAACAAGGGTTCACCCGCACGACCAACCGCAAGGATTTTGCCATCGTGCCGCCCGCTCCGGTGCTGACGAACTGGTGTCAGGATGCGGGCCGCCGTGTTCATGCAGTGGGCAAGATCGGCGATATCTTTTCCATGCAGGGAATCGACACGCTGCGCAAAGGGTCGGATGCTGACTTGATGGGTCATCTGTCCGATCTGGTCGATGAGGCCGAAGAGGGCAGCCTGACATTCGCTAATTTTGTCGAGTTCGACAGTCTCTATGGCCATCGGCGCGACATCAGCGGCTATGCCCGCGCGCTGGAATGGTTTGACCAAGAGATAGGTGCAATTCTGACCCGGTTGCGCCCCGATGACCTAATGTTGTTGACTGCTGATCACGGCAACGACCCAAGCTGGATCGGCACCGACCACACGCGTGAGCAAGTACCTGTCCTGATTGCAGGGCAGGGTGCGGGGCAGATCGGTCAGGTCAAATTCGCCGACATTGCCGCCAGTATCGCACATCACCTGAATATCCCGGCACAAGGGCCGGGGCGGAGCTTTCTATGACTGTCGCTGACCTACCCAAGATCGAACTGCACTTGCATCACGAAGGTGCCGCGCCGCCTGCCTTCATCCGTCAGCTGGCGCATGAAAAGCGCATCGACCTGAGCGGGATTTTCAAACATGACGGGTCTTATGATTTCCGGGATTTCGCCCATTTCCTCAGCGTATATGAGGCCGCCTGTGAAGTGCTGAAATCGCCCGAGGATTTCCGCCGTCTGACGTTGGCTATTCTTGAAGAAAGCGCGGCGAACGGGGTGGTGTATTCGGAAAGCTTTCTGAGCCCCGATTTCTGTGGCGGTGGCGATTTGGTGGCCTGGCGCGACTATCTAAGTGCCATTCAGGATGCCGCTGATGAAGCCGAGCGGAAATACGATATCACTCTGCGCGGCGTGGTGACCTGTGTCCGGCATTTCGGACCCGAACAGGCCAAGCTCAGTGCATATTGTGCTGCTGAAACTGCGGGCGACTGGATTACCGGGTTCGGTATGGGGGGCAATGAATCCATGGGGGTTCAGGGCGACTATAAGTGGGCGTTTGACTGCGCGCGCGAGGCCGGACTATGCCTGACCACCCATGCCGGAGAGTTCGGTGGGCCGGATAGTGTCCGCGATGCGATCCGTGATCTGGGAGTTGAACGCATCGGCCATGGCGTGCGTGCGATCGAAGAACCCGACCTTGTGCATGAGATCGTTGATCGTGGTGTGACGCTCGAGGTTTGCCCAGGCTCGAACGTGGTTCTGGGCCTGTTTCCTGACTTTGCCAGCCACCCGATTTCCAAGTTGCGCGAGGCAGGTGTCAAGGTCACCGTGTCAACCGACGATCCGCCGTTTTTCCATACCACAATGCGGCGTGAATATGAGATGTTGGCCAAAGCTTTCGGTTGGGAGGCCGAGGATTTTGCCGCCCTGAATGAAACCGCCCTGAATGCGGCTTTTTGCGATGAAGCGACCCGTGCGCGGGTCAAGAAAAGACTGGAGATATCATGAGCGAACACCTGACCGTCGTCGACCACCCGTTGGTGCAGCACAAATTGACGCTCATGCGGGACAAGGGCACTTCGACCGCCGAATTCCGTCAGTTGCTGCGTGAGATCACCTTGCTTCTGGCCTATGAGATCACGCGCGAAATGCCATTGACCACCCGGCACATTGAAACCCCGATGGAAGAGATGGACGCCCCCATCCTGGCCGGTAAGAAACTGGCGTTGGTCTCTATCCTGCGCGCCGGTAACGGAATGCTGGACGGCGTTTTGGAACTGATCCCCTCGGCCCGTGTTGGCTTTGTTGGCCTGTACCGCGATGAAGAGACTTTGAAGCCCGTCCAATATTACTTCAAAGCGCCAGAGGGGCTGAAGGACCGTTTGGTCATTGCTGTCGACCCGATGCTGGCAACCGGCAACAGTTCGGCCGCCGCGATTGATTTGCTGAAAGAGGCTGGCGCGACGGATATCCGGTTCCTGTGCCTGCTGGCCGCTCCCGAAGGCGTTGCCCGCATGAAAGAGGCGCACCCGGATGTTCACATCGTCACCGCCGCACTGGACCGTGAGCTGAACTCAAAAGGCTATATCATGCCGGGTCTGGGCGATGCGGGTGACCGGATGTTCGGGACCAAATAAGCGGGCTTATCCGCCGCATATATTCTGCAGCCGGACCCATTCGCGATCTGGCAGAATCTGCTGCAGGGGCTGACCCGCCATCGGGTCAGCCTCGATCAGGCCCAGCACGGTTTCACCTGTGACGTCCGTCGCATAAGCAAAGGGGACTGAGGGCAAAGCTGCCTCGGCAAAAATTTCCAGCAGGTTCTCGTCGGGTACAGCAGGACGGGGTTCTGATAGAACTTCTTCGGTATAACTGTCGACAATCTGAGGTGTCAGCTCACCGGTTGTCAGCAGGCGGAACGCAGATCTGATGCCGGTCCGGTCCAGCAGATCATCCAGTGGGTCCTGTGCCTGCGCACGTGCACGTTCCGCAAGGATGTACCCGGCCACGACCGAGGGGTCCTCGTGATCTTCGACCAAAGATCGGTTCAACAGGACAATTCCACCCGGCAGGGTCAGGCTGGTCTGTACTCCGGCTGGTAGGATAACGATTGAGCGCACGCCCGTTCTTGCCGCCAGATGATCCAGTGCTTCCTGAGTGCCCTCGGACACGCAGGCGCGGCCTGACACTCTTTCGATGCGCCTCAGGATTGTGTCGCCGATGTCGATACGTTTGATTTCGGGAACGACGGATACGACATGGTTTTGTAATGCTGACGGTAACCACAACAGCATGAGCGCGGCCACAGCAGCCACAACCCCGGCCACGCTGAACCACCGCAAACGCCCGGGGTGGGGGCGTGACCGGTCGATGGCACGCTGCAGACGGTCAATGGCTTCGATCATCGTGGTTTCGGATTGGGCCAGTTCCAACGTCTCTTGCGGGTCGCCATCCGGGTGGTAAATTGCAGGGAAAACACCGGGGTTCTGGCGCTCTAACGCGGCCAGCGACCAATGCGTCAGTGCCCGGTCGTTGAAATCCGATATCGTCAGCGTCGCTTCGCCAATCGACACAACAACCTCGCGCCGCTGAACATCGGGCGAGGGGCGCCACAGACCGGTGGCTTCGATCCGCTGGAACTGTTTCAGTGCCGTCATCGGGGTGATGTCTGCTCGTTCTTAATTGGAGCCAGCTTAACACGCTAAATTCAACCGGCGCAAACCTGTTGCGCGATGTTCAGGAAATGTGCTGGATACCTAGACGAGCGGAATATTCTGTTACCGCTTTCCATCATGCCGCGGGGAAAATGATGCAGGCGGACACCCAGACTTCACCGGTTTTGGCCTCGGTGCTGATGGTCAGTGCTATGGCAATCATCGGCGTGATTGATAATGTGGTCATCTTGGTGGCCGAAACGATCGGTCTGTGGCAGTTCCATTTCAGCCGGGCACTGCTCATGCTACCGTTGATAATGGGCCTGTCACTGCTTGGGCTGGGCCGCTTGCGCCCGATTAGGCTTGGCCCCGTGATCCTGCGTAGTGTTCTCATCACATTGGCCATGTTGTTCTATTTTGCCTCGCTTGCGCTGATGCCGATTGCGCAGGCGTTGGCGGGTTTGTTCACGTCGCCGATCTTTGTGCTGTTGATTACAACCGTCGCCATGAAGCAACGGATAGGCCCATGGCGTATTCTGGCCGTTGCAGTAGGGTTTGCCGGGATTTTGTGCGTGTTGCAGCCGAATCCCGGCGAGTTTGATGCAAAAACGCTGTTGCCGGTCGCCGGAGGGCTGTTCTACGCGTTCAGTTCAGTCATCACCCGAAGCCACTGCGCGCAGGAAAGCACGACGGCATTGCTGGCGGCTATGGTGACAACCTTGGGAGTGGCCGGAGCGGTAGGGCTGATCGTGTTATCCTTGTTTCCGGGGGTTCCGGTCGCTGGGCCGGAGGGCTTCGTCACCCGTGGCTGGGTCTGGCAAATGGGACCGGCAATTCCTTGGATTATAGTTCAGGCAATAGGGTCGACGATTGCGGTATTCATGCTGATCAAATCCTATCAGATCGGTGAGACCTCTTATGTGGCGGTGTTTGAATACTCGGTGATGATATTTGGACCCTTGTTCGCCTGGAGGGTCTTTGGGCAGAATATCGGTGTTCTGCAGATCCTCGGCATATGCCTGATCGCAACGGCCGGAGTTCTGCTGGCCTGGCGGTCCACGCGTCCCGCCGCTACAGAGGCCGCATCGTGATCATTTCGCGCGGTCGCTCTTATATCTTCGTCCACATTCCCAAAACTGGAGGGACATCTTTGTCGCTGGCTTTGGAACAGCGCGCGATGAAGGATGATATTTTGCTGGGAGATACGCCCAAGGCAAAGAAACGCAATAGGCGGATCAAACAGCTATCGGCGCGTGGCCGCCTTTGGAAACATTCAACCCTCGCCGATATCGAAGGTGTTCTTTCACCGGATGAGTTGTCGGGGATGACAGTCTTTACCCTGGTCCGAAATCCCTGGGATCGGCTTGTCAGCTATTATCACTGGCTCAAGGTGCAAGGCTTTGATCACCCCGCAATCGCGCTGGCCCGCGCCCATTCGTTTGAAGGATTTGTCTGCCACCCTGCGACGCAACAATCGCTCCGTCAACATCCGGCGCGGCACTACGTGACGCGAGCCGATGGTATCGAGCAGTGCCAGTATTTCATCAGACTCGAAGCGTTTGATCAGGACGCAGAGCCTCTGTTTGACCACCTGGGGTTCCGGATCACACTGCCGCATCTGAATCGATCAGAGCGGGCGAAAGATTACCGCAGCTATTATTCAGCCGCATCACAGGAGGCCATCGCCGAGGCTTGCGCTGAAGATATAGACAGATTCGGATACTCTTTTGATTAGATGACAGAAATATCGTTTCCCTGTGGGACTTAATACAGGGCGATTGCAGATCGTTGTTCCGTTTTTAGCGTTATCCAACGGGGTTTGGGACCCAAATCAGGCTCAAATGTGTCAAAATTTGGACGCGTGATCGGTTTGGATGCTAATGAATATCTATTGTTTTTGGTGCCAGCAGGGGGGGAGGCACGTGTTTGAAGTAGTGAGTGACATGGGTATTTCAGATGTTCCGGAAAGCCGGACACAATTCGAAACCAGAGTAGAACTGAACGCGCGCCGTGGCGGCTTGATCCACGGGACCAGGGTTGCAACTGTCGACGGCTGGACGCCGATTGAAGACATTCAGCCTGGTGATCTGATCCGGACAGTCGAGAACGGCTTTAAGGCAGTAAGGCGCATTTCTGTCGATACGATTTCGGTTCCTACTGAAGAAAGTCGGATCGAGTATTTGCCAGTCCGCGTACCCCCAAGTGCCGTCGACAGCCCAGGTACGATTTGGATCATGCCTGAACAGGGTATAGCATTGGAGCATGGCACTGCAGATCTGACTGTTGTGGCAGCACGAAAGTTGAGCGGTTTGTTCCGCATCAAGTCGGACGTCCCGGCATCATCATTCGATGTCAGCGCACTGTTCTTTGACGAGGATGAAGTGGTCTATATGGAAGGCGGCATGCGCGCCTTCTGCCCGTCAGGGCGATTCGGCGGCCACAGCGGCACAAGTGCGGGCTATCAAATTGCCGAAAGCGAAACAGCGGCGGAATTGGTCGAAGATATACGAACCGAGGGCCGCGTGGCAGCCCTTGCCAACCCGTTGGGTGCGCTGCCTGCACCCATCTCGCTGGAACAAGTTGTCCCTTTGAGACCCAGCAGGGGCGCGCGTCGCCCGGGTCGTCCGGGCCGACCTCTCCCAGTGATCTGAACGGCAGACCAACCAAACACGACAAGCAGGGTGCTGGCGTAAGGTCTCTTACGCCAGCACCAACTGTTTAGGCAGCCTTGGCTTCGGGGTTGAAACGCCCGTAGAAGCTTTGGCCTTTATCTGCCATCTCACGCAGCAGCGGCGGGCAGGTAAACCGTTCCCCATATTGTGCGGTCAACTGATCGCAGCGCTCGGCCGCATAAGGGGTGCCGATGATGTCCAGCCAGCTCAGTGGGCCACCTGACCAAGGTGCAAAGCCCCAGCCCAAGATTGCGCCGACGTCACCCTCGCGGATGTCTTCCAGAACGCCTTCTTCCAATGCGCGGACGGCCTCCAGAACCTGAGCGAACATCAGGCGTTCCTGCACTTCGATCAGGTCGGGCTGATCCTCTGCCAGCGGATACTTGTCCTGCAGACCCTTCCAATATTCGACGCGCTTGCCTTTTTCGTCATAGTCGAAGAAGCCCGCGTTTGCCTTGCGGCCCAGACGGCCCTGTTCTTCCATCCAGAAGATCAGATCATCGGACGGGCTTTCAGGATATTCGTTGCCCATCGCGGCCTTGGTCGCGCGTGCGATCTTGGCACCCAGATCAATCGAGGTCTCATCAGTCAGCTGGATCGGCCCGACAGGGAAGCCCAACTGGCGTGCCGCGTTGTCGATCAGAACCGGGCTGACGCCTTCGGTCACCATCCGGGCACCTTCATTGATGTAGGGAATGATGCAGCGGTTGGCGTAGAAGAAGCGGGCATCGTTGACCACGATCGGCGTCTTGCGGATCTGGCGCACATAGTCCAGCGCCTTGGCCACTGCGCGATCACCGGTTTCCTTGCCTTTGATGATCTCGACCAAGAACATCTTCTCGACGGGCGAGAAGAAGTGGATGCCGATGAACTGATCCGCACGCACCGAAGCTTTGGCCAGGTCGCTGATCGGCAGGGTCGAGGTGTTCGAGGCAAAGATGCAGTCCTCGGGAATGATCGCCTCGACCTTTTTGGTCATCTCGGCCTTGACGCCCATGTCTTCGAAGACGGCTTCGATGATCAGGTCACAGCCCTTCAGATGATCAAGGTCAGGGGTCGCGGTGATGCGGCCCAGCATGGCCTCTTTCTTTTCAGCCGTAACCTTGCCGCGCTTCATACCTTTGTCCAGGTACGTTTCGGTATAGGCTTTGCCTTTGTCTGCGGCTTCCTGATCGCGGTCGATCAGAACAACTTCCATACCGGCCTGCGCCGATACAAGTGCGATACCCGCACCCATCATGCCAGCGCCCAGAACACCGATCTTCTTGACTGACTGATCCGGTACGCCCGCAGGACGCACGGCGCCTTTTTCCAAGGCTTCCTTGTTCAGGAACAGTGATCGGATCATGGCACCCGAAGACGGGTTCAGCAGGACCGAGGTGAACCAGCGTGCTTCGATCTTTAGCGCGGTGTCGAAATCGACCAGTGCACCTTCGTAAACAGCGCTTAGCAACGCCTTGGCGGCAGGGAACGCACCCTGGGTTTTGCTATTCACCATAGCCGAGGCGCCGACGAAATTCATGAAACCGGCAGGGTGGTAAGGCGCGCCACCGGGCATTTTGTAACCCTTGGCATCCCAAGGCTTCACAATGTCCGCATCTTTGGCGTTCAGCACCCAATCTTTTGCTGCGGCAACTGGATCCTCGGCGATCTCATCGATGTAGCCTGCACTTTTCGCCTTTTTGACGTCCAGCATCTTGCCTTCCAGCAACAGCGGAGCGGCTGCAATCGCACCGACCTTGCGGACCATACGGGTGGTGCCACCAGCGCCGGGGAAGATGCCAACCATGATTTCAGGCAGGCCGTATTTCGCCTTTGGGTTCTCGGCTGCAAAGATGCGGTGCGTCGACAGCGGTAGTTCCATGCCAATGCCTGCGGCTGTACCGGGCAGGGCGGTTGCAATCGGCTTGCCGCCTTTCTTGGTCTTGGGGTCCATGCCCGCCAGCTCGATCTTGCGCAGCACGCCGTGCATATTCATGGTGCCTTCGAACAGGCCCTTGGCGGGGTTGTCGCCCGCCTGTTCTTTCATCACCGCAAGCAGGTTCAGGTCCATGCCACCGGCGAACGAACCTTCTTTCCCGCTGGTGATAACGATGCCTTTGATCTCGTCATCGGCAAGTGCCTGATCGATGCAATCGCTCAACTGTGCGAAGCCGTCAAAAGACATCACGTTCATGGACTTTCCTAGGACGTCCCAGGTGATAATGGCGACGCCGTCCGCGTCTTTGCTCAGAGTGAAATCAGTCATTGTCATCTCCAATCTGGTCAGCCGTTAGCGGGCTGCCATCTTTCCGGGTGAAGGAGAATCCGTTCTCATCATCCTTCACCATCATGTCTAAGTCGCTGTAATAGCCGGTCTCGTTCGGGGTCCGTGTGCCCACCACCAGAAAGGTCGCAGGCGCATCGGTGTTGTTCACAAGGTGATGGCCGTTGGCTTCACCTGCGGGCCATACGGCGCAATCGCCGGGCTGCATTTCATGCTCGCCATCGTCGTCGATCAGCGTACAGGTGCCGCTTAGCATGATTGCAAACTCGTCCTGCTCCATATGGTAGTGGCGCAGCGAGGACATGCCTTGCGGTTCAAGCCGTACGATGTTGACCCCGTACTGGGTCAGCCCGCCCGCATCACCGAGGCGCTGAACAAAACGGCCTGCGGTCGCCTCGGCCAGCTTGCCCGGATAGGCCGAGCCGCCCTGAAACGGAATCTGAGAGAGATCCAGCTTTGGCATCAGACGCGCTCGATGATCGTTGCTGCACCCATGCCGGATGCGATGCAAAGCGTGGCCAGCCCGGTTTCCTTGTCCTGACGTTCAAGCTCATCCAGCAGGGTGCCGATGATCATCGCGCCGGTCGCGCCCAGCGGGTGGCCCATTGCGATCGAGCCGCCATTGACGTTGACCAAAGCCGGATCGACATCGAATGCCTGCTGGAAGCGCAGAACAACCGAGGCAAAGGCTTCGTTCACTTCGAACAGGTCGAGATCGCTGATTTTCATGCCGTTGTCGGCGAGGATTTTCTCGGTCACCGGAACCGGACCGGTCAGCATAATGGTGGGGTCGGTGCCGATCTTGGCCGTGGCCTTGATGCGTGCGCGCGGCTTCAGGCCGTACTTCTCGCCGAATTCCTTGTTGCCGATCAGAACTGCCGCTGCACCATCCACGATGCCCGAGCTGTTACCCGCGTGGTGGATATGATTGATCTTTTCCAGATGCGGGTATTTCAGCTTTGCGACGTTGTCGAAGCCGGGCATTTGCTCGCCCATCATCTGGAATGCGGGGTTCAAGCCACCCAGGCTTTGCATGTCCGTGCCGGGGCGCATGTATTCATCATGGTCCAGAATGGTCAGGCCGTTCTGATCCTTAACGGTGATGACCGATTTCGAGAACCGGTTGTCGTCCCACGCAGCTTTTGCACGGCGCTGCGATTCCATCGCCAATTGGTCGGCCTGATCCCGAGAGAAACCGTATTCAGTGGCAATGATGTCAGCCGAAATACCCTGCGGCACAAAGTAGGTGTTCATCGCCAGCGAGGGATCAACCGCAATCGCGGCACCATCGCTGCCCATAGGCACGCGGCCCATCATCTCGACACCGCCTGCAATGTATGCGTCGCCTGCGCCGCCCTTGACCTGGTTAGCAGCCAGGTTCACGGCTTCCATGCCGGACGCGCAGAACCGGTTGATCGCCAGCCCGGGGATCGATTCATCCAGATCAGAACCCAGCACTGCGGTTCGTGCCAGACAGCCGCCCTGTTCCATAACCTGGGTTACGTTGCCCCAGATGACGTCCTCTACGGCGTGGCCCTCTAGATTGTTCCGCTCTTTTACGGCGTTCAATGTCAGCGAGGACAGGCGCGCCGAAGTCAGCTCGTGCAGGCTGCCATCCTTGCGGCCTTTGCCGCGCGGAGTACGCAGGGCGTCATAGATATATGCGTCGGTCATAGTTTTCTCCTTAAGCTCGATCCGGCACAGAGCCGGGCATCAGGTCGTAGGGGTGTTTCCAGCCAGGCTGCTGGGACAAGCGTGTCAGCCAGGCGTCGATATTTGGCCATTCGGTGCGGTCAAAGCCGAAGGGTTCAGGATAGTAGAGATAGCCACAGCAGCTGAGATCAGCATTGGTTACGCCGTCCCCAACGATCCAGTCGCGACCGTTCAGATGTGCATCCAGGACTTGATACGCAGCCTTCAGGCGACCCTGGTTGAATGCGATCACATCTGGGTTGCGATGTTCTTCCGGCAGAAAGTTGATCAAAAAACGGGTCAGGCCTGCCATCGAGCTGAGTTTGTGATTGTCCCACAGCACCCAGCGCAGTACCTCGTATTTCTCTTCCTGCGTCTTTCCTCCGAACATGCCTGTTTTTTCAGTTATATAAGTCTGAATGGCCCCGGACTGACTGGTGCGAAAGTCGCCATCAATCATGACGGGCGCTTCACCCATTTCGTTGATAGTGGCACGAAATTCGGGAGTGCGTGTCACTCCTTTGAAGAAGTCGACTTCGACGGCTTCCCATTCTAACCCTGATAACTCCAGAGCCAGCGCCGCCTTGTACGAGTTTCCGCTGACGCCGAAACAATGCAGTTTGATGGTCATCATTTGCCTCCCTTGGCACATGAGTCAGTGCGATGTGCTGTATCATGTAGCCCGCCCTTTTTTGGGCGGGTCTGTTTTCTTATCGTTTGCGCTCTTCAAGTTCGGAATTGAAGATACGCAAACGGTGCGTCAGGCTCTCTTCGTCGATGACACTGTTGAAGTTCTCGAACAGGAATGACAGTGCCTCACCTTCGTCCAGACCAGCCTCGCGCGCGAACCCTCTGAGTTTGCGATAGCCGTCTTCGGTCATGGCGACCGGGAAACGGCGTGTTAGGCGAAATCGTTTTGGCATATCGAGCCTTTCGAATGGCCGGCCCCAAGATGGTCTGGGGCCGGTCAGAGATCAGAAGCTTGCCGCGTCCAGGCCCATGACAGTATCCGCACCGCTCTGGATGCGTGTCAGATGAAGACCGGTGGCTGGCAAGCGACGCGCCATGTAGAACTGGCCGGTGGTAATCTTTGTCTCGTAGAACTCGGTGTCCGAAGTCCCGGCTTCAAGTGCGGCATAAGAGGCTTTTGCCATCTGTGCCCACATCAGGCCCAGGCAGACATGACCGAACATGTGCATGAAGTCATTCGACCCAGCCAGCGCATGGTTGGGGTTCTTGGTGCCGCTTTGCATAAAGTACATGGCAGCGGCCTGCAGATCCTTGGAGGCCGCTTTCAGCGGTTCGATAAACGCCGTATCATAGGCTTCGTTCTGACCTGCGTTTTCCTTGCAAAAGTTTTTGACCATTTCGAAAAACGCCATGACGTGTTTGCCGCCATCTTGGGCAAGTTTACGGCCCACAAGGTCAAGCGCCTGAACGCCGTTTGCGCCTTCGTAGATCATCGCGATCCGGGCGTCGCGGGTATATTGCGACATGCCCCATTCTTCGATGTAGCCGTGGCCGCCATAGACTTGCTGGGCCTTGACCGTCATGTCATAGCCTTCGTCGGTCAGGAACCCTTTGAGGACCGGCGTCAGCAGTGAGATCAGGCCATCGGCGGCATCGTCACCAGAGCGGTGGGCCTTGTCGATCATGGTCGCTCCCCACAGAACAAAGGCACGGGCACCCTCGGTAAAGCTTTTCTGATCCATCAGGCTGCGGCGGATGTCGGGATGCACGATCAGCGGATCGGCTGGACCGTCCGGGTTTTTCGCACCGGTCACATCGCGGCCCTGCAGGCGGTCTTTGGCGTATTCCACCGCGTTCTGATAGGCCGCGTCGGCCTGGGACAGACCCTGCATGGCTACACCCATACGGGCTTCGTTCATCATGGTGAACATCGCTCGCATGCCTTTATGCTCTTCGCCCAAAAGATAGCCGGTTGCCTCGTCATAGTTCATGACGCAGGTCGAGTTGCCGTGGATGCCCATCTTTTCTTCGATGTTGCCGACCGATACGCCGTTGCGTTCACCCAGGCTGCCATCTTCGTTCACCATGAATTTAGGAACGATGAACAGGGATACACCCTTGATGCCTTCGGGGCCGCCCACGATCTTGGCCAGCACCAGGTGAATGATGTTGTCGGCCATGTCGTGTTCACCAGCCGAGATAAAGATCTTCTGACCGGAAATCTTGTAGGAGCCATCCGCCTGCGGTTCAGCCTTGGTGCGCATCAGACCCAGGTCGGTGCCGCAATGCGGTTCGGTCAGGTTCATGGTGCCGGTCCAATCGCAGCTAACCATGTTCGGCAGATAGGTTTCTTTCTGCTCTTGGGTGCCGTGCGCCAGAATGGCCGAGGCTGCGCCGTGGGTCAGACCTTGATACATGGTGAACGCCTGGTTCGAGGCGGAAAACATCTCGGCCACGGCAGAGCCGATGACATAAGGCATGTTCTGGCCGCCGAATTCTTCGGGCATGTCCAGGCCGGTCCAGCCGCCTTCCTTCATCTGACCGAATGCGTCTTTAAAGCCAGTGGGGGTATATACCACACCGTTTTCCAGACGACATCCTTCGGTATCACCGATTGTATTCAGCGGGTGCAGAACATTTGTCGCCATCTTACCGGCTTCTTCTAGAACAGCGCCGGTAAAATCAGGTTCAAGCTCGCTATAACCCGGGATGTCCGATCCCGATACATTGAGCACTTCGTGCAATACGAACTGCATGTCTTTGGTTGGTGCATTGTATACGGGCATTGGGAACTTCCTTAGTTTCGCTTGTCCGGTGGGTGGGTGCCGCCGGGGTTATTCTGCGGCCTTTTTGTCGCTCTTGATCGAGGCGATCACTTTCTCGCCCCATCTCAACTGTTCTTTTAGATCGTCAATGGCCTGGGTCAGCTCTTCACGCCGGGATTCCATATCGGCAAGCCGCTCGCACGCGATCTCATAGGTGCGGGTCATCTGTGTAACCTGCTGATCACCTACGTGATACAAATCAAGAAGCTGGCGAATTTCTTCCAGGCTGAAGCCAAAGCGTTTGCCTCGCAGGATCAGCTTGAGACGCGCCCGGTCGCTTTTGGTGAACAGTCGTTTCTGCCCTTCGCGGATCGGAAACAAAAGTTCCTTTGCCTCGTAAAAACGTAATGTGCGCGGCGTGACATCATAGGTCTCGCACATTTCACGAATGGTCATCAGATCTTCGGTCATGGTTTCTGCACTCTTGTAACTGGCCTTCGTTAAGCTGATTTGCGCAGTCGATGCGCGTCTTACAGCACGTAGATGCCGTTCACGTAACGCGAACGCTGCGTCACAAATAAGTTGACGTAACTTCCGTTCGCGTCAAGGTTTCTACTGCAGGGAATTTCAGGACGTCACGTCAGATCACCTTCCAGATGCAATTTTCCAAACACGGGAAAGCATGCTGAAAGGGTAAAAGAGCCCAGGAAGGGTCTGTTTTTGGCTTTGGCAAATCCGATAGTAAACGCGATCAACTGGGCAGCAATGCCTAGTCTAACAATTTCGCGGTCTGGTCACGCATTTGTTCCAAGGCATCTATGGCTTCATCCAACTGTTTTTTCTGATTGTTCAGTTCGACAAGCTGATGTTCGGCCATTTCGATGAAGGCCTTCATCTGTGCCTGATTCCCCTGATCTTCGTAGATCAGCAGCCACTGGCGGATATCTTCCAGTGGAAATCCGTATTTCCGTCCCCGCATGATCAGCGTCATCCGAGCGCATTCCCTAGGCCCGTAAAAGCGAGTTCGGCCTTCGCGGTCAGGCTGCAGAAGTTCGATATATTCATAGTAGCGCAGGGTACGTGGAGTCACGTCAAACTCGGCGCACATCTCTTTGAATGACAAACGGTTGTCGGGCATTCCTGGTCTCCTTCGAAACAGCGTAGGACGTGGCGAGTTCAAGCGCAACAGGCGGGCTTGCTCTTTTGCTAGCCTGACGCTCATAAAGGGAGAAACAGAGAGGACACAAGTAGATGGTCGACAAAGCTGCTATAGCACGACAGTTTATTGAGGCCATTCCGCATGCCAAAGCTTTGGGTTTGACACTCACCAAAATGGGTAATGGCGAGGCCGAGATTTCGATGCCCTACAAGGCCGAACTGATCGGTGATCCACGCACGGGTGTGATCCATGGCGGGGCGGTTTTTGCCCTGCTTGACACCTGCTGCGGTTCCGCGGTCATGTGCCATCCTTCTTCGCCCGGCGCCACCGCGACAATAGATCTGCGGATAGACTACATGCGCCCGGCGACGCCAGGGCAGAGCATTACGACACATGCTGTCTGTTATCACATCACCAGAAACGTGGCCTTTGTCCGCGCAACTGCGATGGATGAGGACAAGGACCTGCCCGTGGCAACCGCCACCGGTTCATTCACAGTGGAGAGCCGATGATGTCACGACCTCGGCCCGAAGCCATGCAGCTTATCGAACAGCGTCGCGATGCAGCACTGAAGGCAATCGTGGATGGTGTTCCATATATTCAGTTTCTCGGAATCGAATTTGACCGGCGGGGAAATGAGTTGACCGGGGTACTGAACTTTGACCAAAAGCTGATCGGAAACCCGATGCTTCCGGCGCTTCATGGTGGTGTGACGGCTGCCTTTCTGGAAGTAACCGCGGTTATCACCCTGAGTTGGGAGTATTTCTTTCCCCGGATCGAAAACGGCGAATTGGATGCCAGCACGGTCTTTCAAGATGAAACCATCATGTTTCCAAAAACAGTCGATTTCACTGTTGATTACCTGCGATCGGGCTTGCCTCGGGATGCCTATGCGCGTGCCTTTGTTCGCCGATTAGGGCGCCGGTATGCGTCGGTTCGTGTCGAAGCGTGGCAGGACAATCATCAGCGACCTTTCGCACAGGCCAGCGGGCATTTTCTGATGCCGCAGTCCAAATCGAAAGCTGAGTAGATTTCCATGCAAGACGCCTCGGCACCAATCACGCACAGGCGCGTGCTTAAAATTGCAGCGCCCATCGTGCTGTCGAATGCCACGGTTCCGATCCTTGGGGCCGTGGATACTGGCGTAGTCGGGCAGATGGGTCTGGCTGCGCCGATTGGGGCTGTTGGGATGGGGGCCGTGATTCTGGCCTCGATCTACTGGATATTCGGCTTTCTGAGGATGGGGACCACCGGCCTGGCGGCGCAGGCGCGCGGGGCAGGTGACACTGCAGAAACCGGTGCGCTGCTGATGCGGGGCATATTGCTGGGCAGTGCGGCAGGTATGGTTTTCATATTGGCCCAAGTCCTTTTGTTCAAAGGGGCTTTTGCCCTTTCCCCCGCCAGCCCCGAGGTTGAGGCGCTGACCCGCGACTATTTGCGGATACGCATCTGGGGTGCGCCGGCAACGATTGCGCTGTTCGCCATCACTGGCTGGTTGATTGCGATTGAACGTACGCGTGGGGTCTTTGTCCTGCAGGTCTGGATGAACGGGCTGAATATTCTCCTGGATCTGTGGTTTGTGCTTGGTCTGGGTTGGGGCGTCGAGGGGGTGGCCATCGCGACGCTCATCGCCGAGTGGAGCGGGCTGGCACTGGGTCTCTGGCTGTGCCGCAGTGCTTTTACCGGGAATCAATGGCGTGACTGGCCGCGAATTTTTGATCCCACGCGTCTGCGTCGGATGATGCAGGTGAATGGCGACATCATGGTCCGTTCGGTATTGCTGACCGGCGCCTTTACCACATTCCTCTTCGTCGGGTCGGATCTGGGGGATGTTAATCTGGCAGCCAATCAGGTCTTGCTGCAGTTTCTCGAAATTACCGCCTTTGCACTGGATGGGTTCGCCTTTTCCGCCGAAGCACTGGTCGGCGGCGCCATTGGCGCGCGGGATCGGCATCAGGTGCGCCGAGCCGCGGCCATGGCTTCGCAATGGGGGGTAGGGGGTGCATTTGTACTTGGTGCGGTTTTCTATCTGGCCGGGCCAGCGTTGATCGACCTGATGTCAACTGCACCTGAGGTGCGACTAGCCGCACGCGAGTATCTGGTCTGGGCGGCGCTGGCGCCGGTGATCGGTGTGGCAAGCTGGATGTTTGACGGCATCTACATAGGCGCGACCTGGACGCGCGCAATGCGCAATGCGATGATCCATTCGGTTGCGATTTATGTTTTGGCCCTGTTCATATTGGTGCCTGCGCTCGGCAATCACGGCCTTTGGGCCGCGCTGATGATCTTGAACATCGCGCGTGCCTGCACGCTGGGATGGCGATACCCCAAGCTTGAGGCTTTGGTCGCCTAAAGAAGGTCCAGAAGGGATTCCGTAGGGCGACCAATGGCTGCGTTGTCCCCTTTGATTGCAAGCGGACGCTCGATCAAAATCGGATGGGCCGCCATTGCTGTGATCAGGTCATCCTGAGCGGTATTCTTGGTTAGGCCCAGTTCCTTGAACAGCTTTTCGCTAGTCCGCATCAGGTCGATGGCGGGGATATCAAGGCGTGTAAGTACGGCCCGGATTTCGTCTGCCGAGGGCGTATCCTCAAGGTATTTGCGAATTTCGACCTGCGCTCCGTTTTCCTCAAGCAAAGCGAGCCCTGCGCGAGACTTAGAGCATCTGGGATTGTGCCAGTATTCGATCATATCCAGTCCTGTCTTTTGCTTCCAACGGCCTGCGCAACTGTTTCAAACCCATCGCGCGCCAGCAAGTCATCCAAGCCTCGCGCGATTTCCGCTGCAAGTGAGATACCACCGAAAACCATCGCGGTGTAGAATTGCACGGCCGAAGCACCGGCGCATATCTTGGCATAGGCCTGTTCTGCTGTGCTGATGCCACCAACGCCGATCAACGGAATCTGACCGTCGGTCAAATGGCTAAACCGGGCAAGAACGCGGGTGGATTTTTCGAACAAAGGCGCGCCGGACAGGCCGCCTGCTTCGTCTCTGTGTGCGCTGCGCAACCCATCGCGCGACAAAGTGGTGTTCGAGGCGATGACCGCATCAACGCCCGATTCATGGGCCACTTCGGCGATATCCCGCAGCTCATCCTCGGTCAGATCGGGGGCGATCTTGAGGAATACTGGTAGAGGGCGCATTAGGGTGTTTCGGGTTTCGATCACGCCGCTCAACAGAGCGCTCAGCGCCGCTTTGCCTTGCAAATCCCGCAGCTTTTCAGTGTTCGGAGATGACACGTTGACCGTAGCGAAATCCAGATGCGCCCCACAATGGGCCAGTACCTTGGCAAAGTCGCCGGGGCGATCATCGCTGTCTTTGTTCGCACCAAGGTTCAGTCCGATCACCGCATCCCTGGGGCGCGCCGCCAGACGACGGGCCATGGCCTCCATCCCTTCGTTGTTAAAGCCAAAGCGGTTGATGGCAGCCTTGTCTTCGGTCAGGCGGAACAGGCGCGGCCTGGGATTGCCGGGCTGCGGGCGTGGGGTAACGGCACCGACTTCGATGAACCCAAACCCGGCGCGAGACAGGGGGCCAAGAACCTCTCCGTTCTTGTCGAACCCTGCGGCCAGACCAACCGGATTGGGCAGATCCAGCCCGGCGATTTTGGTCTGCAAACGCTGTGACGTGACCGGCCCTGGTGCAGGCGCAAGCCCTGCCTTCAGGGCTTTGATCGACAGGGCATGTGCAGTTTCCGGGTCCAAGCGGTGCAGGGCAGCCAGCCCCAGCTTTTCAGTCAGTTTCATCCAAAGATTTCTCCGCCTTCGGTCGGCGCGCACCGGATCAGGCGAGAGGTCTTCACCGCAGCCTGACGATGCACGACCGCCTGTTTGTAGTCAGGGTCGGATATCATTTCCAGAAAGGCATGGGCCGATGGGTAACGCGCGATAAATACCGCGTCCCATGCCTCATCCTTCGGGCCAATCAACGTAGTCTGAAACGCGCCGCGCCAAATGATCTTTGCCCCAAGGCGGGTAATAATCGGCGCGGTTTCGATCCCATAATTGCGATAGGCCTGAGCGCCCGACAGACCGCTTCTGGCCAGTTCGTGCCCCGATGGATATTCGGCCCGGCTGCGGAACCTCACCAGGTTCAGCATCTCAATAGACTGGTCACGATCCAGCACCTTGAAGGCTTCGAACTGGGCGCGATCCGGGTCGATATATTCCGTCATTTCATGTCGTCCGGGAAGCGATGCGCGTTGCCGTCAAAGGGCAGGGGGCAGGACCAAGCTATGTCGGTCATGCGGATCTGACGGTAGAGATGCGGAAACAGAGCGCCCCCGCGCGAAACCTCCCACTTCAGTTCCTCGCCCATCGCGTCAGCATCGCAGGCCAACAGCGTCAAACCTTCGGCGCTGGCAAAATGCTTGGCAGCGGTTTCCGCAGCTTGTTCAGCTGTCGAAAAGTGGACAAAACCGTCCGAAACATCAATCGGAGCACCATCCGTGGCGCCATCGGTCTGCAGCGCCGTCCATTCGTTGGCGCGGAAAATCTTGTAAATCAGCATAGAACGGTCATGCCCCGCGCTGCGGCTAGATTCAAGCCGGATTTCCCCCTTTGACTCTTTGCTGAAGGCGGCGCAACATCTTGGCAATTAACAAAGGGAGTTAAAATATGTTCACCCGTTTCCTAGCCTCGGCTGCTGTGCTGGGTTTGACTGCAGGAATGGCCGCCGCCGAATATAAACTGACCATTCTGCACACCAACGACTTTCATTCGCGTATCGAGCCGATCAACAAATATGACAGTGGCTGTAGTTCAGATGACAACGCCGAAGGCAAGTGTTTTGGCGGATCTGCCCGTCTCGTAACAGCAGTGGAAGAAGCCCGCGGACGTGCCGAAAACTCGATCCTGGTAGATGGCGGCGATCAGTTTCAGGGCTCGTTGTTCTATACCTATTACAAGGGCAAGGTCGCGGCCGAGTTCATGAACAAATTGGGCTATAACGCTATGACCGTGGGCAACCACGAATTCGATGATGGCCCGGAAGTCCTGCGCGGCTTTATTGACACGGTTGATTTCCCGGTGCTGATGTCGAACGCGGATTTTTCCGGCGAAGAATTGCTGAACGGCAAGATCAAAAAGTCTACAGTGATTGAAGTCGGCGGAGAAAAAGTCGGCCTTGTTGGTCTGACGCCGGAAGACACGCATGAACTGGCCTCTCCTGGCCCGAACATCACATTCTCGGACCCGGTTCCCGCGGTTCAGGCCGAAGTGGACAAGCTAACCGCGGAAGGCGTGAACAAGATCATCGTTCTCAGCCATTCGGGATATGCTGTCGACCAGCGTGTTGCACAGGAAACGACCGGCGTTGACGTAATCGTAGGTGGGCATTCCAATACATATTTGTCCAACGTTTCCGACAAGGCTGTTGGTCCCTATCCGACAGTGGTCGATGGCGTGCAGATCATTCAGGCCTATGCCTACGGCAAATTCCTGGGCGAGCTGAATGTCACTTTTGATGACGACGGAAATGTTGTCGCGGCGGCTGGTGAGCCGCTGATCATGGACAACAACGTGGCCGAAGATCAGGCCTCGCTGGACCGTATCGCGGAACTGGCCGCTCCTTTGGACGAAATCCGCAATAAGGTCGTGGCCAGCACGTCTGAGGCGATTGAGGGTGACCGTTCGATCTGTCGTGTTCAGGAATGTCAGATGGGCAATTTGGTCGCTGATGCTATGCTTGCGCGGGTTGCTGATCAGGGCGTTCATATCGCGATTGCGAACTCTGGCGGCTTGCGTGCTTCGATTGACCCTGGCGACGTGACCATGGGTGAAGTTCTGACCGTGCTGCCGTTCCAGAATACGCTTTCAACCTTTGAGATCAGCGGACAAGGCATCGTTGACGCGCTTGAAAACGGCGTGAGCCAGGTAGAAGAGGTCAAGGGCCGCTTTCCGCAGGTTGCCGGTCTGACCTTTGTTTGGGACGCATCGGTGGCACCAAACGAAGGGCGCGTATCAGAGGTCATGGTATCCAACGGCGATGGGCTTACCCCGATTGATCCGGCGGCGACTTATCTTGTCGTTACCAATAACTACGTCAGAAATGGCGGTGACGGGTACAGTATGTTCGAAGGCGACGATAAAAATGCCTATGACTTTGGCCCGGATCTTGCAGATGTCACGGCGGAATACCTAGCCGAAAACGCGCCTTACCAGCCTTATCTGGACGGTCGCATCAAGCAAAAGTAAGGCGACCAGAGCGAAACGAAAAGGGCCGCACCTTGGGATGCGGCCCTATTTCATTCAGCTAACCTTCAGCCTTGATCGATATCGTATTCCGGCCAAAGCCCTGTATCAAAACCCGCAAGCATGGGCTGGATATGTTCCGACACAGATCGCCATCCCCCAATGGATTTGGTTGAGATTTTGTTGCGAACCTGGTCGATACTGGCAGTCCGGACCTGTTTGGTATTCTCTTCCGGATGCATCATCGTCTCGGTCCATTCCAGGTCGCAGAAAGCGGCGACCTGCTTGCTATAGGTTTCGGGGTCCGCGACAAGCTTTTCATATGGAACGGTCAGGATCTTGTCGCCAAAAACAGCATCCCAATGCGCCATATAGCGACGATATAGGTTGGCAGAATGGGCAATGGTCTCAAGATTCGAGGCATAGTTCATGCCACCCGCAGGGAACCGGCGGATCCATTTCGAAAGACCAACATCGCGCGGATCACGCAGCATGTTTATTATCTTGGCGTTTGGGAATGCCGACAACAGGAAGCCGACCCGCTGAAAATTGTGGGGCATCTTGTCAACAAAAGCGGTCGAGCCATCGGGGATCGGCGGCATCAACTCTCGGAACTCTTTGGCATATTTCGCTGCGGCAGTGGAATCGAAGGTCTTGCGATGTTGTGCGTAGTCGCGCGAAAGATCGGCCCCAACCGTCAGTTCGCCGCAGCCAGCAATGTCTGGCGCGGAGCTCAGCATCATTTCCATGAGCGTCGTGCCAGAGCGCGGCTGGCCCAGAACGAAGATCGGAACCGGCTGATCGGTTTGTTCGGACCAAGGAACTCTTCCTCCTACAGGGAACAGGCCAGTGATACGTTCGAACTTCTGTTCTTCCGCCTCTAAATCATAGGGTTTGACGTTGTGTTGGATGGCATTGGCACGTGCAAATTGCGGCAGTGCTGCGCCAAGGCTATCGGTTTTTTGGATCAGGTGGGCCTTGGCAAATTCCAGTTCCGACAGCTCGTGTACGCTTTCGGATATCGCTGCTTCAACCGCCTCCATCAGTTTCGGGGCGTCCTCTTTGCTGGACATTGTCGAAAGCTGAAGAAGGGTGGCAACATGGAAGGGTTCTTTGGCGTAGATGCCCTGCAGAATATTGGCGCATCCCTTTTTGTCGCCACTCTGGTGCAGATTTACGGCTTTTTGAAAGGCTATCTTTTCGTTGTCCGGTGCCAATTCATACGCCTTGGTTATATCGCGTGAGTTGTGCTCGATATAACCGATGCGGCCATAGGCGCGGGCACGAGTCGACAACAGGCTGACATTTTCAGGGTCGCTTTGAAGTTTTTTGGTCACGTGATCAATGATCAGGCGCCAATTCTGTCCTTTCAGCGTAATCTCATCAATGACCCGGTTCAGTTCCTTGCTGGCTGGGAATTTTTCGGCCTTGAGTTCGGCATATTCCAAGGCTTTGGCCATCTGGCCGGTTTGCATAAGAGCATTGGCGAGGTTTTCGACGAATTGCGGATCGTCAGGTTTCATCCGCGCGGCTTCGACAAAATGCGGGATCGACCTTTTATACTGTTTCATCTCGGTCAGAACAAAACCGGAAATGGCATGAAAATCCGAGTCGGTCGGAAACTTTTTTACGCCAAGTTGAGCCTTTTTCAGCGCAGCCTGGAATTTGCCTTCTTCCAGCGCTGCGACAGCTTTGACTTTTAAGGTTTTCGCCGTTTGATTTTGCATATGACCCCGTGAGAACCTGTGCCTGTAGAAAACGATTGTTGAAAGTTCATTACCTATGTGCGGACGGTTTGCAATAACCCTTCCAAATGATGCCATGGCCCAGTTGTTTTCTGCGCGCCCGGCCAATGCTCTGCCTGTTGTCCCGAATTTCAACGTTTGTCCGACATGTCAGGTGCATGTGGTCAGGGCAGGCGAAACCGGGCGTCAGTTGGATGCCTTGCGTTGGGGGTTTTTACCACACTGGTACAAGTCCAAAACCGCTGGGCCATTGTTGATCAATGCCCGCGCCGAAACGCTAGCTGAAAAACCGGCGTTCAGGGTGGCCTGCAGAGAACGCAGATGTCTGATCGTTGCCAGCGGGTTTTATGAATGGACCAAAACCGAGAGCGGAGACCGGCTGCCCTGGTATATTTTCAGAAAAGACGGGGCCCCGATTGCTTTTGGCGGGGTATGGCAAGATTGGGGACCCGAGGGCGACCAGAAGGGAACATGCGCTATCGTTACGACACCAGCGAACCGCAATCTGGGCATAATTCATCACCGCATGCCCCTGATTGTTGAACCTGAAAACTGGCCTTTATGGCTGGGTGAAGTGGGCAAGGGGGCTGCGCGGCTGTTGTCTCCGGGGCAGGAAGATATTCTTGGCTTTCATCGTGTCGATCCGCGCGTCAATTCCAATCGGGCCAGTGGACCGACGCTTGTCGATCCCATCACAGGTTGACACCGTGCCTTTCCATCCGGTTCAACGCGGGTTAGATCGTTGACATGGTTCTGAAAATCACCAACCTTCAGCAGTTATACGCGCATGAGTTCGACACAACCATAGACGTGCGCAGCCCGGCTGAATTTGCCGAGGATCATTTGCCCGGGTCTATCAACCTGCCAGTTCTGGATAACGACGAACGGGCGCGCGTCGGGACGATCTATGTCCAGGAAAGCCCGTTTCTGGCCCGCAAGCTGGGGGCGGCTCTGGTTTTCAGGAATGCGGCCAACCACATTGAACACAGCCTGTCCCATCACGAAGGGGGGTGGAAACCCCTTGTATATTGCTGGCGCGGTGGGCAGAGATCTGGTTCGTTTACCTGGATGCTACAACAGATTGGCTGGCGGGCCGAGGTTGTCGAGGGCGGCTATCGGGCTTATCGCCGCTTGGTGAGCCGGTATCTGTATGACGATCCGTTGCAGTTTCAATTCGTCCTTCTGGATGGGTATACGGGCACAGCAAAGACCGAGCTGCTTACACACCTTCAGGAACGTGGTGTCCAGGTTCTGGATCTCGAAGGGCTTTCCAATCACCGGGGGTCGTTGCTGGGGGCAATGCCGGGCGGACAACCCAGTCAAAAGGCATTCGAATCCGCGCTGGCCGCAGAACTTTGTGGTTTTGACCCCACCCGTCCCGTCGTAGTCGAAGCGGAATCGTCCAAAATCGGCTCTTTGATCCTGCCGCCGAGGCTTTGGTCCGCCATGTGTGCGGCCGTGCGCATTCAGATTGATGCCCCGATAGAAGCGCGCGCGGAATATCTGGTCTCGGCATATGACGATGTCCTCAGCGATGCCGAGCGGTTGAAAGATCTCCTGTCGCCGCTGAGGTCTCACCGTGGGCATGAGGTGGTGGATGGGTGGTTTGCGCTGATTGACGGCGGTAACAAGTTGGCCCTTACACGGTCACTTATGGAACAGCATTACGACCCAGCTTATGCCAAGTCCGCGCGCGTACACAGCACCGAGATTGTGGCCTCGATCCAGGTTCCCTCGCTGGCAAGTACCGGTCTGAAAGAGGTCGCTGTGCGGGTCGAACAGGTCCTGGATCAGCTCTGAAGTTTTAAACCCGGCGTATCGTCGATCATGCCGATGATTGATGCCGGATATCCAGCCGCACGTAGGTCTGCACACAGGCCTGGCGCGTCATCGGCTTGGACAGCGGCCAATAGCCCTCCGGCGGTTTGAGGGTCGAAAAGAAGATCAGCCTTGGGTCCGTTGGCGAGTTCAGGCGCAATGGCGCGGTTGTCTTCGAAGATCGTGGACCGAACACCGCTTGCGCTAAGCTCCACAGCCCCGGCCATCACGGGAACCGCATCCAGAGCAATTACCGCACCGCAGCCCGAGGCACCGCAAATACCTTGCAGATGCCCTGCCAGACCAAACCCGGTCACATCGGTCATAGCATGGGCGCTGAACAGAATGCGCGCGGCTTCGCCCTGGGGCTGGACCATGTGGCGGAACGCCTCGGCGACCCAGATGCCATTGGCCAAACCGGCCATTTCGGCGGCCATGATCACGCCGCTGCCAATCGGCTTGGTCAGGATCAAAGCGTCGCCCTTGCGGGCTCCGGACAAGATGATCGGGTCGTTTTCGCACAGGCCGGTCAGAGTGAACCCGATGGTCATCTCATCCCCCATCGAACTGTGGCCTCCGACGATTTCGGCCCCGGTTGCGCGGATGACGTCACTGGCGGTGGCCATGATTTCTGACATTGTACGTTGTTGCAGTGCGGGTGACATCCGAGGCAGAATAATCGTTGCGGTGGCGGCCTGCGGTGCCGCACCCATCGCCCAGATATCACCCAATGCGTGAATGGCCGTGATCCGTGTCATCAAAACCGGATCATTGGTAAAGCTGCGCAAATGGTCCGAGGTCATCACCTGTCGCGCGCCGCCGGTGAGAAGCAAAGCCGCATCGTCACCTGAAAGCGGTATAACGTCTTGCCGATCGGGGGGCGGCAAATCAGACAGAACACTGCGCAAAGCGCGACGCCCAATCTTTGCGCCGCACCCACCGCACATGGGCTTTTCACCCAGGACTTCGGGCACGCCCAAAGCGTGGTCGCGGGGCAACTCTGCTGCTTTCATCTGCGGCAGATTCCGGAACTTATTCATGAAATTCTGGTCGATATGGTTCTTCCATTTCCACATCAACGGACCACTGAGCGAGGTTCCCAATCGCTCGGCCAATGCGGATTTCCCACCCAGCGATATCAGCTTGAGGTAATCTTTTTGCGGATGATAGGGGCGCATCTTTCCGACACCCAGCGAGGCCCGAAGATTGTCGTAAAGAATCGGGGCTTCTCGGACGGCATAGACACCTGCTTTTGGTCTGGGGTTTTCTGACAGATGGGCACAATCGCCGGCTGCGAACACAAAAGGATTGCTGGACTGCAGCCGGCTATTCACCGTGATATAGCCATCGTGAAGATCCAGCCCGGACTGCGCCATCCAACCATAGGGTTTGGCCCCCGCCGCCCCCGTCACGAATCCAGCCGCAATCTGGCGCCCGTCCTCCAACCGGATGTGATCCGCATGAATTTCGACGATGGCGGCCTGTTCGATCACGTCGATGCCAAGGTCAGCCATCGCATTGCGAATGATCGAGGCCGCCTTAGCGCCAATCGCGGTCAGGGCCCGAGCATTGTCGATCAGGGTCAATCGGGCGCTGCGGTTTGCGGAACGCAGAGCGTGCGCCATCGCCATGATCAACTCGACACCGGCAACACCACCACCGATCACGGCAACCGAGGCGGCGCCTGCGCCAGATTGGTACTCGGCCCACCTGGCGGCAAAAGACCCTAACGGTTTTGCGGGGACCGCATGGTCGGAAAATCCAGGCAGGGCCGGCATGTCGGATGTAATGCCAACATTAATCGAGGCTACATCATAGGCGACGGGCGGTCGGCCGGGCACATGTACCTCTTGCCGGTCAGGGTCTAACCCTTCGACGGCACCCAATATCACCCGTGCCCCGGCAAAGCGAGCCAGACGCACCAGATCAATATCCAGGTCACCCCGGCGGTAATGACCGGCAACGAAACCGGGCAGCATCCCTGAATAGGGGGCTGAAGGCGTGGGGTTGATGACCGTCAGGCGCGCGCCAGGCAGGGGGTTCATTCCCCATTTTCGCAACACCAGCGCGTGCGTATGACCGCCGCCGATAAGAACCAGATCGCGGGTCAGGGGTAGTGGAGGTCTATGCATAGGTATCAGGTGTTTCTGTGATCAGGAACGTCTTCGACCTGTTCGACCGCATGTGTAGCCCAGATTTTGTCCTCACCCGCGTCCGGCAGATCCTGGGGCTTTTCATGGCGGTGAATATGCCATTTGGCAATAAACAGGGCCGTGATCGGAGCAGTCAGGAACAGAAACAGCGTGATCAGCAGCTCGTGCAGAGACAGGTGATGTTCGATCAATACGGAATGGATGATTGAGGCGATCAGAACGCCACCCACCCCAAGCGTTGTCGCTTTGGTGGGGGCGTGAAGCCTGGACATCGGGTCCTTTAGCTTGATCATCCCGTACGATCCGACAAAACCAAATATGCCTGAAACAACCAGGAAGAAGGCGACCAGAATTTCAAAGATTACCGACATGTCGCCCTCACTCGATGATATTGCCGCGCAGCATAAAGCGCGCGTAGGCAACGGTTGAGACAAAGCCGAGCATGGCGATGATCATGGCAGCCTCGAAGAAGATTTCGGTCCCCAGAAACAGCCCGTAAAGCACCATAAGGGCAATTGTGTTGATCACCATCGTGTCCAGCGCCAGAACCCGGGTGCCCACTCCATCGGCCGTAATGATCCGCCACAGGCACATCATGATGGCTGCGCCGAAACAGGCAAAGGCAAAGTAGATTGCTAGCTCGATCATTCGAAAATCTCCTTTAGCCTGCGCTCGTATCGTTGCTTGATTTGATCGCGTACTTCGTCCGGGTTTGGCGCATCGAGGCAGTGGACCAGCAGGTTGTGACCCTGCGCGGACAGATCGCAACTGACGGTGCCGGGGGTCATGGTGATTGTCCCGGCCAGAACCGTAATCGCCTCTGGTGTGCGCAGTTCCAGCGGAATGCAGACCCAGTTCGGTTCACGGTCGGAATCCCATTTGAAGAGGATGATCCTAGCAACTGTCATGTTGGCGACAACAATGTCCCATAGAACCACCAATATGTATTCGGCGATCATCGGCCAATTCCGAAGAATGGGCCGGTCTGGCCAATACGGCTGTGTGACGAAGGGGATGATAATCCCCAGCACAAGGCCAAACACCAGTGAATTCAGCGATGGTGTGTTTGCCAGCAAAATCCACACGACCGTCAGCAGGAAAGTCAGATGCGGGTGCGGGAATATCCGGTGAAGCAGTTTTTTCATTCTTCCACCCCTAACACGGCCGAGATGTAGTTTTCGGGTGCAAACAACTGTTCCGCTGTGCTGGTAGCGTAGTTCATTGCAGGCCCGGCAAACAATGTCAGCATGACCAGACCGATGATCAAAGCAAATACCGACGTAAAGGCCAACCCGGGCGAAGGTTCCGGGGCTGCCTGAAAGGCGGTCTCGCCGCCAGTTGTATCGGCTTGGTCGGTGGCCAAGCTGGCGTCATGGCTTTTCCAAAAGATCAAAGTTCCGGCGCGGGCTAGCCCTACTATGGTTACGAATGAGCCGATCAATACCACAGCCCAGACCGTATTTGCGTCTGGTGCATCTCGCGCGGCGTCCAGGACCAGCAGTTTGCCAATGAACCCGGACAGGGGCGGCATCCCGGCCAAAGCAATCGCACCAATAAAGAACAGTGCGGAAATCAGTCCGGTCTGTGCCATAGGGTGCTTTGGGGCAATCGCGCCTCCGCGCCGCTCGATCACCAGATCAGCAATCAGGAACAACAGCGCCGTCGCAAGCGTCGAATGGTAGATATAGAACAAAGCGGCGGCGGTTGCTGTTTCTGTGAACAGGGAAATTGCGATCAGCAGGGTACCCATTGACGCGATGGCGCAAAAAGCCACTAGGCGCGCGATGTGTCGTGAGCCCAATATGCCGATTGTACCAACGGCCAGAGTTACCAAAGCGGCAGGTTGCAGCCAGTTGATCACAAGATCATGCGCAACCAATACCTCGGGGCCAAAGCCAAGCGTGTACATGCGCAAGATCGAGTAGGCCCCGACCTTTGTCATGATCGCAAACAGCGCTGCAACTGGCATAGGAGCATTCGCATAGCTGGCCGGTAGCCAGAAATGCAGCGGTAGAACTGCAGCCTTAATGCAGAATACCAGCAGCAACAGGGCAGCACCCACTCTTATCAGAGCGGTGTCTTCGAACGGAAGCTCGGCAATCCGTACAGCCATATCCGCCATGTTCAGCGTGCCGGTCACTGAATAGAGCGTGCCAAGGGCAAACAAAAACAGCGTTGAGCCCAAAAGGTTGTAGGCGACATATTGCACGCCTGCCTTGAGCCGAACGGCTCCACCGCCGTGCGTCATCAAACCGTAGGACGCGATCAGCAATACCTCGAAGAACACGAACAGGTTAAAGGCGTCACCTGTCAGAAAGGCACCGCATACGCCCATAAGCTGAAAGTGGAATAAGGGATGAAAGTGCTTGCCGCGTGCATCCCATCCGGAGGCAATCGCATAAAGCACTATCGGAAGGGCTAAAAGCGCGGTCAGCAAGACCATCATGGCAGATAACCGATCCAGCACCAGCACGATTCCAAAGGGCGCTGGCCAGTTGCCCAACTCATAGACCAGAATGTCTCCACCTGCGGCCTGTGCGGTGATTGTCAGGGCGATGCCAAGCAGTGCCACGACACCGGCGACCGAGAATATGCGCTGCAAATCAAGGTGGTATCGCAGGACCATGATGATGAACGGAGCCAGAATCGCGGGCAGGACGACTGGCGCAACGATCCAATGGTTCATGCGTCTTCTCCCGGCGCGTCCGTATTGTCATGAGCGGCCATGTCGATGTGGTCATCCTTGGCCGACAGGTAAGCCGAAAGCGAGATCATCACGATCACCGCAGTCATCCCGAATGAAATCACGATGGCGGTCAGCACCAGGGCCTGCGGCAAGGGATCGGTATAGGCGACCTCTTCATATTTGTTCAGAACCGGCGGCGCGTCCAAAGCCAGCCGCCCGGTGGCAAACAAAAAGACGTTCACCGCATAGGTCAGCAGAGACAAGCCCAGAATGACCGGAAAAGTCCGGCGACGCAGGATCAGGAAAATCCCGGCGGCGGTCATCACGCCAACCGCAGAGGCTACGAGCGCTTCCATCAGACCTGCTCCTTTTCTTCTTGTTCTTCTTCAGGCGGATCGTCCCGCAGCGGGTTGATATCCATTGGGAATTCCTGCGCCATGCCGGGCTGCCAGGCCAAGCGGGACAGGCTATCCAGTGCCAGCATCACCGCGCCCAAAACCGCAAGGAACACGCCGGTATCGAACAGCATGGCGGTTGCCCATTCGAACTCTTCCAGTGGCGGCCAGTTCAGATATCCGAAATCGCTGGTAAGGAAGGGACGTTCATTGAACCATGCGCCAATTCCAGTTGCTGCGGCGATCAGAACGCCCCAGCCGATTGTGCCGTGGTAATAGAACCGTTGCCGTTCGATGGCCCAGGTATAGCCGCTGGCCATATATTGCATCAGATAGGCGATGGCGACGACGAGACCGGCGATGAACCCTCCGCCTGGTTGGTTATGGCCGCGGAAAAAGATATAGGCCCCGACCATCAGCGCGATCGGCATCATCACTCTTGTCGCCACGACCATCATCAACGGATGAGAGTCGCCCGATTGCGGCCAGTGCGGTTTACGGTTCAGCAAATACCCCCGGACATTGGTTTCCAGAACCGCCTCGGTCAGGGCAAAGATGATCAGGGCGGCGATGCCCAGGACGATGATTTCGCCGAAGGTATCAAAGCCACGGAAATCCACCAGGATCACGTTGACCACATTGGTGCCTCCGCCGCCCTTATACGAGTTGGCCAGATGGAATTCGGAAATGCTCGGGAAACCGAAATCCCGCAGCATCAACGCGTAGATCAACGCACCTGATCCGATGCCTGCCACGACCGAAATTGCCGCATCCCGCCAACGCCGCGCCGCGCTGCTGTCCCAGGGCGTGTCCGTGGGCAGGAAGTTCAGTGACAACAACAGCAGGATCATCGTCACTACCTCGACAGAAATCTGTGTCAGGGCAAGGTCGGGTGCGGACAGATAGTTGAAGGCCATCGAGACGATCAGGCCAACGACTCCGATCAGCACCAAGGACAGCAGCCGGTTGCGGTGGAACCACATGATGGCCAGCGTCGCGGCGATCAGGCAGATCCAGCCAATGAACGGAATGATCTGAACGGGTAGGGGCGTGCGTGTTTCAACGCCAATAGATCCGGTGGCGAATGCATAATATCCCAGCCCAACCGTAAAGACGATCAGGATGGCCGCATACCGGCTGAGGACCCCGTTATGCAGAGTATCTGTGACCCAGCGGCTGGTCGCCGTAAGCGCAGCGATCACTGCGTCAAAAATGGTTTTCGCCTCGGGTCTGGGCAGGGCATTCCAGATGAACTCACCACGCCGATGCTGTGCCAGCAAGGCCAGGCCACCCAGTGTGGCGAACGCGGACATATACAAGGCAGGCGTAAACCCGTGCCAGAGTTTCAGCGAATAATAGGGCAGCTTCTCGCCCCCGATTACCGCACTTGAAACAACTGCCACCAGCGGACCTACGATGGCGTTGGAATAAAGACCGATCAGGACGACAAGCACGACCAGGAAAGCGGGTGCAAGCCAAAGCCCGGCCGGTGGGTCATGTGGATGGGTTGGGTAATCGTCGCGTACTGGACCAAGGAACACGTGACCAACAAAGCGGAACGAATAGGCTGCAGAGAACAAGGCCGCCAGCAGCGCCAGTCCGGGCACAAGATAATGCGAATGCAGCCAGGTTGTGTGGACCGTTTCCTCCAGCATCATCTCCTTGGACAGAAACCCGTTCAGCGGAGGTAGACCGGCCATGGAAAGTGCGGCAATCGTCCCGATGGTGAAGGTGATGGGCATCAAATGGCGCAATCCGCCCAGTCGCTTGATATCCCGCGTACCGGTTTCGTGATCCACGATCCCGGCGGTCATGAACAGGGCTGCTTTGAACGTCGCATGGTTGATGATGTGGAAGATGGCAGCAACGGCGGCGATCTTGGTTCCAAACCCCAGCAGCATGGTTATCAGGCCCAGATGCGACACGGTCGAAAACGCCAGCAGCGCCTTGAGATCGTCTTTGAACAGGGCGATGCAGGCCCCGATCAGCATGGTTACCAGGCCGGTTGTGGCCACAATGTAGAACCACGCATCAGTACCCGCCAGAACGGGCCACATGCGGGCCATCAGGAACAACCCTGCCTTCACCATCGTGGCCGAGTGCAGATAGGCTGATACTGGCGTAGGGGCGGCCATCGCGTGTGGCAGCCAGAAATGGAAGGGGAACTGTGCCGATTTGGTGAAACACCCCAGCAAAATCAGGATCAGCGCTGGCATGTAATAGGGTGAAGACTGGATCAGTTCTTTGTTCTGGAGAATGACGCTTAGGTCATAAGAGCCAACGATATTGCCCAGGATCAGCATCCCCGCAATCATCGCCAAGCCGCCAGAGCCGGTCACAGCCAGCGCCATACGTGCGCCCTGTCGTCCCTCAGGGAGGTGTTTCCAATATCCGATCAAAAGGAATGAACTAAGCGAGGTAAGTTCCCAGAATATCAGCAAAAGTAGGATATTGTCCGACAGAACGATTCCCACCATCGCGCCCTGAAACAGCAGCAAATAGGTGTAAAACTGCCCCATCGGGTCTTCGCGCGACAGGTAGAACCGGGCGTAGAGGATGATCAGCAAACCGATGCCAAGGATCAGCAGCGCGAACAGAAACCCAAGGCCGTCCAACATGAAATTGGCGTTTAGGCCCAGTGCCGGAATCCAGTCGAACCGGGCGGTAACGACCTCGCCGCGCATCACGGTTGGGATGTGAATCAACAGCCCCATCAGCGCCAGAAAAGTGGTCAACCCAGCGGCCGAGGCTGCTGCGTTTCGTCCAGCCCGGATCAAAAGGGCTGGGAATACAGCTCCGAGGAAGGGAAGGGCCGCGATGAGGAATAGGGACAACTGCGATACTCCGGTCTGGGCGGTCAAAAGTGCTATTGATTTTGTAAGGATAATTCGCGGAGTGTCCAGCGATTGCAAGCCATTCTGCCTGTTCAGGGGCCCCAAGGCAGAGGATGGTACAGGTAAAGCGGCGATGACACGAACTTGAACAGGCAGGTTAATTTCGACACGGAACTGGATAAGCTGCTGTGATACATAGGACCGCATCGGATCAGGAGGGATTACAGTGGCTGCTGGGGCAAACCGGACACGGCGAAAGGTTCTGCTGTTTGGTGCGGCTGCTGTTCTGGGCGGTTTTGCAGTCCGTGAATACCGCCTGATCCCGCAAAGCTATGCGGGCGGTCGGATCAGTGTCGGGGATGCGCATCAACAAGCTAGGCTTGGAGATATATTTTTGGTGGACATCCGTACCCCACGCGAATGGGATGCCTCGGGCGTGGGCGAAGGCGCGCATCCCCTAGACATGCGTCGCGATGATTTTGAAGAGGCGCTGCTGCAGATTGTCGGCGGAGACCACGATGCCCCAATCGCCCTGATCTGCGCGCGCGGTGTGCGCTCGGCCCGGCTGAGCAACCAGCTGTCCGAGGCGGGGTTCGCAAATATCATCGACGTGCCCGAGGGTATGTTAGGCTCAGCAGCAGGGCCGGGCTGGGTCAGGGCAGGCCTGCCGGTTCAACACTATGATGGGAAAGCAGAATGATCCGAAGCTTGTTTCTGTCGGTCGGGATGGCCGTGATCGCGAATGCAGGAATGGCCGCCTGTGTCGATCAGGAAGACATGTGCGAAACGCCGTCGGGTGGGTACCATATCGAACTTCCCGAAACCGAAAACCCACCGCTGGTGGTGTTTCTGCACGGTTATGGCGGGACTGCGACCGGAACGCTGAAGAACCGCAGCTTGGTTGATCCTCTGCTTGCGCGCGGATATGCGGTTATGGCACCGGAGGGGTCCGAGCGTAACGGCCGCCAAAGCTGGAATTTCTTCCCGGGTTGGGAAGGGCGTGACGAAACGGCTTTTCTGCGCGAGGTGGTTCAGGATGCGTCGGACCGGTTCGGGGTCGATGATGACCGCGTCGTGTTGGGCGGGTTTTCTGCGGGGGCCTTCATGGTCTACTACCTCGCCTGCGCGGCGCCGGATACGTTTTCGGCCTATGCTCCGGTTTCAGGTGGGTTTTGGCGACCGCATCCCGAGGCCTGCGATGGCCCGGTGCGCATGTTTCACACCCATGGCTGGATCGACAATGTAGTCCCGCTGGAAGGGCGTCTTTTGGGCGGTGGTCGATTCCATCAGGGCGATATCTTTGCCGGTCTGGAAATTTGGCGGGTCGCAAACGAATGCGCCGATACCAAACCCAGCGGATTTTCCACGACCGGGCAATTCATGCGCCGCAAATGGACCGGATGCGCCGATGGCGCGATGTTGGAATTCGCACTTTTCCCAGGTGGTCACAACGTGCCGCAGGGATGGTCGGATATGATGGTAGAGTGGTACGAGGGCCTGCCGGGTGGTTGATCACTCGGCAGGAGTCATGACGGTTTTGCCTTCGACCAGGCGCTTCAATTCATCCCTGTGGAGACGGGCGGACCGGGTGATTGCCGGTTCCTGAACATCTTCTTTCATTCCGACCATGCGCCGCGCCGGTGAGGTTGAAACACCGCTGAGTGCGGAAAGCGGGATGGCAAAGGCCAGGCTTATGGCAATCGGAGCCAGCCAGATTGACACCAGACCCGATAGGATGCCGGCGCCCAAGGCTATACCGCTGATAGTTTCCAGCGTGTGACATAAGATCAGCGTCCGCAGTCCATAGCTGCCACCATCCCGCGCCTGAGGAGACCAGCCTTTTTGAATACCAAGAATTGTCCGGAAGACGGCGATCATCTGTTGCACCATAAGGATCGGCGCATAGAGGATCGACAGGATGACTTCCGAGATGAATGAGGTCATGAATTTACCTGCGCCACCGAAATCCGCATAGCGCACACCGCTAAGTGGCAGGGCAAGTACGCCAAGTACCTTGGGGGCCAGCAACATAGCATACATGACCAGAATGATCAGCACGTGGCGGGTTTCCGACATCTCGGGCCATTGCGGGAACAGCGGATTGTCGGGGCTGAAATAATGCAGGACCGAGGCATCCTCGCCCTGACCGATCAGCGCCCACATCACCAGCAAGGCAAACCAAAGCGGCGACATCAGATATCCGACTGCTCCATGGAACATGTGGAACCGCGACACAGCGCGGAATCCGGTTGAGCCCAGCAACTTCAGGTGTTGCAAATTGCCCTGACACCAGCGCCGGTCACGCAACGCGTGGTCGATCAGCGTTGGTGGGGTTTCTTCATAGGATCCTCGGATGCGCGGTAGGAACCGCACGCCCCATCCGGCGCGACGCATGAGGCCGGCCTCGACGAAATCGTGGCTCATGATCAGTTTTTCCTGACCATTCATTGCGCGCAGTCTTGGCAGCCCCGCGCAGTTGGCAAAAGCCTTGGTGCGGATGATCGCGTTATGGCCCCAATAGTTACCTTCCTGACCACACCAGCGGGCTAGACCTTCGGCGAAGGCGATACCGTAAACGCCATTGGCAAATTGCTGCATCCGGGCAAAAACCGACTGAGCACCAATTAACTGAGGGTAACTCTGGATCAGGCCCGCACCGGGGTCTCGCGCCAGAGAATCCGTCAGGCGCAGGATGGCGCGGCCGGTCATCAGGCTGTCGGCATCCAGCACGAGCATCGCATCCCAATCCGCACCCCAACGGCTGACCCAATCTGCGATATTTCCGACCTTGCGGTCTGTGTTCTGTTCTCGCCGACGATAATACAGTTCCAGTCCCGGCGCGAGGGTGGTGCGCAACGCTTCGACGCTGGCTTGTTCCTGTGCCGCGATCTCGGGGTCGCGGGTGTCAGAGAGGATGAACATCGCATAGTGGTGCTGACCATCCCGCGCGCGCAGGTCTTCCAGCATGGTGCGGGCGTTGCCCAGCACGTTCCAGGGTACTTCATTATAGACCGGCATAAGAAGCGCGACGCGCAGCGCCTGTGGGCGGCCCTGACGTTTGGGCTGTTCCTGCCGCGACAGGGAAATCATACCCAACAAAACGGTGCAGACCGTGAAAGAGATCCAGAAAAAGTTGAATGAGATCAGAGCCAACAGAATCGCTTCGATCAGATTGATCCCTTCGGCTCCGAACCAGTCGGTCATGACCCAAAGCAAGCCCAGCGTAGCCGCCATCGCAGGCGAGAACGCCAGCGCACGCCAGAATCCCGCAGATGCCTGCCTACTGCGGGGCGCCTGAGCGTCACGGAACCCAGCGCTGAAATTCTGCTCCGGCATCGCCAGGGGTGCCTCAGGCGGCATGATATGCAGATCGTTGCTCATGATGTCCAACGATACAGCCAGACTTCGGAGGCAGGCTGCTTGTCTTTCAGCAACTGTGCGCGCAGTTCCACATGGTTCCGGTCTCCCGGCTCGAAGGAAAAGGCCAACCGCAGGCCGCCAGTATCGGGGTTGCGCTGCAGGACGCCTTCCGAGGTCTCTGCATGGGGCGAGTCCACAAAGATCGTCATCGCCTCAGGTTCGTCGAATAGCTCGCTGGCCTCAAAGTCAATCACTGCAAGACGGCCGTGACCAAATGTGTTGTCACCCATCGCGGTGTTGATCACGCGTGGCATCGGGGTGCGCTCTGGTTCCTCACCCCAGATCAGGCGGTAGGACAGGTCCACCTGGCTTCCGGCCGCATAGGGCTCCATCGGACGCCAATAGGCGACGATATTGTCGTAGATTTCCTGATCAGCCGGGATTTCGACCAGAGTGACCGCGCCTTTGCCCCAATCGCCAGTTGGCTCGACCCAGAGGCCGGGGCGTTTGTGGTAACTCGCTTCAAGATCGGCATAATCCGAGAACGCGCGTTTCCGCTGCATCAGGCCAAACCCGCGCGGGTTCATGTCAACAAAGGACGAGAACTGCAGGCGGGTCGGGTTTGCCAAAGGCCGCCACAGGACCTCGCCAGCGCCGTTGCGGATCAACAACCCGTCGCTGTCATGCACCGCAGGGCGGAAATCGTCGAAACGGCTGTGATTGGTCTGATCGAACAGGAACATCGACGTGCCGGGTGCAATGCCGACATGGGTCAACTCGGTGCGTGGGAACAGCGTCGCCTCGACCTCCATCACGCAATCCGCGCCGGCCGTGACGTTGAACCGATAGGCACCGGTCACGCTGGGGCTGTCCATCAGGGCATGAACCACCATGTTGCGCTGACCGGGCTTGGGACGTTCCAGCCAGAAACGGATGAATTCAGGGAATTCCTCACCGTCCGGGTCGCCGGTTTTCAGGGCCAAACCGCGGGCCGACAGGCCATAGACCTCGTGCAGGCCGATGGCGCGGAAATAGCTGGCGCCTTGAAACACACAGAACTCATCGGTTTTTCCGGGGCGGTGCATTTCAGTCCGCAGGCGCAGGCCCGAAAAACCCAGCGTGTCGTCGACGGGCAACTGAGGGACCTCGGTCGACTTGTCAAACATCGACAGATCGAAGGCTACGGGTTTTGCCATGCCGTTTTCGACGGTCGAGACCTGAACCGTACGCGGAAAATAAAGCCCGGGCGTAAAGAAATCTACGTTGAAAGGCGTCTCAGATTCGAACCAAAGCGCACGATCCAGGCGGAACCGGATCGAGCGGTATTGCTCATAGGTCAGGTCCTGCCATTCCTGCGGGACCATCTTGCGCTCGGCAAAGGGCTTTGCGGCCAACTCGCGCGCCAGCGAGATCACGTCACTGCGGTCAAACGGGACCTCTCCGCCCACGGCAAAGGTGGCCGGGGCGAAGGCAAGCGCCGAAGTCGTGGCCAGAAATGCGCGACGTGTGAATTTCATTTCTTTGATTTCCAGGGTTGTGACTTAAACCACGCAGCCAAATAGGCGACGCTGATGATCATGGCAAAGCCAATCATATTAGCGAAAAAGACAGTGGCAAAATCCCGCCCAAACAAATCGAGCCCAACGCCGATAAGTCGTGCTGCTGCCATGGAAAATACGAATACGGCAAGTGATTGCTGACCCACTTTGGTGACCAGGGTCAGCACGATTTGCCAAGCTTTGGCGCCTGCGCTCTGACCGGTTGCGATCAGGCGGTGTCCATGCTCGCCAGCAGCGACCCAGCCCAGATAGGCCAGCGACAGGAAATGCATGTAGCGAAACAGACCGAAATCGGTCTTGTCGCGGAATTCCTTCGTGATGGGCCAGACTTTGCGGATTTCATCGGCCAAGTCCGGGGCTGCGGCATTCACCCATGTGAACACTTTCCACGACCCGAAGGGCATTGAAAAGATCAGAAACAGCGCCGCTGCCCAGATCAGCGTTTTTGACACCGGAGGGGCCGGGATCCAGCCGCGCATGAATGCAAAGCCAGTAAAGAACAGCAACTGCCAGCCAAAAGGGTTAAAGAACCACTGACGATCCGACCAGGGCTCGGCAGGCAGGTCCAGAACGTCGGTCTGCGCCACGAGCCAGATAGCAACGGATGTGGCTGCAACCGCCCAGAATCCGATGCGGGACAGGCCCATGAACAGCGGCATCATTGCAAGTACCACCAGATACATGGGTAGAATGTCGAAATAATTCGGCACGTAGGTCAGGGTGAACAGGCCGACGATCTGCGGCGCAGGATCATTGAAGAAATGCTGCAGGTTCAGGGACGAGATGTAGTTCTTCTCAAACAGGCCTGTTTGATTCAGCGCAGCCATCGTCATCGCGACAAAGAAGAACAGGCCGATATGCGCCCAGTAAACCTGCCAGATCCGGTATGATACCCGCGCAGTGCCCATCCACCAGCCCTTGCGCAGGAACGCGCCGCCAAAGGCGATGGCCGAGGCCATGCCCGAACAAAAAACAAAAATCTCGGTTGCATCCGAAAAACCAAACCGGGCAGGGATCCACTTGGCCCAGGGGTCGTTGGGAATATGCGCAATCAGGATGATGAACATCGCAATTCCGCGATAGAAATCCAGACGCGGGTCGCGCGTACTAACAGGGGCGGCCGAGGTGGCTGCCACAGGTGCAAAATCAGAAGCGGGCGATAGAGTCGCCATACGAGTTCTGTCCTTCTTCAGTCTTTTTGTTTTGTTATTCTGCCGGAACGCTTTGTGCGTCTTGGTTATCGCGGGCCGCATCGATCAATGCGCGGCGCGCCATAGCATAATTGTCCTCACCCCCGGCCCGCTTGGCACGGCGGTCGTCTAGAATGCGCTCGACAGCATCCAAACGGCCGGCACGCAGGCCGGAATCAATAGTGATGCGCTCGAATACATCACGTTGGGCGTGGCTACCACCGGCCAGTTGCATTCCGTCCCGTGCATTCGACAGGAAATCAAATGCTTCGCCGTAAAGGCCGTCGCCAAAAGCCTCAAGCCCTTTGGCTGCGGCAATACCGGGATCCGACATCCGGATCGGAGTGTCGCCCTGATTGCGCTGGGCATCTTTCTGGATGCGCTGCAGCATTTTGCCGGTCGCTTCGGTCCGGTTGTCGCCGGTCAGGGCCAGCAGATAGTGAAGATCGGCGAAGATCAGGCAGCCATCTTCGGTCCGGGCGGCGCTGAGGTCGGCCAGTTCCTCCCAACGGTTTCCAACTTTGACGCCCTCAAGCTCGAGCCGGGACAAAAGCGACGTGGCATTCGATATGTCACGGTAATCGTCGGTTTTGTCCTGCCGGACATACTGGTCATACAGTTCCATAACCTGATCGACCTGACCCAGGTCCAGATGCATCAGCGCCTTGTGCCACCAGACATGATAGCGGAAGTTGTTGCAATGCGCCCAGGCATCCTCGCGTCCGGCCAGCCAATCAAGACCTTGCTGCGCATTGCCGGTCATCTCGTGCACATGGGCCACTGCGTGCAGACCCCAGGCATCATCCGACACCATCCACAGTGCCTGACGTCCGGCGATTTCGGCTTTTTCGTAGGCCCCGGTTTCCTCAAGCGCGAAGGAATGGCACCCCAGAAGATATCCGCGGCCGGCGTGGTCGGGTTCATAAGCAGGCAGGACACGTTCGATCGACCGTCGCATACCAGCGGCATCTCCCAAGACAAACCGTGTTGCGTGGCTGAGTTTCATCGCCAGCGAGTCCTGTGGGTGGAGGCGCAGAATTTCTTCAAACTTCTGGATTGCATGTGAGGGCAGGTCGGACAGGTAAAGGGCCAACGCGTCGACATAAAGCCGCTCGCGCTCAGTTACCGGTTGGCGATCCATAGCGGTGTTGGCAGCATTCAACGCTTCCGCTGCAACTGGCATCATCTCGCGCCGACCCAGCAAGACCAGGAACAGGCCTTTGATGGCGTGACCAAGCGCGAAATCGGGCTCAAGCTCTAGCACTTTGCCCAGATGCTGGGGTGTGACAGCTGAATGCGCCATGAAACCAAGCAGAACACCATTCCACGCCTCGACACTGGCCGAATGGCAAAGAGTGTTCATCTGTCCGAAAACATCTTGTTTCATGCGCGGGATCCAATCCATTTGCGATTTATTACTTTATTCGATTTAGCAGAGAGTCAGGCGGGGTCGTATCAGTATCGGCCCTGCTCTCGAATTGGTGAAAAGCTGTGTGTGGAAAACGTGAAAAAATCCGCCGATTCAACGGCATGTTTCAGCAATATGCCGCCTAGTAAGGCATTGTGTTTCAATCTTCAAATGGGTTCTTAGCGTTCAAGACTGCTGCAGTGTCCGCTCCGAACTGTGGCGGAGCCGTCCGGTAGGTAACCGGTGTCCGCGACAATTTCAGCGGGTTTCCGATCAGTTTTACCTCGGCCGGGGCAGCCTGCATCGCGATCTGCATTTGCCGCGCCGCGACCTGCTCGGTGTCAAAAACCTGATCCAGGGTCTGGACCGGCCCAACTGGTACTTTGCGTGCCTCAAGTTCTGCGATGACGGTTGTTGTGTCATATGACTGAACCGCAGGGCGCAATAGGGCGTTCAACGCATCCCGGTTTTCCAGCCGCGCCGGATTCGTCGCAAAGCGGACGTCATCCGCCAGATCAGGTTGGCCGATGAATTCGCAGAACCGGCGGAACTGACTGTCATTACCTACAGCAAGGATCACATGGCCATCAGCGGTTTCGTAAACGTCATATGGAACGATATTTGGATGACCATTCCCACGGCGTTGTGGCACATTGTCGGATGTCAGATAATTCACGCCTTCATTGATCAGCCACGCAATCTGGGAATCGACCAGAGCCAGATCAATTTGCTGTCCCTCTCCGGTCTGGTCCCGATGGCGCAATGCTGCCAAAATGCCAACGCAGGCATACATACCGCACATGACATCAGCGATACCAACTCCAACTTTCATCGGCGCCCCTTGGGGATCGCCGGTCAGAGACATGACACCGCCATAGCCCTGCGCCATCAGATCATATCCGGGCTTTGATGCGTTAGGCCCATCCTGCCCATAGCCTGAGATCGAACAATAGACGAGGCTAGGGAATTCCTTCGAGAGCGATTTGTAATCCAGCCCGTATTTCGCAAGCCCGCCGGGTATGAAATTCTCGATCAGAATGTCCGCAAACGAGGCCAGCCGCCGAATTTCCGCCTGACCTTCGGGTGTGGTGATGTCGATGGCGACCGATTTCTTGTTGCGGTTGGCTGACATGAAATAGGCACTAAGATCCGATGGAACCCCATCGGCATCAGCGACATAGGGTGGGCCCCACTGGCGCGTGTCGTCCCCTTTAGTGGCAGGGTTTTCGATCTTGATAACGCTGGCACCCAAATCGCCCAGCAACTGTGTGCAGGTCGGTCCGGCCAGAATGCGAGACAGGTCCAGAACCTTGACGCCCTTCAGCGGTCCTTCAGATCCGGCCATCATATCCTCCGCGATCAATCTCAGCAGCGATTACGGTGAACCTATCAGACTTGGTTGCCGCTTCCAGAGCATCCCTCAGTTCGGCGCGGGTGCGCACCGTGTGACCATTCCCGCCGAAGGCCCGGCCAATAGCTGCAAAGTCGTGGCGGTCGAAATCGACGCCTACGTTCCCAATTTGCCGCTGACGCTGTTTCAATTCGATCAGGGCAAGGCTGGCGTCGACGAACACCAGGAAAATCGGGTTACCACCCATCTCGGCAACGGTCGACAGTTCTCCGGCGACCATCAGGAACCCGGCATCGCCGGAAAAGCTGATGACCGGGCGCGTGGGTTCGGCCAGTTTCAGCCCGATGGCCATTGGCAGAGCGCAGCCCATGGTGCAGAGCGCTGAAGATTGGATCAGCCCGCGTTCTTCGGAACATCCCCACATCTGGCTGAGAAGGATGCGATGTGCGCCACTGTCAGCGGTGGCCAATGTCTCGGCAGGAAGAACCGCGCGGGTTTCCGCAATTACCGCGGCGGGACCCCATACGTCATCAGTAGGGAAGGCTCGCGCCAGGGCGGCCCGAACCTGTTCGGGCTCACCGCCGGGCCAGGTGGCGCGGGCAGGGTTGCCCTTTGCAACGGCCTCGAGGGTCGCACCGGTATCAGCCACCAGGTTCAACCCGGCCTGATGCATGTAGTGATCGTTCGGAACCGCCGAAATGTCGATGACGCGCTTTTCTTCGGGGTCCCATATCTCGCGCCAGCCAGGGCGCATTTCGATCGGGTCATAGCCCAGACACAACACCAGATCGGCCTGTTCAACCAGCGGCACCAGATGGGTGTCAGCAAGCGGCGACAGGCCCGCGCCGCCAAGGCACAGTGGATGATCCTCGGGAACCACGCCCTTGGCCTTGTAGGTTGTCACAAAAGGAATGCCAAAATGTTCAAGGAACGCCTGCACCACATTGCGCGAGTCGTCGTATAGAACATCCAGGCCGATAATCGCGATGGGCCGTTCGGCCTGTGCCACCCAGCGGCGGGCTTTTTCAACGCAATCCCCCTCGGGCGCGACGGCGGCAGGTTTGACAAGACGGCGGCGTTTGACATCGGTCACAGGCGCATCCGCAACCGAAATCGGCACGTCGATATGCACCGGTCCTGGGCGCGGTTGATTGGCCAGCGACACCGCTTTGTCTGCGATAATATCCGCGCCTTTGGCGGTCAGCATGAACGTCCCTTTGGTGATCGAGCGATAGACCCGTGCGTGATCCATGACCTGATGGGTGTATGTCAGCGCCTCATCTGCGTCGACACAGCCGGTCAGCACGATCATTGGCACCCGGTCCTGCAACGCATTGGCGACCACATTGATCCCGTTCATCGCGCCTGGACCGAGTGTGGCCACCAGAATGGCTGGGGCGCCGTCGCGGTGATGCACCGCCTCGGCCATAAAGCCGGCCGCGTTCTCGTGTTTGGTCAGGTGAAAGGTTATCCCCGCCTTTTCCAACGCATCCACTAGGGTCAGCACCTCGCCACCTGGCATGCCAAAAGCGTGGCGGCAGCCAGCCTCATAAAGCCGTTGGGCCAGAATGTCCGCAGCGCGGGGCGTCGAGTCCTGCATCAGTATAGCTCCGAAAACTGTTTCAACGCAGATTGCGGAGGACAGACCCGGACGCAAGGCGCATCACGCCAGTGTGACTATTTGACAGCGGCTTCGGCCACGATCTGAAAGGTGTCATCCAATTCCTGGGCAATGTCCCTCAGGGGGTCTCCGCCCTCATAGATATAGGGCGCGAATACAAAGCTGGGCGTTTTATAGGATAGGGTGGCGGTGCCGTCTTCGTTTTCGGTCACGTAAAACCGGATCGGTGCTTCGATCATTGCGCGCACCGAGGTTTCCAGCACGCGCACCGCATAGTCATTGTTGAAGGCGCCGATCACCAGATTGCCTGGGATTGTAATTCCCCGCGCGGCGGCGGCTTTGGTGGGGCCGGCCTGCGTGACCACGATCAGACCGTTTGCCTTAACCGCCGATTTGGTGTCCGAGACTAATTCATCATAGCTTTTGCCCGTTGGATACACGGCCCATCCCGAGAGCGGTTCGTCGGCCCAGGCGGGCAGGGCCAGCAGGGCGAAGACGGTCCAAAGCAGTTTCATCCAGAGGCCTCCTTTTAAGGTGTCTGCAGGAATCCTGCCAGAAATGTGAGAACGCCGCACTCACAATCTTGTGCGCATTCGGGATTGCGCCGCGCCGCTTAAAGCCGCAGAAACGGGCGCAGGACGAAGGGAAAGGTCTGGATCGGATGCGCCTGATGATCTGCAAAACCTGTGGCACCGCACGCGATCGGGCGGCCGAGGTGCAGGCTGTGAAGGACGCACTGAAAAGGGCTGGATTGACGGATCAGGTCGAATTGAGCGAACACGCCTGTTTCAGCAGCTGCGCGGAACCCACGACGCTGGCTATACAGTCGCTGGGGCGCGCATCTTATGTGTTTTCGGGTGTCGATGTGGTGGCGGATGCTGCGGATATCGCTGAAACTTGCCGTACTTACCTGAACAGCCCCCAGGGTTGGATCGAAGACGCCCGACCCTGCGGGCGGCTTCGGATGTGTTTGCGTGCGCGTATCCCGGCGCTTTAATCGACCTGAACCGTAACCGCAGCACGAACCGGCACGTTATCTACCGAAAGCGGGCTATGGCTGTTGGAATTCAGCGAAACCGAAACCTCGACCTCGCCTTTGGGCAACTGATCAATGTGCATCCAACTGCCGTAAAGCCGGGCGAGCTTTTCTCCGTTGATGTAAACATGCGCGTGCCCTTCGCCCGCCATGTCTGCGGTCGATGCGTTCTGCGGTGCGAAGGTAAAGTTTTTTGGCATGACATGCAGGTTCCAGCCAGACATAGGATCCTGTGTCAGTGCGATGTCCAGTGTAGGTGCATCTGTGCCTGCCGGTAGGTTCAGGGCCGTGGAATGATCGTGGGCCATGGTCTCAGTGTGTGAGGCTCCGTGAAGAGACGGATCAGAATGGTCGTGGCCATCAAATGTGACGCCATTTGCAGCAGCAATTACAAATCCTGCACCGCCGCCAAAGACCAGACCGATCACGAATAGAGCAAGTGAACGGGTCATTGTATTTCCTTGAAAACATAGGGAAACGCGCCAAGTTTACACCCGGCGCGTTCAATCTAAGTGCGATCAGGCCGTTGCTTCGGAATGTTGCGCTTCTTTCTGCCAGAAATAGCCAGCGAACGCGCCAACCAGAACCCATGCAACCAGACCGATTCCAAAAGCTCGTGCCGCGAACAACGCTCCAATTTCAGTCGGCACAGGGCCGGTGAAAACATCGGGCTCGGGTGCACCGATAAGATGTGGCACCAACAGAAGTACCGCGGCGATCACATAGCTGATCAGGTTACCTCCAAAGGCGATCAACCACATGGCGACAAGGGCTGCTGCAACTGTTGCGAACCACCAGACCTGACGCGCATAGACATCGGCTGCCGCGACACCCGGCACTTCGGGCGCAAGGGTGAAACCTGGTGCAAGGTGGAAAGCGATAAATCCGGCCAACCCCCAAAGAACGCCGGTCCGGCCATCAATCTGATGCCCTTGACCTTCGGCTACCGACATCAGCGCAACCATCACCAGCGCATAGCCGGTATAGGTCAGCATGGTAAAGATGACACTCAGCGCATCACGCGTCAGTTCAGAGAACATGCGCGGCAGCTCGGGATGAGCCGATACGGTCTCGGCCCCGAAATGCACCAGCTCTCCGGATTCATAAAGCTCGGCATGCAACAATACTGGTTGCACAAATACCAACTGCAGCAAGGCGGCAATCAGCCCCGCTGCAGCACCAGCGAACAACGCGCTGGTCAATATACGACTGAACACGGTCTTAGTGGCAGGGGAAGCCGGTCGCGTGACGCACGTCATGCGCTGCATCATGCAGGGCCGCTGCCTGAACGTGACCGGTCAGCGTAATGAGGCCCAGACCCAGAACCACTGCAAACATGACCGGAACAAAGCCTGTACGCGCGGCGGATGCTGTTTTCGTTTGTGTTGCCATTTTGTATTCTCCTCTGCCGCCGCACCCGACGGCCGGTGTTTCGTTTTTGCGCCTGGCAGGTCTCCTGGCTTGCGGGTCGATGCCTCTGTTCGCCTTCCCCCCGGAGAACCGGGAGTGGCTGGTTGAACAGGGGCTCTCCGCTTACAGTCGCGGGGGCGGCTTTGGAGTTGACCACCGAGGCAGTCGCACCAAATTCCCTCTTAGCATCCGGATTTCTCCGGCAGGACCAGACACCCCCATTTAGCCGCTATAGCTGTGGCGGTGCAATCATCATTTGCGACGTATTGTGTCAGATTATGCGCTTTTTCAGCAAATAAATATCCATGATCCAACCATGGTCGGCACGGGCATGGGCGCGGCGGTCCAGAATCTGCTGCGCAACCTCGGCCAAAGGGCCTTTGATCAGGATTTCCTCTTTCATGCCGACATATGCGCCCCACCAAATGTCCAAGTCTTCCATGTCCAGGTTTTGGAATGAACATTCACCATCCAGCATCACCGCCACGTTTTCTGCGGTTTCCGGCCATCCTTCGTCCCGGATGCGACGACCAGTTGTGACGATATAGGGCGCGCCCAGTTCGTTGATCGGAATCGCATGGGCCGCCGTCAGCGCTTGCAGCGCTGTGATGCCGGGAATCACGCGTGTTTCTGGCTGAGGGGTCAAACGTGCCGCGATTCGCAGCGAACTGTCATACAGCGACGGATCCCCCCAGATCAGCAGCGCCACATGACGGGCCTTCGGGTGGGCTGCGATGGCCTCCTGCCAGCGCAATGCAATCGCGTCGTGCCATTCGTCCACTCCGCGTAAATAGCCATCATCGGCACGGCGTTTGGGAATGTCGAAATACGCGATTTGCGGAGGAGTATCCGCGACCTGAGCGATGATCTGCTCGCGCAGCCCTGCCAGATCGGCCTTGTTTTCGCCCTTGCGGGGGATCAGGATCAGGTCCGCCGAACGGATCGCCTGCGCCCCTTGAAATGTCACATGATCCGGGTTGCCGGTGCCAATACCGATCAGCGTCAGGTCAATCATTTTCGAACTCTGCCAGAGGTCCATACAGGATCAGGGCCGGGGCGGTGCCGATCTCCGTTTCCAACTGCTGCGACAAGGCACCGATGGTCGAGCGTTGCAGCTTTTGTTCGGGGGTCGAGACGGATTCGGCCATCAATGCAGGTGTATCCAGCGAAAGGCCGTGGGAATGTAAGGCCCCGACCAAGAGGGGAAAGGTGCGCTTGCCCATAAACACGACGGTCGTAGCCTGTGGATCAGCCAGAGCTGCCAGGTTCAGATCTTCGGGCAGTTTGCCGCTGACATCGTGGCCGGTGACGAACTGGACACGCCGCGCGGTCAGTCGCCGGGTCAGCGGAATGCCCGCCGCTGCCGCCGCCGCTACCGCCGAGGGGATGCCGGGGATGATTTCATAGTCGATCCCGGCCTCTTGCAGGGCCACCAGTTCTTCTTCAAGCCGGCCGAACATGCCGCCATCACCGGATTTCAACCGCACAACATGCTGACCGGTTTGTGCATATTCGACCAACAAGCGGCTGACGTGATCCTGCTTGGGCGAGGGGCGCCCGGCGCGTTTGCCGACCCCAACCAGATCGGCATCCTCACGCGCGTGGCTCAGGATCGGGCCACTGCTGAGGTCATCAAACAGCACCGCATCAGCTTTCTGCATCCGGTCCACCGCCTTCAGCGTCAGCAATTCCGGGTCGCCGGGGCCTGAACCGATGAAGGACACAAAACCACTCATGCCGAGGCCTCGGCGATCAGATGAAAGAATGTCCCGGTGACATTGTTTCGCACCGATCCGGTTTGCGGGCCTTCCGCGCCTTCGGCGTCGAACACGCGCGCCAGCGGGGCGTCAGGCTGTTCGATGATCGAGGAATAGTGGAACTCATGCCCGCGTAGCGCTGTGCCTTCGGCAAATCCGGCCATTGGGGCCAATAATTCCGCCTTGCGATAACCCAGGTTGAACTTGCGCTTTTCATAGGAGGTCACAAGGCCCAGAAGGCCCGCCATTTCGTGCCGGGCACCCTCTTTGTCGATCAACGCCTGACCCAGCGCCATGTAGCCCCCGCATTCGCCATGCACAGGTCTTGTCTCGGCATGTTTGCGCAGCCCAGTCTGGAAGGTGTTGGCGGCGGCCAATGTGCCTGCGTGCAACTCGGGATACCCACCCGGCAGCCAGACCAGATCGGCATCCGGGGCAGGGGCTTCATTCGCCAGTGGTGAAAACGGTAGGATTTCTGCACCCGCCGTGCGCCAGCCTTCCAGCAAATGCGGATAGGTGAACGAAAACGCAGCATCCCGGGCCAGTGCGATCCGCTGCGCCGGAGGGCGCGGCGGCACGGCTGACGATGGCCTATCTGGGCTTGAGGAAGCCGCCCGCTTGATCGCCTCCAGATCGACATGTTCACGCAGGAACGCAGCATAGCCGACAATAGCGCTTTCCAGATCGGGATGTTCCACTGCCTGGATCAAACCTAAGTGCCGCTCGGGAAGTGTCAGGTCTCCGCGTCGTGGCAGAACGCCCAGAACCGGCAGGCCTGCACGTTCCATACCCAACCGGGTCAGACGCTCGTGGCGCGGGCTGGCGCAGCGGTTCAAAATTACCCCGGCAAAGGGCAGGTCGGGGTTGTACATCCGAAACCCCAGCGCCGTGGCTGCAGCTGATTGCGCCTGACCGCCGACATCCAGAACCAACACCACAGGCCAGCCCATACGCTGCGCGGTTTCCGCGCTAGAACCATGGCCAATCTCACCGGGTTTGGCGACACCGTCGAACAGACCCATCGATCCTTCGGCTACGACGATATCCGCGCCGTCAGCCTGTGCCGATATTGCGTTCAGCAGAGGATCGCCCATCGCCCAGCTGTCCAGATTGAACGAGGCGCGCCCAGCCGCCGCCCGGTGAAAGGCCGGGTCGATATAGTCAGGGCCGCTTTTGAATGGTTGGACGGTCAGGCCATCCTCGGCCAGCGCACGCAGCAGGCCCAGCATCACGGTGGTCTTGCCAGTCCCCGAAGACGGTGCCGAAATCAGAATGCCCGGAGGGTTAGTCATCACCATGGCTCCAGCTTGACCAAGGGCTGTCCGCGCTTTGCGGGCGATACCGGCGGTCGTAATCCTTAGAATACAGGCAGCTTTCGTCAAACCCTTCACCAGCCAGTGCTGGACCCACCATGATCAGCGCTGTGCGTGAGATGCTCTCGTCCAGCGTGTCTTTCAGCGTCGCCAGCGTCGCACGGATGATCCGCTCATCGGGCCAGCTGGCACGGTAGACCACGGCCACCGGGCATTCGGCGCCATAGGCCGGGGTCAGATCGGCGATAACAGTGTCCAGATTGCCGATCGACAGGTGGATGGCCAGCGTCGCCCCGGTACGCGCAAAATTCGCCAACGTCTCGCCCTCGGGCATCGACGATGCGCGTCCCGGTGTCCGGGTCAGGACCACTGATTGCGCAAGTCCGGGCAGGGTCAGTTCCGTGCCCAATGATGCAGCCGCAGCGGCAAAAGACGGCACGCCGGGGGTCACGCTGACCGGGATGCCCAATTCCTTGAGGCGGCGGATTTGTTCGCCCATCGCCGACCAGACCGACAGGTCGCCGGAATGCAGTCGCGCAACATCCAGACCGGCCTGATGTGCGGTCTCGATCTCGGCCATGATTTGATCCAGATCCATCGCCGCCGTGTTCACGATCTTGGCGTCGTCGGGGCAATGGTCCAGAATTTCCTCTGGCACCAGCGAACCCGCATATAGGCAGACCGGGCAAGCGGCGATGATATCGCGCCCCCGTAAGGTCAGCAGGTCGGCGGCACCCGGTCCGGCGCCAATGAAATGAACGGTCATGTCTGTCCTCCGATGGCGATGGCGCAGGTGGCCAGCCGGTCGTCTGAAATCTGTCTGGGTGAGATCAGCCGCGCACCAGTTCCGGCGGCGGCAAGGGCGGATGCTTCGGCGACGCTGCCGGTGCCATAGGTGGCGCGGCTGCGGGTCGAGCAGGTGAGGGTGCGCTGCCCGGCCAGATCGGCGGGGGCAATGAAATGCAGCGGCAGGGCAATGGTCGAGGCAAAATCTGTCAGCGCGGCGTGACCTTCCTTGTCGGCAACTGTGGCCAGCGCGTCCACAGCGTGGCCGGCACTCGCCTGATCATAGGCGGCGCGCAGGCTGTCCAGCGTAGCGGTCGAGGAAAATCCGATGCCTGCGACGATCATAACGTGACGCTCCATTGCACCACCGGATAGGCCGATTTCCAACCGCGCCGTGGCCCCAGGGCCGAAGCCTGTGCCAATTCGATCCGCAGCAGCTCACCGCCCAGCATATCCTGCCATTGCGCCAGCAGCGCTTCGCTCTCCAGCGTCACCGCGTTGGCCACCAGCCGCGTGCCGGAGGGCAGGGTTGTATGCAGCCATTGCAACAGCTCACTGCTCAGCCCGCCGCCAATGAACACGACATCGGGTAGGGGCAGGCCGTTCAGCGCATCCGGGGCGGTGCCGTGCACCACCTGCAGCCGGTCTTGACCCAGCGCGTCGGCATTTCGGCGAATGCGCTCGGCGCGGTCTTCGCGGGGTTCGATCGTTGTGGCGCTGAGCGTTGGATCACACATCAGCCATTCGATGCTGATTGACCCGGTGCCGCCGCCAATGTCCCACAGATGCTCGTCCCGCTGCGGGGCCAGCGCCGAAAGGGTCAGCGCACGGATAGGGCGTTTGGTGATCTGGCCGTCGGTCTCAAAAATCTCATCCGGTTTGCCAGAGGCGCGCGGAAAGGCCTGCCCGCCGCCAGCAACCTCGAGCCCGACGCAGACCGGGTGATCGAACCCACCCAGCAGCGCCTCGGTCAGCGAGACACTGCGCGCCCGTTCGCGCGGGCCACCCAAGGCCTCCATCACGTGCAGATGTGTGTCGGCAAAACCAGTGTCGGTCAGATAGGTGGCCAGCTCGGTCACGGCCTTGCCATCGCGCAATAGCAGAATCGCGCGCAGGCCGGGGGCCAGATGGGGGCGCAGGCGGGTCAGCGGGGCTGCATGCAGACCAAATGTCTGCGTGCTTTCCAGCGGCCAACCCAACCGCGCAGCGGCCAGCGAAAAAGTGGATTGGCCGGGTAGGGCGGCCCATTCCCCGGCTTCGAAATTCCGCGCGATCACGGATCCGGCGCCGAACCAGAACGGATCACCCGAGGCCAGAACCACGGTTGATTGTCCGCGAAAACCGGTCAGGATCGGCAGACCATCGGCAAAGGGCACAGGCCATTCCACCTGCTGGGCTCCGAAATCGGGAACCAAGGACAGGTGTCGCGGTGGCCCCATGATGATTTCAGCGCGTTCCAGCACTTGACGGCTTGCGGGGGGCAAGCCATCCAGTCCATCTTCGCCCAAACCCAAAACGGTCAGCCACGGAGCTTCAGACATGTCCAACCTCCTGATATTGGGCGGCACGACCGAGGCCAACGCGCTGGCAAAAGCCATTGCCGACCGGGGTATTCCCGCGACCTACTCCTATGCAGGACGCGTGGACAACCCGCGCCCGCAAGCCCTGCCGGTGCGTGTTGGTGGGTTCGGTGGGGCCGAAGGGCTGGTGAAATATATCCATGACCACAGCATAAGCCACGTTATCGACGCGACCCACCCGTTTGCTGCCGGGATGAGCCGTAACGCGATTGAGGCCTGCCATGCGGCGCAGATTCCACTTGTTGCGCTGACACGGCCCGAATGGGCACCGCAGCCCGGTGACACCTGGCTGCGCGTCCCGGATATCGCCGCAGCGGTGGCCGCTTTGTCCGGTAATCCGCAGCGCGTGTTTCTTGCGGTCGGGCGCATGCATCTCGAAGATTTCGTCAGCCAGCCCCAGCACCATTACCTGTTGCGGCTGGTGGATGAACCCGATGTCCTGCCCTTGCCGAATTGCGAGGTTGTCGTGGCGCGCGGACCCTTTGCCGAGGCTGATGACCGGGCGTTGATGCAGCGCCACGGCACGCAGCTGGTGGTATCCAAGAACGCGGGCGGCGCCGGCGCGCGCGCCAAGCTGGACGCCGCGCGGGCTCTGGACATACCGGTGTTGATGATCGACCGTCCAGCCCTGCCGCAGCGGCTGGAACTGTCGAGCGTTCCGCAGGTTCTGGACTGGCTGGCTCATTCCGGGGTGAACCTCGGCGTATAGACGATCGGGTCACCGGCGCGTTCTATCACGCGGGTCAGCGATGAGCCGACGATGACAACGGTCTGCATATCGGCCATATCAGGCGTGGCCTCGACCAAGGTTGAAATCCGGATTGCCTCATCCGCCCGGCTGACAGCGCGGGCGAACAGGATCAGCCGCTCGGGTTCACATTCTTCGCGCAGGATTTCCAGAGTTTTGACAAAGCCTTCGGGGCGGGATTTCGAGCGGGGGTTGTAAAACGCCATCGCGAAATCCGCTTGCGCGGCCAGACGCAGGCGCTTCTCAATCAGAGGCCAAGGTTTGAGGTTGTCACTCAGGTTGATGGTGCAGAAATCATGCCCCAGCGGGGCACCAGCGCGGGCGGAGGCCGCAAGCATCGCAGTGATCCCGGGCAGCACCTCAACCGGTAGGTCGCGCCATTCACGGGGGCCGTTTTCCAGCGCTTCGAACACCGCTGCTGCCATGGCAAATACGCCCGGATCGCCCGAGGATACGACCACTACGCGCTTCCCTTCGGCCGCCATTTGCAACGCATGCTGAGAGCGGTCGATCTCAACCCGGTTGTCGCTGGCATGCAGAGTCAGGCCGGGGCGTTCGGCGATGCGCGCGACGTAAGGAATGTAGCCGACGACATCCGTCGCCTCAGCCAGCGCAGCGGTTACTTCGGGCGTCACCAAAGCCTCGTTTCCTGGCCCGAGTCCTGCTATCTTGACCCAACCGCTCATGGCCGCCGCCCTTGTCCGTGAACGATGATGATCGAGAAATACGGAGTGATCCCCTCGCAATTTTCCGACAATTTGCACACGCGTTGATTGGGCATCTGAGCGTATTCCACGATCCAAGCACGGTCATACAAACCGGCCGTCTTCAGGGCCCGCTTCACTTTGTCTATATTGCGCCCGATCTTCATCACTACCAGCGCGTCGGTTTGGGCCATTCGGTGGGCCAGATCGTCTTCGGGCAATGTGCCGACCAGCACGGTCAATACGTCGTCTCCCCAGGTGATGGGGTCGCCGGTTGCGGTCCACGCGCCGGACATACCGGTGATCGCAGGCACGACTTCAACTTCAGCTTCGCCGCGTAGTCGATTGTAAAGATGCATGAATGATCCGTAGAAGAACGGATCACCCTCGCACAGGACCACCACGTCTTCGCCCTGATCCGACAATGTCTTCAGATGCGCGGCACAATCTTCATAAAACGCCGAGAGCAGCTCATTGTACCGCGGATCACTCAATGGAATTTCTGTGGTCACGGGGTATTCCATCGGGAATTCCACCGCGCCTTCGGGGATCATGCCATTGACGATCTTGCGCGCCTGACCACTGCGACCCGGTTTGCGGAAAAAGGCCACGTGACGGGCAGTGCGCAGTAGGCGGTCAGCCCGGACGCTCATAAGGTCCGGATCGCCTGGGCCGAGGCCCACGCCGTATATCTTGCCCGCGTTCATTCGGCGCGGCTCGCGATGGCGTTGATGGCTGCGACTGTGATGGCACTGCCGCCGAGGCGGCCCTTGACGATGCAGGACGGCACAGGCTGCGCCTCCCACAGAGCGTCTTTAGATTCGACCGCACCGACAAAGCCCACCGGGCAGCCGATGATGGCCGCAGGGCGCGGGCAGTCGGGGTCTTCCAGCATGTTCAGCAGGTGGAACAGCGCGGTGGGCGCATTACCGATGGCCACCACGGCGCCTTGCAGATGCGGGCGCCACAACTCCAGCGCAGCGGCGGACCGGGTGTTGCTCATCTCGGCAGCCAGCGGACGCACACGTTCGTCGTGCAGGGTGCAGATCACCTCGTTATCGGCGGGCAGGCGGAACCGGGTGACACCCTCGCTGACCATGCGGGCGTCGCACAGGATCGGTGCGCCGTCTTCCACCGCGGCACGGGCCGAGGTCACAAAACCGGGTGAGAAATGCACGAACTCTTCCAACCCCACCATACCTGCCGCGTGGATCATCCGAACGGCGACCTGTTCCTCATCGGCGTCGAACCGTGCCAGATCGGCCTCGGACCGGATGGTGGCAAAGCTTTGTTTGTAGATCGCCGCGCCGTCGGTTTCGTATTCATAGGGCATCAGGAGAAGTCCATGGTCATAAGTGTTTCGGGGCTTAACCCGCGCAGGTTTGGCTCATCTCCCGCGCGGCCTTGTTTGACAAGATCAAATCGACCATCGTGGCCGACCAGGGTGACATCAGCTGGTCTCATGCGCGCGCATCCTTTGGCACAGCCCGAGACATGCAAGTGGCCGGGAATACGCGAGGCAAGCGCGCGGGCGATATCGTGGGTCTCCACCTGCGCCTGCGGGCAGAGCGGGGCGCCGGGGCAGGCGTCAGTGGTCATCAGCGGGTCGGTGCCATCGGTGACGAACGCTGGGGCGGGTATCGCCGCCCCGCCTTCCATCAGGAACAGCCGCCAAGGGGTGACCCGCAGCGCAGAGGCACCGCAGGTCTCAATCAGCCCCGCAAGCCCGCGCGCTGGCAACTGACCGAACGCGGCTCCGTAAAACGCACCCAGTTCCACGATGCCCGGTTCAGGCAGAGCGCCAACATCACCCGGTGCGCTGCCTTGGCATTCTGACGGCAAATCCTGTGACGCAACCACGCGGGCCATGCGCCGGGCCTCCGGAGTGTGGTGATCCGCGAACCATTCGGCCAGCGCGATCAGGTGGTCGATGGCGATTTTTTCGGTCACGCGACGCCCTGTTTCGGCCCCATCAGCGCGTAGGATCAGCCCGTCGGGGCCTGTCTCCAGCCGGATATCCGCCGAATCCCCGACCAACAGGCGATTTGGTCCGGTGTCGATGGCAAACCCAAACTTGGCTGGTAGCGACGGCAATTCACCCAACCGGTCGATCAGTTCCTGCGTCAGTCGTGCGGTAAGATCGCCGGATTGGTAGAGCGGCGTCACCAGAATATTGCGCCGCACCTCGATACCCGGTTCCGCATCCAAAAGGTTCAGCGCAGCGAGTTCTTCTAGCAAAGGTTGGTGATCGGCCTCGGCCACACCGCGCAGTTGCAGATTGGCCCGGTTGGTCAGGTCAATGGTGCCATTGCCGAACCGGTCGGCAAGTTCGCACAGGCCTAACATCTGCGCTGCCTCAAGGCGCGCCAACCGCGGCCGAACCCGCACGACCAACCCGTCCCCCGACATCATCGGGCGATGGGCGCCGGGGCACCAGCCCTGAACGATCGGTGCACTCATCCCAACCCCTCCAGATCGGCTCGGATCGAGTTTCGGCGCGTGTTCCACAGGCCAGCCTCGAGCAGCGCACGGAACCGATCCTGCATGGCCTGATGCGCCTGTGGGTTCTTCTCTTGCAGAAAGGCATCAACCTCGGCGTTACCCAGTGTGGCATCGTGGTAGATGTCAAACAGATGCGGTGCAACGGTTCCCGATAGATGGGCAAAGCTTGCCATATGATCCAGCGTTGCCGCGATCTCGGCGGCGCCGCGGAATCCGTGCCGTTGCATTCCTGCGATCCAGTCAGGATTAGCCGCGCGCGCGTGGACAACGCGGCTGATTTCCTCAGAGAGGGTTCGGGCGCGGGGTGTGTCTGGGTTGGTATTGTCCAGATGGTACAGCTGCGCAGTACCGCCAGTGACTTTCTTGGCGGCGGCAAAACCGGCCTCATGCGTGGCATAGTCATTGGCCAACAGCAGATCGGTTTCGGTCAGGTCCTGAAGGTGAACAAAGCTATCGGCGTGGGCAACGCGTTGGGTTATACCATCGACATCCCGTGCAATTTGCTCGCCCTCAAGCGCAAAGGAACTGGCGTCCAGCCAAGCCTGACCGGCCTGTGTGCGCGCTTCGTCCGTATAGATTTCGGATAGCTGCGTCATGTTCAGGCCATAGCTGCCGGGGGCGGGGCCATAGACACGGGCGGCCGGTGCCTGCCCGGCATATGGGTTCCAGTCTGCGGCCTCGTCCCGTTCACACAATGCTCGCACTGCCTGGCCATACAGCGCAGAAAGCGTTGGGAATACATCGCGGAACAGGCCCGAGACACGCAAGGTCACGTCTAGCCGTGGACGGCTGAGATCAGTGATTGGCAGCACCTCAATACCGGAAACCCGCTCCGACCCCTTGTCCCAAACCGGTTTCACACCCAGTAGGTGAAGCGCCATGGCGAATTCTTCACCCGCAGTGCGCATCGTGGCCGAGCCCCAGAGGTCGACAATCAGCCCCTTGGGGTAATCGCCTTCTTCCTGCAGATGCCGCCGCACTAGTTCCTCGGCCAGTTTGACACCTTGGGTATATGCCGCGCGTGTTGGAACCGAACGCGGATCGGTGGTGTAAAGATTTCGCCCTGTCGGCAGCACGTCCGAGCGCCCGCGATAGGGTGAGCCAGACGGGCCAGCCTCGATCCGTTTCCCGGCCAGTGCGTCCAAAAGTGATTGACGTTCCGCATGCGCTGAAGGCGTGGCATCAAAATTGCCGGTCACTTCGGGGACGCGGCCAAAGACGTGCAAGCCGTCGCCGAACTGGCTTTCTTTGATGTCGCAGACAAATCGGTCGATACGGGTGATCGCTTCGGCGGTACAGGTTGCCTGATCCAGACCCAGATCGCTTTCCAGACCAATGGCCTGCGCCTCATCCCGTATGTCTTCTTGTAGTCGGTCGCGGCGTTTGGGGTCCAGCCCGTCGGCGTTCGAGAATTCGTCAAGCAGGGATTCCAGCCGCACCATACGGTCCGGCGTGTCACATGTTCGCATCGGGGGCGGGATATGGCCCAGTGTAACCGCCCCGATCCGGCGCTTGGCCTGTGCGGCCTCGCCGGGGTCATTCACGATAAAGGGGTAGATCACCGGCAGATCTCGGACCAACGCCTCAGGCCAGCAGTTTTGGGACAGGGCGACCGATTTGCCTGGCAGCCATTCCAACGTGCCATGCGCGCCGATATGGATCAGCGCGTCCGCGCCATGCCCCTTACGCAGCCAGAGATAGAAGGCAACATAGCTGTGGCGCGGGGTGCGCGAAAGATCGTGATAGTCGTCATCGCGCAGCTCGGGCGTGCCGCGTTCCGGTTGCAGCGCGATCAGTGTCTTGCCCCGGTTCAAGGCGGTAAAGTGGAACGCACCATCGGCAAAAACCGGGTCGTCCTCAGGCTTGCCCCAAATGGATTGCAGATCCGTTTGCAATTGTTCCGGCAAGTCTGCCAGCGCGGTCTTATAGGCCGCGAGCGGCCAAGCAAGTCGCGCATCCAAAAGCGTCTCGGCTATCGGTTCGCCGGGTGCTGTGTCATAGCCTTCAGCCTGCAGATCGGACAGCATCGCCTCGGCCGAGGCCAATGCATCCAGGCCAACCGCATGGGCCATCTGCCAGTCCTTGCCGGGATAAGTCGACAGCACCAACGCTGGGACCTGATCTGGTTTGGGTTTGTCGCTTAGGCGCAGCCAGCCGTCCACCCGATCAATGATCGCCTCAACCCGTTCCGGCTCGGGGCGGTGGGCAAAACGGGAATATTCCAGATACGGGTCGCGCTTGCCCGGTTCCTTGAACGAAGCGATGCCCGCCGAAATGCGGCCATCCACCTCGGGCAGGACCACATGCATGGCGAGGTCGGCGGGGGACAGCCCGCGTTCTGCATCGACCCAGGCCTTGCGGCGTGCGGTGGACAGGGCGACCTGAAATACCGGCACATTGGCGGCGTCCAGTGGAGACGTTCCCGAGGCGCCTTTGCCCGAAAAGGAGGTGGCGTTGATGATTGCCGAGGGGGCCAGCGCTACGACCTGTTCGCGCAGCCAGTCAGCGGCGGTAGGGGCTTTGAGCGACGGCGCAAATAGGCCAACAGCCTGAAACCCACGCGCACGCAGGCGGTGGATCAAGGCCGCGACCGGGGCAGTGTCTGCCGAGGTCAGATAGGCGCGATAGAAGGTCACGAGGATGCGCTTGGCATCACCGGCGAATGCGGTATCCGCCGGGATCACACCGCGATCCGGGCACCATACGCCACATTCCGGGATCGTCTTGGCCCCCATCACCGGGCCAGAATAAAGCCCCGCGGCCAGCGCCATTTGCGCCAGCGCAGCCTGCGCTGCGACCTCACCGCCTGTGTCGCAAAGATGCGCCAGCCGCCGCAGGGTTGAAACGGGCAGGGTAGAATAGTCATCCAGGCGCGTATCTTCACGTCCATCCGCCGGCAGGACTGCCACAGCGATGCCTTTGGCGTGGGCCAGTGCCAGAACCTGCTGCAATCCGTAGGACCAGTAGGGCACGCCACCGATCAGGCGGATCAGAATGCCTTTGGCGCCCTCCAGCGTCTGCTCGACATAGGTGTCGACAGAAAGCGGGTGCTTCAGCGCCGTTAGATTGGCCAGCCGCAGGGTCGGCATCCGACCTTCGGGTCCGCCACCACGATGCCAGCCTGCCGCGAAAGCGCCAAGGTCACTGTCGGAAAAGGACAGCACCACCAGATCCGCCGGGCTCTGGCCCAGATCGGTTGGGGTCTCCGTTTCCTCTAACCCATGGCTTTCGCGGAAGACGACGTGCATGGCTTACTCGGCGGCCTCGGTCACACCCACGAGGATTTCGCGGATTTCAGCCTCTTTGATGTCGTCATGCTCGGCGATGACCACCAGACGCGAGCGACGCTCTTCACCTGGCTCCCACGGGCGGTCGTACTGATGACGCACACGGGCCCCGACTGCCTGCACCAAAAGGCGCATGGGTTTGCCGGTAACAGCGGCATAGCCTTTGACCCGCAGGATGTTCAGTTCATTCGCCAGACGTTCGATATTGGCGACCAGCTGGGCCGGATCGGTCTGTTCCGGCAGCTCGACAATGATGCTTTCGAAATCATCATGCTCGTGATCGTGGTGGCCATCGTGATGGCTGGGACGTGCCTCCATGTCATCTTCGGCAGCGGCCTCAAGCCCCAGCACAACACGTACATCCACAGCGCCTTCGGCCACTTCGACCACGGGCAGCGGGCGCGGAGCCTCTGCCGCGATGATTTCCTTGGCCTTGGCGACCCCCTCGGGGCCAGCAAGATCAGGCTTGGTCAGCAGAATGATGTCGGCGCAGGAGATCTGGTCCTCGAACACCTCGGATAGCGGCGTTTCGTGATCAATCGAGTCATCGGCCAGGCGCTGGGCATCCACCGCAGCGACATTCGGGGCAAAGCGACCGGCGGCCACAGCTTCGGCATCGGCCAGAGCAATTACGCCATCCACGGTGATTTTCGAGCGGATATCCGGCCAGTCGAACGCTTTCAGCAGCGGCTTGGGCAGGGCCAAGCCAGAGGTTTCGATCAGAATGTGATCGGGGCGCGGCTCTAGCGCCATCAGCGCCTCGATGGTCGGGATGAAATCATCTGCCACGGTGCAGCAGATGCATCCATTGGCCAATTCCATGATGTTTTCCGCCGGGCAATCGGGGATCGCGCAGGATTTGAGGATATCGCCATCGACGCCAACATCTCCAAACTCGTTGACCACAATGGCCAGGCGCTTGCCCTGCGGGTTCTGCATCAGATGACGCACGAGCGTGGTCTTGCCCGAGCCCAGAAAGCCGGTGATCACAGTGACGGGCAGTTTTTCGAGATTGCTCATATCTAAGCTCCAATCGGGGGAATGCGGGCCGCACAGTTTTTGCGGAAATGTTCAGGACGTTCGCGCCATTTAACGAGGCCATCTTGGGTCGCGAGATATTTGGTCGCGCCTTCAACAATGGTCTCGACATGATCGGTTTCATCGAGATGCTCATAGACAAAGGTCCAACGTTTGGGTCCGCCACGCAGCACAATCGAGCAGCCCTGATCGCAATTTGAAAGGCATTCTACTGCCTTCAAAGTGACGCCATCAGGAAGTTCTGCCTGCTCCAACGCCTTGTGCAGCAACGCCCCAGGACGATCTGCATCATTCTCGACGGGCAGGCCGCGGCGGCAGGTCGTGCACACCAGCAGTTCAACAGGTGTGGTCTCGGTCATGTCTCTCATCCCCCCAAATCCTCTTCGCGGGGGACGGGGTTTCATGCGGGCCACGTATTGCGACATGGGCCCGACACCGGATCACCCCGTCCGGTTTCAACTTCGGATGTTGGCAGGTCTCCCGGCTTGCGGATGTCAGAGGCTGGCCTCTGGCAGATGTCCCGCCTTCCCGGCCTGTCTGGCCAGTGGCTTTGGGCACCCTCTCCGGTCACGGTCGCGGGGGCGGCTGCGTTTGACGGATGACCGCTGACGCATTCCCTTTTCATCTGCATGTGCAGACACCAACGGATGGGACATGCGGCACGGGCAGGGGGCTTGTCAAGCGCGGCAGACGCACGGAAATCATCGAGAATGGAAAAGCGACCTGCCAATGCCTGTCAGCGGCATGTTTGGTCAGCCACATGCAAAATGACGGCAGGCGAGTTTGGGCTTTGCGCCTCGAAGATATCCAGACGAAAGGATTCGCGGGCCAGTTACTTCAAAGGGCATATCGCGTGGATTCGATAGAGCGGTCAAATTTACCGGCCGAGCCAGTGAGTCCACCGCCTTCTGATCAATCCGGTGTCAAGCTTCACTCAGCAGAGCACTGCCGTAGCGAGACGGCATGTCGCAGGCTCGAAAAGCCGAATGCGAAGCAACTGTTTGAAAGTATTGGAGGCGAGTACCGGAATCGAACCGGTGTACACGGATTTGCAATCCAGAAAGAGCGCCAGCGAAAACAACAGGTTAAGGGTGCAAAACACCCCCTGACAAAAAGTGAACAAAAAGCGAAAGTTTCAAAGCCAACTTCGCCGGTTCAAAACGAAAAAGGCCCCGTCACAGCGGCAACTGTGAACTGGGGCCAATTAGAAAAAGCCTGTCAGCTTTCGGAAGACGTTAGCACGGGCCACTACCGCTCCGCAAACGCTCAGTCGGCTTTTTCGCGACCTCTGACCGGCGAGGTGGTCCAATGAGCTGGCGCATCGCAAACGAATGCGCCGAGCGCCGCTTTGGCAGCGCCGCGCGCAAGCAGATCATCATGTTCCTGGCGGATAAGGCGAGCGATGATGGCTCGGGCATCTGGTGCTCCAAAGGAACGATCCAGCGCCACACAGAGCTCAGCGAGAGCACAGTGAAGCGCACCATCATCGACTTCCTGCGGGAAGGCATTTTGATCGAGACAGGGCGGCGGCAGTGCAAGAACGGCTACACCGTCATTTACCGCATCGTTCTGGAACGCGTCGCCGCGCTCGAGCCCACGGCTGAGCCCGACATTGAGACGGGGGTCACTGTGAACCCCGTCCAGTCTGAACCCGGTACGGGGTCCACAGTGAACGGGGTACGGGGTTCACGGTGGACCCCAAACCATCCTAAAACCATCCATAAACCACCTACGCGCAGGCGCGAGGCGGCGGAGGAGGTTGAAGATCTTGAAGCTGAGAAGATCCTGGCGGCCTATCCCGAAGACAGGATCCGGGACCGACGAACTACGTTGCGCCTGATCGCAGCGGCCGTGAAGGCCGGGGCGGAGCCCGATGACCTGCTTCAGGCGGTCAAAGCCTATGCGAAGGAAAGCGAAGGCTACACGCGGAGCAAGGTCTGTTTCTCGGACAATTGGTTCAAGATGCGCCGGTGGGAGAAGGGCCTTGCCCAGATACTGGCGGTTCGTGAGAAAGCGCGAGAAGCCGAAGCCAAAGGCCGCGCCAGCCTCGCCGAGTGGATCCACGAGCGACATCCCCTGTGCCGCCATATTACCAACCGGCAGATTGAGGACTTGATCGCGTCAAAGCTGGTGACGCCTGAGCAGGTGCGCGCGGCGGGGCTGCGAGCGTGAGAAGGAGCGTGTGAAAATGCGTTTCTTGCGCATATTTTCTGCGACCGCATTGGCGATACAATCGTCATTCGAATTTAAGATGCCAAGACCCCAAGTTTGTTTTATGCCATGTTCCGTTGCTATGTTCAGCGGGCTTCGTTTCGCCGGTGAAAAAAGGCTCGGTTACGGGACCGGTGTTCAGGATTTCAGCAAATGGGTCTTCAATCGTTTCTTGCGGTTCCAGAATTTCTTGAGTCTTCTTCGCCTTGCGATCAGCCATCGCGGAAGTAACCTCATTGAGGTCAGCAAGCTCAGACAATCGGACTTTGCGCCGATTTCCGTTGTTGTCGCGTCTAGTGACGACGCGAAGATTTTCCGGTCTATTGTCAGATGGATTATGGTTGATGTGGTCCACATCGAAATCCCTCGGTACCCACTTGCCAATAGTTACAGCCACAATGAACCGATGTGTCAGGATCGATTTCTCTCCGTCTTTGAACCAGAGATAATCATGTCCCTCGGGGCTTTTACTGCCATTCGGTTTTTCGCCAAACACAGTCCCAGCGGGGTAGTCGAATTCATTGCCATCAATCACGTCGCTTAAATCCGGATATTTAATTTCATGAGGATGCGACGTTTCATATTCTTGGGCCAGAACGGACTTCACGTACTCAACGTCTTGCATCTGAATTTTCTCCGAATTGGCTTGCAGTAATTTCTCAAAGTCATGAACTCAACTTAGGTGTCGTAATCTCCCGTTGCCAGCGACGCCTTGAGATTTCTTCGAGCTGGAAAAAAGACACGTAGTCTCCTGAGGCTGGGCAGACAATACTTGCTCGGTTTGGGGATTTTGCGCCGGATACCTAGGGCAGGACGGTGATGTGGCGCTTTGAAGGCAGAATGGCAGAGGCCGAGGGCGACAGCTTTCGAGCGCGAGGAAACGGATTTGTTGCGAACCTGAATGTAGATCGATTATTACGCCATGGCGTAATAAGTAGATATTTACGTTGCAGCGTAATTTATTTTGATTTACGCTGTGCCGTAAAAGGAGCCGCATCATGGACCTCACAGCACGAACGGCCGAGCAGATCGGCGAGGCACTTCGCCGGACGCGCAAAGCGCGCGGCTGGACCCAAAGCGACATCAGCGCGCGTACGAATTTGCGCGTCGCGACGATTTCGTCGCTCGAGAATGGCGACGCGGGAACCAAGCTCGCCACGGTGCTCGCTGTCATGGCGGCACTTGGGCTTGAGTTCCGATTGGTGGAGCGCGGTGGCTCGCTTGAGATTGAGGATATCTTCTGATGGCCAAACACGGGCGTAGCGGCACGATGCAGGTGCTTCTGAACGGGCGATTGGTGGGGGCTTTGCGTCTCGCTGGTTCAGGCGCGATCAGCTTTACCTATGATCCGGACTGGTTGGCATGGGAACATGCCATGCCCATCTCGCTTTCGCTGCCTTTGCGTGAAGAGGCACACCAGGGCGGCCCTGTTATCGCCTACTTGGAAAACCTGCTGCCGGACAATCAGGCGATACGAGAACGCGTTGCTGCACGGGTGCGTGCGGGCGGCACGGACGCGTGGCACATGCTGGAGAAGATCGGGCGCGATTGCGTGGGGGCTTTGCAGTTTGTTTCGGGTGAGATCTCCGAAGTTGGCGCACTCGAGGGGGAACCCGTATCTGAAGCGCAGATAGCGGATATGCTGCGTAACCTTGCAAGTGCTCCGCTTGGCTTGGATGAGGAAGACGACTTCCGCATTTCCATCGCAGGGGCGCAGGAGAAAACGGCGCTGCTGCGCCATGAGGGAGCGTGGATCCGTCCATCGGGGCTCACCCCCACGACCCATATCCTCAAGACGCAGCTTGGCGTTCTGCCCGCAGGGATCGATTTGTCTGACAGTGTTGAGAACGAATTTTTCTGCATGAACCTCTGTCGGGCCATGGGCATGGATGTGGCTGAAGTCGAGATTGCCGACTTCGAGGACGTGCGGAGCCTTGTTGTGACCCGGTTCGATCGGCGCTGGACCAAAGATGGCCGGTTGATCCGCCTCCCGCAGGAAGACTTTTGCCAGGCGCTCACAGTTCCACCCAGCCAGAAATACCAAATGGATGGCGGGCCGGGGATCACTGAAGGGATCGGGATGTTGACTGGTAGTGATGACCCTGAAGCAGATCAGCGTGCCTTCTTTCGCGCGCAGGTGCTGTTTTGGCTTTTGGGAGCGACGGACGGGCACGCCAAGAACTTCAGCATTGCATTGCGCCCCGGAGGTTTCCGCATGACCCCGCTTTATGATGTGCTGAGCGCCCAGAAAGCCGTGGATGATGGTCAAATCCGCCAGAACCGGATGCGCCTCGCGATGGCGGTCGACGGTCACTACCGGATCAACGAGGTCGTGCCGCGTCATTTCCTGCAGGCTGCGAAGGCGGCAGGTTTTGGTGTGGCGCTGGCGGAAGAGGTCTTGTCGAACGTCGCGACAGAGCTTGAACCCGCCCTGGACAAAACACTAGCCGACCTGCCGGATGAGTTTCCACAACCATTGGCGGAAGCCATTGTTGCTGGCGTGCGACGTCGGGCGGCTGCCTTTCATGCCGTATGATCCGCAGATCATATTTACGCTTTATGAAAGGTAGATCATATTGAGCGGCAGGCGTGCCTTCGTGAAGTAACAAGTATGTAGGGCCGGTTTACGCCGCGATTGTGAGATCGCAGGGGCCCTATTCTACTTGATGCATCGGGTTTTCCATATTTGTGGGCGCCAAAGCGGACCTTTAGGTCGATTGCAGAGAATGCCGGGAAAGAGCCCATACCGGAAGTGGCACAGCTATAATACTCGCAAGTGCAGCAAGGCTACCAACAAAGGCGTCAGCCGCGATGCAGAGAGAAAACCGGCCGTTCGTTCACAGCGCAGCGAGTTTTTGGGTGCCGATGTCCAAGTTGCGGACCAAACCATCGTCAGCTGCACCGCAGCACTGGACCTCTAGTTGAGTGTCTAATTTGCTAACAGAGCGGGTATCGTTTTAATCACTGAAGCGGTTTTCAACCCTTGGACATAAGGAACTGTTTCATTGGTGTTCGGATACGGGGTCCGAACTTGCTCCGTAATCAGGATGAAATTTGGTTGCCTAAGGAACATTTCCTTCAACTCCCAACCCGAATACAGCGGGCTAGGTCGGGCCCTACTGAAAGTTTAAGCCCGCGTGTGCCAAGTGAAAATTCTTAGCCCGAAATCTCGACCTCACGAACAAATGGCCAAAGCTACAGCACAGGCGCGAACAGGCGGGCAATCGGGGCACCTACACGGATGCCCAAGGGTTGTTCGGCAAGGGTCTTGTTCAGCATCCAAGCTCGATGAAAGTCATTCTCAAGCATAGCAGCAGTTGCGGCCGCAGGACGGGAATCAAAGAAAGTTGCCATAGCCTCAAAATTCAACCGAAACGACCTATTGTCCAGGTTTGTCGTGCCAATGGCGGCAAAGTCGTCATCCACCAAAACCACTTTCTGATGCATGAAACCCGGTTTGTAACGCCAGACCTGCACTCCCGCCTCACGTATCTCATCAAAATAGGCAAACGCCGCCAGCCAAGGAATCTTGTGGTCTATTACCTCGGGCACAAGAATGCGCACATCTACGCCGCGCAGTGAAGCATGCTTCATCGCTGTCAGTACGTCGGTATCAGGAACGAAGTATGGCGATGCAATCCAGACTCTGTGTTTGGCTGCAGTGATGGCCGAGAAGAAGAAGAGCGCGCCAGTTTCCATTTCGTCACCGGGGCCGGTCGCAACAATCATTGCCGTCATGTCTTCGGTCGCATGAGGAGCTTCCCAATTCAGATCGTTAATAAGCACCTCATTGGTAGCCCAATGCCAGTCTTCGCCAAAAACCAGCTGTAGTTGAGACACAACTGGGCCCTTCAACTGGGCGTGAGTATCGCGCCAATCACCAAATTTCGGGTTAAGTCCCATGTATTCGTCGCCGACGTTCAGGCCGCCGGTGAATCCGACTTTTCCATCAACGATAACGGTCTTTCGATGATTGCGCAGATTGATGTGAAACCGGTTCTTGGGGCCTCGTGTTTTTTTGGGATCCACGACGTGTACACCAGCTTCCAGCAGGCGTTGATAGTAAGCTCTGGGCAGTTTGGCGCTGCCGACAGCATCAAACATAAGCCGTACGACGACGCCACGCGCCGCAGCGGCAATCAAGTGTTCTTGGAGGGCTTGTCCCAGCGCGTCATCGTTAATGATATAGAACTGAACGAGGACATAGGTTTCAGCAGCGTCAATGGCACAGAATATTGCGTCAAATGTGGCTTTCCCATCAACAAGCAATATCATGTTGTTACCACGAGCCGTGGGCATTTCTGATATTTTTTCAAAGGGTTGAACTGAAAGCTCAGGTGTTTTCACAGGCGCGTTGGCCATTTGGTAAGTCCGAAGACCTTCAATGACTTCTTCGCTATCGCGCCGGGCGATCAAATAGTTTTTGAATTTGTGGTGCCCCAAAAACAGGTACAGCGGCACGCCTAGGTATGGTGCAGTGATCAGGAACACGACCCACCCAACAGCGCCTTGGGATGTTCGGGCAGACGAGACGGCGCGCCAGGCGAACCAGAAGGCAACAATTTCCAGAAAAATCAGCGCCAGTATGATAATATTTGAGCCCATTGATATTCCTAATTTTCGGTTGTTTAAGCGGTCCTTGTTAACGGCTCCGGCTGCGTATTCGACCATTTGCACGGACTAATTGACAACAGATGAGGTCCATCTGCAAGGCAGCCCCTGAACATGGCTTTGCCGAAACTCGATAGTATGTGACCTTTCCCTGATCTTTGGCAGCAGACCCGTCCATGTTTCATTGTGTCGGCAAGTCATGGGTTACCATGAAGATAGACTCCTGAGTAGCTTCCGAAATCCGAATTCTCGGCTGGTGCGGAAAGACGTGAGAAAATCGCCTGTATCAATCTAGACTTTCGGCGTGCTAGTCGAAGCCGAAGGTCTAGGTTGAGAGGATCCGTAAAATGACGGCACGGCAAGCGGCGGGGGCACTCTGGACGGCTTTGGTCTGGTTCGATGCAAAGAACGGCTGGTCAAGAAGCAGTCATATTGCCATGTCCATGATGCTGGCCCTCTTTCCGTTTACAATCTTTGCGCTGTCGTTGACACAGGCGGCGTCGGTAGATTTTTCGACTTTGGATATAGTTGAGTTCATCTATGGGACATGGCCTGACAGCATCGCTGAACCCATCGTCAAAGAGGTGCGGGCCGTGTTGCAAGACAGCAGCGTCAAGGCGATGACCATTGGCGGCCTATTGGCGGTTTTCTTCGCCTCTAATGGGGTCGATGCAGTGCGCCAAGCCCTCACGGATGCGTATCGTGAGCACGATCCGCGGCCCCTTTGGAAATCGCGCGCGTTGTGTGTCGTATTCGTTTTGAGCGGCTCAGCAATCTTGACCGTGGCCGCAGTTTTGACGTTTGCGGTACCTATTTATGTCGATACTGTTTACCGCGGCGGGGAAGGCGAGGGAACCTATGATATCTTACGGCTGGGTGTCTCTTTTGGCTTGTTGATTTTTTCGGTCTTTGCCTGTCATTTATGGCTTCCTGGTCGCCATCACACACTGAAGCAGGTTTATCCGGGGGTTGTCCTAACGGTGGCACTCTGGATTTCTGCCGGAAAGGTATTTGCGATGTATGTCGCAAATTTTTCGTCTTACAGCGTCACCTATGCCGGCTTGGCCGGAGTAATGTCAGCCCTTGTATTCATGAATCTGATGGCGGTGATCTTTGTGATTGGTGCTGAGTTTAATGGCCGACTTATTGCAATAAAAAAGTCCGACGCAGAGGCGTGACAGGGCGAGAAAAGTGTATTGGGTTTCGGCGGATGGATTTTGTTCATCATGAACTGGCATCGCAGGCGTGAACGAACGTCGAAGCTTGGGGGAGCGCTGTCTTAGGAAAGAACTTTGCTCTTTGCATACGTCGAAGGCGCACAGCCTTCCCAGACAACGAACGCTTCCGAAAAACTCTGCCGATGCTCGAAACCAATTGCATTTGCCGTATCATCAATGCTGGCCCCAGAGGTCAGCAAGCGGCAGGCCTCTTTGTGGCGTTCAATCTTTTGGATATCTCTAAATGCAGTACCTTCATTTTTTAACTGAATCTGAAGAGTCCGAGGGCCTACTCCAAGTACCTGTGCGGTGTCAGACAGCGACCATGGCGCAATGCCAAATGACGCCTTGATCAAACCGGCGACTAGGTCTGCCCTGTTCACTTGAGGTGCTTGCATAAGTTTCTTGCCACGCAGATAGCGCGAAAGGATATCCGCTCGAACGCTGTCTGAACGGTGCATTTTCGCCCGAAGCAAGTCTTCGTGAAATTCGATATAGCCCTGATTTGAGTCTCTGACTGACTCAACTGCTGAATTATTCTGAAAATGCTCCGAAGAGGCGCCAGGATAAGCCACCGTGATCTGCGGACCGACTTCGCCGAGGGCCATCAGGACAACTTTTGTAAGCAGCCCTATTGTATACTGGATGTCCTGCTTGCCATCATGAGAATTCAACAACGTAAAGTACCAGATACGGCATTTCCCACGATACGTTCTGATCACGAGTTCGGAGTTGTTCTGAAAATAGCGAAGCGCCGTCGTAGCGGTTTGCAAGGCCTCCCAAAGCGTATCCGATGAGACGATTGCTCTGCCAAAAACGCCCAGTTCGCCCACATCCTGTTCAAGGCTAACTCGGAGAAAAAAGTAATTATCTTCTGCCTTGCGAACAATGTCATTTATCCCTCTCAGATACTCATCCGCCCCGATGATCTGTTCCGCATCTGTAGGTAAATCGAGTGAACGGAGTGTCCGTTCGAAGCGTCTCGGATCACCGGCGAGAATTGCTGCGGGCCCGTGAAACGCACCCGCTCTGATGGCAAATTCGTTGGTTTCTTCTGCCATGGGAGGCCCTATTCAATAGTCTTGTTTGTCGGAGGTGCACACCATGCACTTAGAACACTGCAAGTTGTCAAGGTCTTGGCTGCGTTGTCGTTAGATCGACAGTTGGTCCATCAGCTCTCATTCAGGACATGACCAAAGCGAAGCAAAGGTTTGCACGGGCAGTTTTCGAATTTTTGTCGGTTAGATTCGCATTTTCCGACAATGCGACTTTTTCCATCTCATATTTTTCATGTGTTTCTTGGAGGCGATCAACTCAAATGTTGCGAAGTTTGGGTGCGAGTGGCGCGGACTACCGAGACAATTTTGGAGGAAACATGCGACCTATTCTTAATTCGACAAAGACGGCAGTGACGGCGGTTATGTCAGCTGTGGTGCTGTTTGCCGCGGGCCCGGCGTTCGCTCAAGACAAACCAAACATCCTGGTAATCTGGGGTGATGACATCGGTGTTCACAACATCAGCGCCTACAATCACGGAATCATGGGTTACAAGACCCCTAATATCGACCGCATTGCAAGTGAAGGTGCGATGTTCACAGATGCCTATGCACAGCAGTCTTGTACTGCCGGGCGCGCTGCATTTATGACCGGTCAGCACCCATTTCGTACAGGACTTCTGACGATCGGTATGCCCGGATCCGAGCACGGGATTCCAGATTGGACCCCGACAATCGGCGATGTGATGAAAGAGCATGGCTACATGACTGCTCAACACGGCAAGAACCACTTTGGCGACCAGGATCGCCACCTGCCAACCAACCATGGCTTCGACGAGTTCTTTGGCAATCTGTACCACTTGAATGCCGAGGAAGAACCCGAAAGCTATTATTATCCCAAAGACCCTGCGTTCAGAGAGACGTTTGGTCCACGTGGCGTGATCAAGTCGACTGCTGATGGGAAAGTCGAAGATACAGGCCCAATGACGCGCAAGCGTATGGAAACAGCTGATGACGAATTTCTTGCGGCTTCCGTCGACTTCATCAAGCGAGCAAACGAACAAGAAAAGCCGTTTTTCCTATGGCATAATTCAACGCGAATGCATGTCTGGACCCATCTGAAAGATGAAGCTGTAGGGCGCACAGGCATTGGCCTCTACCCAGATGGCATGGCTGAGCATGATGACCAAGTGGGCGTTCTGCTCGATCTGCTGGATGAGCTTGGTATCGCGGAAAACACAATTATCATGTACTCGACCGATAACGGCGCCGAGACGATTTCCTGGCCTGATGGTGGTACGACGCCATTCCACGGTGAAAAGGGAACAACCTGGGAAGGTGGATTCCGCGTCCCGCTTATCGTGAAGTGGCCCGGCCTTATCGAGCCCGGAGAAAAGTTTAACGAGATTGTCAGCCATGAAGACTGGATGCCGACCTTTGCCACAGCGATTGGAGAGACCACGCTGGTTGAGGACCTCAAAGAGGGAAAAACGTTCAACGGCAAAGACTTCCGCGTCCATCTGGATGGTCATGATCTGACTGAATACCTGTCTGGTGAAACAGACGAGAGCCCACGTGACTCGATCTTCTATTTTGATCAGGGCGCAAATCTGAACGCCGTCCGTGTTCAGGACTTCAAGGCGCACTTTGCAACACTTGAAGGCGGAATCAACACCGCAGTTCGGCAGGTCCCTGCTTGGCCTCTCGTGGTTAATCTAAAGGCCGACCCGTACGAAAAGGCCGTGCATGAATCCGAGATGTATCTGCGTTGGTATGCCGAGAACACGATGTGGATCTTCGTCCCTATCCAAGCGAAAATCAAAGAGTTCCTTCTTTCGCTCAAGGGCTACCCATTCCAGCAAGGTTCAAGCTTGTCGGCAGCCGGGATCAACTATGACTTCCTGACCAAAGTGCAGGCACTTCAACGTCTGGAAAACCTGGAAACCATCATGCCCGGTGCTCGGCAATAACGCGGTCAAACATTGAGCCGCTGGGAGCTTTGCTCGTGAAGATGAACTTTTCCCAGCGCTCACACAACTTGGAGCCGCGTGCCTGGCATGCGGCTTCGGGAAGCGAAACTTAACTCAATCTGAAGAATGAACTTATGAGCGATTTAGTAGTCATCGTATTTGAAGGTCGTCACACAGCAGACGAAGCGCTTTTGCGCCTGCAAAAAATGAGCATGGACTGGGAAGTCGACCTCGACGAAGTCGTTGTGATGACCCGCGATCAAAACGGGGTCGTGCGCACCCGAAACTCCGACACATTGACCGCAGCGGGTTTTCTGGGCGGGACATCGCTTGGCGCTCTGACCGGTACCCTGATCGGGGCTATGGCTGGTAACCCGGCTGCAGGTTTTGTTGCGGGATCGGCTGTAGGTGCCGGTTCCGGGACGCTGGCAGGAATGCTGGATCAGGCAGACGAAGAAGACGCGCTAGCGGCCCGTGTTGGTGCAAAGATGAAGCCTGACTCGTCGGCATTGGCCGTGATCGGTTGGTCGAACCGGCCGACGAAACTGCTGAGCGAATTGGAAGGCATGAAGGGCGAGGTCATCGAGACGTCCTTGTCTGTCAGCGATGAAAACGAGCTTCGCGCAGCCCTGTCCTGAAGCTGACCAAGTTGATTGGAGAGGCCGGCGGCCGGAGCATCTTGCCGCCGGAAAATCAAAGTTCAAAAATCGAGAACGGAAAAAGTGAAATGAAAGAGCTTCTGACAACCGCGGCGATCTTGTGCGCATTCGCATTTGGAGCCCCTATGCCTGCATCCGCACAGTCTGCACCCCATGTGGCGGGTGGAGTAGTTGTTGAGTACAACAATCTGGACATCGCTGTGGTTGCTTCCGGCTGGAGTGTTGTCCAGCTTTTGCGCGGCGATGTTTACAATGCTGGCGGTGATTTTGTGGGCTATGTTCATGATGCGCTGGTTTTGCCGGATGGTGATACGACCTTCGTGATCGTCAATGTTGCCGGCTTTCTGAACATCGGCGAAAAGCTGATTGCGTTGCCTGCCGGCGCTTTCGAGATCAACGCTGATGGCGATCTACTGTTGCCCAACGCGACAAAAGACAACCTGAAAAGCTTGCCGCGGTTTTACTACGCACGAAACTAGGACCTCAAACCGCAGTTGTCTTTACAGCACAACCGCCCGGCATGTCTGAACATGCCGGGCGATCGGTTGGAAGGTGGGTCCAAGTCGCCTTCTGACCAACCAAAACAAAAAGGCTCCGCTTATTGTTTAAAACTAAGCGCACCGAAATCAAAGGACCAAGAGAATGAGTGATATAAAGATTAGCGCATCTGGAGATGTACAAACAAGCTGGGGTTGGTTTCTTGCTTTGGGCATTTTGATGATAATCGGTGGGGTAAGTGCGGTCTTTGCTCCTTTCCTAGTCTCCGTGATTGTCGAACAGATCGTAGGCATCTCTTTTGTTGCAGGTGGCGCCCTGATGCTGGTCCAAATGTTTACCACTAAGGACGGATGGAATGCCCGGATGATCTACCTGATACTGGGGCTGTTCACTACCATGGCCGGTGCATTGCTTTTGTTTCGACCGCTCGAAGGCCTTGTGGCCATAACACTGATTTTGATTGCTGGCGTTTTCGTCAGCGGCTTGATCCGTATCGCAATGGGTATCGCGGCACGCCCGGAAACTGGGTCTGGCTGGGTGATATTCGGCGGAATCCTGTCCGTTCTGGTTTCAGGTTATCTCATGATGAATTATCCCGAAATCAGTGTTGCTCTGCTTGGGTTAATGGCCGGATTTTCATTGATTGGCGAGGGCGCCGGATACGTCCGATTTGCCTACGGTCTTAAGAGCAATGCGGCGAGAGCAACTTAAGCATCCGTGGGGCAACTTAATGTCTTTAAAATCCCGCTCTAAAACGCAGCTCTTTTTTCAAGGGGAAAGCATGGTCGGCATCTTTTCAAAACTTGCTGTCGGGGGCACAATTGCCGTTGGCATTGTGTTCTCGTTCGCAACTTCGGCAACTGCCACAGAAAAACCCCAGCTGGTGCTCCAGATAACGGTAGATCAGTTGCGCGGTGACCTGATTGACAGATATCGGACACATGTTGGCGAAGGCGGGTTTCGATATCTGATGCAAAACGGGGTCATTTTTTCAAATGCCCATCATCGCCATGCTAACACCGAAACCATTGTCGGTCATACAACATTGTCCACTGGCACGGACCCGGCAATCCACGGCATGGTTGCCAACCTGTGGTTCGATCGAAAAACAGGCACCCCGTTCTACAATGTTCAAGACATCGAGTATCCACTTGTAGGGGCAGCAGGGATCGATGCAGCTAATGAGATTGACCCGACGCAACGCGCTGCGACAACTGACGGGCGGTCTCCGCGCAATATCATCAGTTCAACGATATCTGACGAAATTGCCATTCATTTTGGTCCGGCTTCCAAAATCTTTGGCGTGTCGGTCAAGGATCGCGGTGCCATTGCAATGGCGGGTTACGCAGGGCAGGCTTATTGGTTTTCGAAAGCCGAAGGCAGATTTGTCACCAGCACGTTTTATCGCGACGACTATCCGGCTTGGATCGCGGACTGGGAGGCGCAAGGCAAAGTGGCGTTGTACGCAAATCAGGACTGGACCCTGTTGCGGGATCGTGAGCTTTACGCTTTTGCTGATCACGACGATCAAGCATGGGAAACCGAATTGCCGGGTTTTGGTCGCACATTTCCCCATAACTGGGGCCCTGACGATAACAAGTATTTCACTACATTCCTAACTCTCAGCCCGGCAGGGGACGAGATCACGGTCGACTTCGCAAAAACGCTGATGGATGCCGAACAGATCGGAACAGACAGTGTGACGGACTATTTGTCGATCAGTCTTTCCTCGACGGACTATGTTGGTCATGTTTTTGGTCCTTCCAGTCTGGAAGCGGAGGACAACTTTGCCCGTCTGGACCGAAGCATTTCCGATCTGTTGGCGCATGTGGATAACACAGTTGGGCTGGACAAAACCCTGATTGTCTTGTCGGCGGATCACGGCGCACCCGAACACCCGGATTATCTCGCGACAGTCGGTATCGAGGCCGGGTTGTTTGACTTTCAGCGTGTGGACACCGAACCGGGGTTTGTACGCTTGCAGCTGGATTTCGGAGCTTCCCGCGATCTCATCCAGAATTTTTCAAATCCCTATCTTTATCTGAATCAGGAATTGATTGGCCAAAGGGGGCTTGATCCAACTGCCGTTGAACTGGCGATTGCCGAGGAGCTTCAGAAGTTACCCGGAATTGCCTATGCGGTCGGCAGCTCTGCATTGCGCAGCGGATCAGTCCCGCGCACCAAGATCACAGAAGCTGTTTTGGCGAACTTTCATCCTGACAGGTCCGGTGACATCTATGTAGTGTTTGAACCACACTGGTTTGTCGCCGATTTCGACGGATTAACGGTTGCGTCGGCACATGGCTCACCTTGGGCCTATGACACCCACGTCCCCCTGATATTTTCCGGCCCAGGCATTACGCCGGGGACAATTGTACGCCGCGTCGAGACGGTTGATGTCGCGCCAACGCTAGCGGCTTATCTAGGCACCAAACCTCCTTCGGGGACCACCGGCGTGCCACTGCCCGAGGTGATGCCACAATGATTGGAATACTCGGATGACAATAGATTCTCGTTCCCTTTGGAGACTGACCATGAAGATGTTCCATATTTTGTCCTTGGTTTGTGCAGTGTCTGTATGCCTGTTCAACACGCAGGCCCAAGCACAATCAGATGCCGCTTCAGATGCAGCTCAGGCGAACAACCCACTGGCCGACATCACTGCTTTTAACATCCAGAATTACTATATCAACGAATTGACCGGACCGGGGGATTTCGATGCAAACCAGTTTGTCTTGAGATACGCCAAGCCAGTTCAAATCGGTAATAGCAACTGGCTGGTCCGAGCATCGCTCCCCTTCAATAGTTTCCCTGTTGGTGATGGCGGATCGACGGAAAGCGGGATCGGTGACTTCGATATTTTTGCTGCATATCAAATCAACACTGGTGATCCCGCTGTCAGCTTTGCTATAGGTCCACAGGTCGTTGCTCCTACTGCAACCGAAGACCGTCTGGGATCGGAACAATGGCAGCTCGGTCTCGCGAATGTTTATTTCAACGCTCGTTCGGCAAAGGTGCAATATGGCTACCTTTTGACATGGCGCGGTGGAGTGGGTGACACAAATGGTCGCGAGCGCGTCAGTCTCGGCGCATTTCAACCATTCGTCTTTTACCAGCTTGGTGACGGCTGGTACACGGGCGGTGCGCCTATCTGGTCCTACAACTTCAAAAACGATAACTATTCTGTCCCGGTGGGCATTCGCTTGGGCAAAGTCTTCAAGAAGAACAAGACCGTTTACAACGTGTTCGTCGAACCGCAGTGGTCGGTGAGCGATAGCGGTAGCGGGCTGCCGAAACAGCAAATCTACTTTGCCGTTAATATGCAGTTCAAATGACACCTAATCCTCAATCAGAAAAATAAATGGAGAACTAAGTTGGACAAATTTGTAGCGGTTGTCTTTGACACCGAGGAAGCCGCCTTTAAAGGTGCAGAGGCAATGCGTGCTCTTCATCAAAACGGAGAGCTTGCTGTCTTTGCAGCGGGTGTGATCACAAAAGATGCAGACGGAGAAGTTGAACTGAAATCGAGCGCAGATGAAGGCCCAATCGGGACTGCATTTGGATTAATGTTGGGAGCTATGGTCGGGGTTTTGGCTGGTCCTGTGGCAGTTGCATCGGGCGCCGCACTTGCCGGTTCTGCGGCAGCAGCATCAGCCGCCGCGAGTGGCATGGCTGTTGGCGGCATGACTGGCGGGCTCTTTGGTGCATACCGGGATCTTTGGGTTTCGGGGATGGACGCCGTAATGCTGGACAATATCAGCACAGAACTTCTACCAGGAAAATCCTGTGTTGTCGCTTCAGTTGACGAAGTTTGGACTACGCCGATGGACACAAAGATGAGCGAGTTTGGTGGAACTGTTTTCCGAAAGTTGCGAGCTGATGCAGTTGACGACGAAATGGCAGCGGAAATGGACGCACTGGATCGCGAATGGGACGCGATGGAGGAAGAATGGCAGGCCGCAAGTGACGAAAGAAAAGCTGCTTTCAAAGAAAAGATGGACGGCATTAAGTCCAAAATGAAAGAAAGTGGTGAAAAGATCGACACTCGCATGGAAGAGCTCGATCAGGAGTTTGAAGCCCGGCTCGAAGCCATCGAAGAGCAGATTGAACGAGCCTCTGATACAACGAAGGCCAAGTTTGAAAAACGCAAAGCTGAGATCAAGGCAGATTGGCAAGAGCGCAAAAACAAACTCGCAGCCTCTTTGCGCAAGGCAGCGGCCAAGATTGAGGCCTGATTGCTCGAATAAACACAGCTTGTACGGGCGAACGCTGTCGCCTGTACAAGCTGCATTATGGATTCTGGAGCAGTCCACCAATCCACCAGAACACAGCATCCAAGCGGGGCCTCGGTTTTGGATACTTGACGTAGCGCAGTGTGCCTCGGATTGTGGTTACTAGGTGCTGACAGCCAGTGTTGTCGCAACTGGCGATTTGATCTTCAAGTTTGGTCGGCGCCGATAAGAAACGCAGAAAAGTTTGAAATTCATCGTGGGAGTTCTTCGTCATGGCAACCAAAATGGAGTTGGAAGCGGAGCTTGAGCGCCTGCGTGCACAAAACGAAACGTTACGTTCGGAGACCAGCGATTCACCCACGATGGATGTGGCGGATGATCCTCCGGGCGAAACAGATGCGATCAGTGATCTGAAACAGCTTCTGGACGAGCACGGCATCGATGGTGAAAATATTGATGCCTTGCGCACGCAGTTGACGGATGAATTCACAAAGCTTCAAAAGGAGTATCCAATAGCGGTCCTCCTGAGCATCTTCGTCCTTGGGTTTGTTGCTGGCCGGACGTTTAAGTAGGATAGAATGCATGAATAGAATTAGCAGAAATCTAACCACAATCTATCGCACAGAACGGCTGATAACACGCCGTCGTATCGCAGTAGTCCAACAACAAACGGTCTTGATGGCGCTTGCTGGATTGGCGGCACTAGCTGGACTTATCTTATTGAATATCACGTTCTACTTTGTCCTTACCAAGTGGCTTTCCCCAGCAGTTGCTGCTGGCACGCTTGCTGTCGTCAATCTTGCACTCGCCGGGTTGCTTGCATCAGTGGCCGGACGCATGAGTGTGGATGACGAGATCGCGCCAGCGATCGAAGTGCGGGATATGGCAATAACCGATCTCGAAGCAGAACTCGAAGGAATGACACTGGAAGCACGCCAGACGGTTAATGCAATCAAAGGACTGGGATCTAATCCGCTTGGTTCCGCTGCAGCGCTTTTGGTGCCGGTCTTGACGGCCGCATTGAAAAAGAAGGGCTGACACGCGAAAGCTTTTCAGCGGCGGAATGTCTGTAATTTTTCCTTCTTGGGGACAGGCTAAATCAGCTCGTATCTGTTTTGGGATTGGCGCCGGGTGACGGTTCAGACTTGCGTTGTCTGGCTTCTTTCCGCTCGAGCAACTCTTGTTTCATCAACGCAAGCTCTTCTTCTGTTTCAGAATGGGGCTGTCTCGTACCAGCATCAGAGCTTACGCTTTTGCGGCTCGACGGCCGTGCGACAGAATGCGGTGTATCATCGACTTTCACATTTTGTTCCTTTGGCAACACACCGTCGCTTGAGAGCAATCTGGCAAAGGGTTGCAAGCCCGGAATTTCCGAACAGACAATCATAATGACGACTGTCAGTGGCACGGCGATAAATGCTCCAATTCCACCCCACATAAGGCTCCAGAAGGTGAGCGCCACCATGACAACGAAGGTGCTCAAGTTAAGGGATTTTCCCTGTAGCTTTGGTTGCACGATGTTTCCAATAATAGCGTCACCGCCGCCGTATACTGCAACAACGGTCAAAGCCGGTACGATAGATTCAAACTGAAGAAGAGCCACCGTCGTCGGGAATAATACGGCGAGGAATGAACCAATGCTGGGAATGAAGTTGAGGAAAAAAACCAATAGAGCTAACGGAAGCGCGAAATCGACTCCCAAAACCGTCATAACGATAAAAGCCAGTGTACCGCTCATCGCGCTGGTGGATGCATTAATCCACATATATTGTCGGACGCCGATTGAAATCGACCTTAGGATATTTTCGACCTGCCTGGCACTATCCGGCGTTGCACAAAGCCTTGGAAGTTTTTCAGCGAACGCGCCTCGGTCACCCAACATAAATGCGACGTAGAGCAGGATCAGCCCAATATTCCCAATTGCGCCAGCAGTTGACGCCGCAAATCCTGTTAGCCAACTTTCGATGTCGATAGACAGAATGGATTTTTCGATCGCGGCGGCTCGTTCTGCTCCAACGAAAGCGTCAAATTGAGTTTCCAGCGACTGCAAGCGCTCTGTGTATCTGGGTCCGGCATCTGCGACCGCCGCAGCTTGGTTTGATAAAACGTAACCAAAACCCACAAGCAAAAGGAACAAACCGGCCGTCACCCCAATGTAGGCCGCCCAGCGAGGTATATCCCGCCCGAAAAATGTTGCAGAGTTCAAACGTTCGATCAGCGCGATATTGAGGATAAAAAGCAATGTGGCCAAAGCGAGTGGGATCAGGAAATCGCGGCCAAACCAAAGCAATCCAACTATGATGGGAAATGAGACGATGGTCAAAAACCATGTAGGAACAGCCGACGTGTTTGATGTATTTTTGCCCATAATTTTTTCGTTGGTCATCCGATATGCCTCGTCTTCTGAAGTCGTTGCCGTATCGTTTGACCGGTAATTACACTACTTTACACTGTACTACCCATGTTTCAAAGGACCAACTAAAAAGGCTCCCAGGCCCCTCATTCCCAAAAAAGTGTGCGTGTCGTTTGTATTCAGCCGTCGCTCACATGGTCGTGGGTGCGTGGCAGAACATAAAGTAGTGTAAACGGTGCAGGTGGCTTTTCGCGGCGAAGGCAAGATTGCCCGACGTGACTCACGTCGCTGCAAGCCTTCATTGCCACAAGGAGGGGCCGCAGTTGTTTGACTTCTATAGGTTTTGCGGACAACGTCGCACATGGATTTAATTAACGAAGGGACAAACGAATGATCGACGTAACCGAGATTGTGAAAGAGCTTAAACAACGCCGCGATGAGCTCAAACTGCAGCTTCATCTTGCTTCGAAAGAAGCCGAAGACGAATGGGAAGAACTTCAGGCCGAGTGGGACAAGTTTCTATCTCGATCAGAGTTTGACAAGTCAGCGGAAGAAGTAGGTGAATCTGCCCGCCAGTTGGGGCTAAAAATGAAAGCCGCATACGACAAAATGAAAACAACCTAGGTTCAAGCCCGTTTTACTGACTGGTTTTGCAAGCCGTCAACCAAAGACGCCAGCTCTAGGAATTGGGATCAAATGTGTTGTCCTGTAGCCCTTGGCTTTCCATGCTGGCGTCTATTTTCACTGTTTGGGTAGGATAGGCGAGTGTCGTGCCCGCATTGCGAGTTATGCTTAGAATCGCTAACGTTAAGCGTTCAGTGACTTGCAGATACTCTTGATAGTTTGGTCCCCGTGTCAAAACGTAAATCAGGATATCAATTGAGCTCGGCCCGAAATCGCTGACAAAGATATGCTTGGGCGCATCATCCCCAAGTTCAAAGTCCCCAGACGTCCGGTGATGATGTCGTATCCCATCCCGCACTGCCTCAATCTGCGACTGGGTGGCAGACAGCTGAAGGGGCACTTTCAGCATGATACGCCTGTGTTTCAGCGCAGAGTAGTTCAGAACAATTGAGTTCGACAAATCAGAGTTGGGGATATGTCGCGGGATTTGATCAAAGCCCACAACCAGTGTTGAGCGTAAATCAATCCTTCTTACAGTGCCAACAAACTGCCCCTCCACCTGAATAGCATCGCCCGTCTCAAAACGTTTCTCGCTGATATTCGTCATGCCTGCGACAAGGTTGCGGAGCAAATCCTGCGTTGCAATGGCCAGTCCAGCGCCCAGAACGCCAACACCGGTGAGCGCTCCTGAGATATCAATCTGCCAGACTTTCAGAAGCGATGTCAGGCCAAACAATATGACTGCAAATTGAGTTACTCTTTCAACCCAATCTGTTTCGCTGGCAACCAGACTGGAGGTGTCATCGCGCAATAACGACGCAAAAGGGCCGCTGAGGCGGTACCAAGCGCCAAAGACAGTAACAATGGCAACTGAGCTCAAAACCCTGGTTAGAAAGAGCCCCGTTTCATCGGTGGGAAAGGCTAGGCGGATAGCTACGTAAACCGCAAGAGTAACGAACAGAATTTCGGCGGCGGATTTTAGTTGTGCCTCCACATCGTCCGAAAGATTTACTCCAAACCGGGCCAGAAGTGCTTTGAAACCTACCAAACTTAACGCGGATAATGGTTTGCGTATCAAGAAGACCAAAGCAATGCCGATCAACGACCAAACCACTGAGCCCATATCCAAATAACCCAATGATTGCTTAAATGACTTGACCGTCGTCTCAAGGAACGCGTGAACCGGGCCTACTTCCGTCTCCACTTATCAACTCTCCCGATTTAAGCTCTGGGATTAACAATGCGATTTTTGACTACCATTGACCAGAGTTCGGCTTTACAAACATCGCCTAGGGTGATGTTTTCGAGGAGAATGCCCTTGTTTTTTATGGTTTATCTGCCAATTGCAGGCATTTTGTTCACGACGTCTATACATTGCCGTCTTCGACTGGCAATCACAAATATAGAATGGCTGACAGATTCCCGGTTTACGTGGCTTTGACGCGAGCATTTAGGATATTTAGTAGTAAGAACCGTCGCATTTTTTCGCGCTAAAACCAAGCCAGAGAGCGATGAATACAAGTTCAGACTAAGAGGATGGCGGCGTCGGCCTTCAAACCATGAACTCATCATGCTTTCGCCAACACCAATTGTCTGCTTCCCACCTAAACGTCCCACGGTTGTTGAATTTGCATCTGAAACCAAGAGTTCTTTCCAATCCTTCGCCTTAGTAAGCATGGCAGTCTAGTTTGTGCCGGAAACGACCGTTGAAACTGCAACAACGAAAGTCTGAAAAGTCCCGCTTAGCGGTCGCTAAAACAGAGTGCCGAGAACGGCAGCTAACAGTGCCGGCACACGCGCATTTGACCATTGTCTGGCCTATCTGCGGACGCCTCGGGCGGCTTCGGGATTTTCGGCCAGAAAACCGCGCAGAACCGCAAAGAGCTCTGTTGCATGCTGCAAGTCATCTCTGTGCAACGCGGCGCGAATATCGTCGCAAATCATCTCATGCACCTTCTGGGGCCCGTGATGCGTATGCATCAAGTATTCGCCCATAAGAGCAGCATCGTATTTTGTGATATGCTCATGTTCAGCTAGCGCTTCAATCTCGACCCGCGTCAGCGCAGACATGTCTTCAATATCTTCGATCGCAATCATGTATCACCCTCCCAAGCCATCTCATGCTACCGGTTTGGTGCTTTGATGCATTGATTTGGCTCAATCACGTAAAGGCGTTAGTTAGATGCCAATCATCATTGAGATATCGAACTTGATACTCGCATGCGGGAGCATTCCAGGGTCTCGTGAATACTAGCCACAGCTTCTGATGACTACTTCGTCCGCATACCTGACATTAGACTGTCTCTCGCTCAACGGCAGCGATGCTGAGAAACTGCTTAAGAAGTCTGTGTCTTGGTTTCTTGATTGTCCTCTCAAGATAAGGCAGTCGCCTCGATTTTTTCGCCAACGCGCTTGCGTTGAGGATACTAGCCACAGGGGTGGCTCAGCGCTGTTGTTTCAAATATCCGTGTTTGAAATTCGCGTATAGCTTCTGGAATTCGGCTAAGTACCTGAAATTAAATGGAGGCGAGTACCGGAATCGAACCGGTGTACGCGGATTTGCAATCCGCTGCGTCACCACTCCGCCAACTCGCCTTTTCAAGTAATATCAAATACTTGCCGTGGTGTGACAGGCGTTTTAGCAGCTTTAATCCGGGGCGTCCAGTGGGTTCGGTCTAAATTTGAGGTACTGAAAATTGGATCACCCATTCTGATCACTCTAAAATCTTCACGACAGACGAAAGTTTCCGCTTGCGGGCCGTTGCTGGTTTGCCCGGGATGTGGCACAAGCCCATCAACCTTGGGAAATGAATGAGCGATCCAATGACAGATTTCGCAGCCCGCCGCCGCACCATGGTCGATACGCAGGTCCGGCCTTCGGACGTTACCAAGTTCCCGATCATTGATGCCATGCTGTCCGTCAAGCGCGAGAATTTTGTGCCAGACGCGCAACGCGAAGCCGCCTATGTCGAGGGTATGATAGAACTTGAGGCTGGACGCTGCATTCTGGAACCGAGAACACTGGCCAAGATGTTGGATGTGCTGAACATTACCAATGATGAGGTTGTTCTGGATATTGCTCCGGCGCTGGGATATTCGACGGCTGTTGCAGCCCGTATGGCGCAGTTGGTCGTAGCGGTGGAAGCGGATGAAGCGCTAGCTGCCGAAGCGCAAACGCTGCTGATGGAGGCTGACGCGGATAATGTGGTTGTTCACGTGGGGCCGCTGGATGAGGGCGCTGCCGAGCATGGGCCTTATGACGTGGTCATGATCCAGGGCGGTGTAGAAGATGTTCCGTCTGCATTGATTGACCAGCTTAAGGATCATGGGCGTATCGCCTGCCTGTTCATGGAAGGTGATCTTGGGACCGTCCGTATAGGCCACAAATCAGGCGATCGCGTTACCTGGCGCCAGGCATTCAACGCAAGTGCACCAGTTCTGAAGGCTTTCTCGGCCGAGAGTGCATTTTCGCTATAGTCGGCGGGCAGATATATCTGCTGCCTTGATTAGTTCAACACAAAGACGCAAACTGGCCTGAGGGCTGCGTTATTTTGATTTGAGAGGATTTCGCCATGCGTTTTGCAGCAGGAGGAAAGCTGGTCAGGACTCTGGCAGTGACTGCAGGTATTGCTTTGGGCACGTTGCCTGGACGGGCGGTTTGGGCCGACAACCTGACCGACGCGTTCATCGGAGCATATAATACTAGTGGTTTGCTGGAACAGAACCGGGCGTTGCTGCGGGCTGCGGACGAGGATGTGGCGATCGCGCTATCGGCTTTGCGCCCTATTATCAACTGGACCGTCGCGGTTAGCCAAGACTATACGCGCAGCAGAAACAGTGGTGTTACGAACAGTGTTGATCCTTCGAACTTCTTCTCGGGCCTGACGCTGAGCCAGCTGTTGTATGATGGCGGAGCCTCGATTCTAGGCAAGCAATCAGCGCAGGAAACGGTGCTGTCGACCCGGCAGGCGCTGATCGATATCGAACAGCAGGTCCTGTTCCGCGCAGCGACCGCTTACCTGAGTGTTCTGCTGCAGGAAGAGACCGTATCGATTCGTCAAAACAACGTTGAACTGTCCGCAGAAGAGCTTCGCGCCTCGCAGGATCGTTTCGAAGTTGGGGAAGTTACCCGCACAGACGTCGCATTGTCTCAGGCTCAGCTTGCAAGCTCGCAGGCCGATCTGGCGAATGCGCGCGGCGATCTGAGCACTGCTCAGGCGGAATATGTGAACGCAGTCGGCAAACTGCCGGGCCGTACTGCTGGTCAGCCCAGCCTGCCAAACTTGCCCCGCTCCGAGGCCGAGGCTGTCAGCCTGGCACAACGCAATCACCCGTCCATTCTGTCCGCACAGCACCAAGTGCGGGCTTTTGATCTGGTCGTTCAGCAGCAGCGCGCGGGCCTGGGTCCGAATGTCAGCCTGAACGCTGATGCGGGCGTCACCGAGAGCTATGATGACGACGATTATGTGAATGATGCGAGTATCTCGCTGAACTTCAGCCAGCCGATCTATGCGGGTGGTCGACTCGCGGCAAGCGTGCGCCGCGCAATGGCATCGCGGGACGCGTCGCGTGCCAATCTGCTGAATGTTCAAAAGAACATTACGCAGGGCGTGTCTGATGCCTATGTCCGGTTTCAAACTGCAAGCGCAAGCCTGAGGGCCTCTTCGGAACGTGTGCGCGCCTCGGAAGTTGCGTTTGACGGTATCCGCGAAGAGGCAACTTTGGGTGCGCGGACCACTCTGGACGTGCTGGCTGCTCAGCAGGATTTGCTGGACGCGCAGCTTGCCGAAATTGCTTCCAGAACCGAGCGATCTCTGGCGGCTTATCAGTTGCTGCAGGCCCAAGGTTTGCTCACGGCCGAGCGTCTGGGTCTGGCGGTTCAGATTTACGATCCGACCCTTTACTATAATCTGGTGAAGAAAGCCCCCGCGCAGGTCAGCAAGCAGAGCAAAGATCTGGATCGGGTCCTGAAAGCACTGCGTCGGGACTAAACACCCAATACTGCCTGTTGTGAGGTCTGCATTGTTTGGCTACACTCGGACCTGAGGTTAGAGCGGTAGAAAACAATGACAGACAATGTCGTGAACTCCGGGATCGAAGACGTACTGTCATCGGTCAAGCGGCTGGTCAGCGAAGAAGGTCGAAAAGTTCCCGATCTGGTGCGTTCCAAGTCAGAGCGAAAGCCAGGGCGGCTTGTTCTGACTGATGCGCTCAGGGTTGGCGAGCAAACAGGTGTCGAGACGCAGCCTTTAAAGCTGGATGCTGAGTACAGCGCTGAAAAATCGGTGAAACCGATGCTTCTGCGCGCCTGCGATGTTGTTGCGGGTGATGAAGCGGAGTCGGCTACAGAACATTCACCTGATCCAGTTGCGGAAGAGGGCATAGCCAAAAGTCTAAGTGCCAAAATTGAGGCGCTGGAAGCCGCGATCGCCCGGACCGAAGATCAGTGGGAGCCGGACGGAGACAGCGTAGATGCCTATTCCGGAACACCAAATCAACCGTTGGAATGGCAACCCCAAGACGAAGCCCCAGATGCAGAGACTGAGACTGTTGAAAAGGCAGTGTTTGTACGGGACCCAGAGGTATCGGCTGCCGCGGATACAACAGGTTCAGAAGCAGATGCTGCCATGTCCCGGCTTGATGACGATGGCTTGCGCTCTTTGATTGCGCAGGTTGTTCGTGAAGAACTGCAGGGCGTACTGGGTGAACGCATTACGCGGAACGTTCGAAAAATGGTTCGCCGCGAAATCTACCGTGCGTTGGCCGAGCAAAAAGCCGAGTGAAAGTCAGCCTTTAATCGGCGTTTCAGCCAGTTCCAGCAAGCGGTCCAGATCCATATGTCGTTCCAGATGGTCGGCCAGACGATCAAGCGTATCTTCGACACCGTCCTCATAGTGCAGGGTGGAAGAGACTCCCAAAAGCTGTAGGTAGTCGGCCCGAAATTGATCGGATGAGAATATACCGTGTAGGTAGCTTCCGCGTATCCGGCCAGTCCGATCAGCTGCGCCCTCCGGGCGGCCCTCGACCTCCAGCCAAGCGCGGGTGCAATCGTTGCCTTCGGTGCGGCCCATATGGATCTCATATCCGGTTAGCGGTTGGTGCCCCGGCAGGGCGCGTGCAGTCCGCAGGGTCACCTTTTTCTCGCCGACCATAACGGTATCCACATCCAACAGCCCCAATCCATCGACTGTACCTGGCCGCCCGTCCACACCATCGGGATCAGCAATGGTGTTACCTAGCATTTGGTAGCCACCGCATAATCCCAACACGTGACCGCCACGTCGCACATGGGCATAAAGGTCGATATCCCAGCCCTGCGCACGAAAATAAGCCAAATCGCCAATGGTTGATTTGCTTCCGGGAAGCAGGACCAAATCCGCATCGCCGGGCAGCGCGCGGCCAGCGGGCACGATCTCGACCGTGATGCCAGGCTCTGCCGATAGCGGATCAAGATCATCAAAATTGGCCATCCGTTCCAACTGAGGTACTGCAACCTTACAGGAACCGCCACTGTGGGACCGGATATCCATCATATCTTCGGCTGGCAGTTTCCATGCATCGTCGAACCAGGGCACAACACCGATACAGGCCCAGCCTGTTCGAGCGGCGATGTCATCGCGACCTTCGTCGAATAGGGATACATCGCCCTTAAAGCGATTGATGGCAAAGCCTCGGATCATTGCCAGATCGCCAGCATCCAGCACGGCCTGAGTCCCGACGATCTGAGCAATTACCCCACCTCGGTGAATATCGCCGACAAGTACGACCGGCACACCCGCGGCGCAGGCGAAGCCCATATTGGCAATATCACACTGACGCAGGTTGGTCTCGGCCGGGCTTCCGGCCCCTTCAACCAACACCAGATCAGCGTCGGTGCAGAGCCGGTCAAAACTCTGGCGCGCGGCTGTCATCAGCTTGGATTTATCCTTGCGGTAATCGCCAGCCTGCATCGTTCCGGCGCGTTTGCCCTGAATGACGATCTGCGCGCCTGTATCTGTTTCAGGCTTCAAAAGGATTGGGTTCATATCCGTATGTGTGGCGCGTCGTGCCGCCAACGCTTGTAGGGCTTGCGCGCGCCCGATCTCGCCACCATTTTCGGTTACTGCGGCGTTATTCGACATGTTCTGCGGTTTGAACGGGGCAACCCGCAGGCCTCGGCGCGTATAGGCGCGTGCCAATCCGGCCACCAGAACCGATTTTCCAACATTGCTGCCTGTGCCCTGAATCATGATGGCGCGAACCATGCCGAGTCTCCTGTTAGCTAACGCGCAGATGACCTGATTTGACCGTGAAGGGAAAGCCCCGGATGATGCGGCATTGCCATCATTTTTCAGTCATCGGGTGAGGGAGCAGTTTCGCACCGGAACTCATATTCGGGGTCTATGCAACAAAAAAACACGCCTCCATCAATAGGAGGCGCGTTTTTTCAAACAGACTCGTGCCTGTGATCAGGCGGCTTCGGCCTGTTGGGCGGCGTTGCGGCGCTCGCTTTCTTCGCGCGAAAGAGCGACCGAAGTCCGCACACCGCGACCAACGAAATCCATCAATCCGCTGACAACCCGTTCATTTGGGTCGATACCCGCGCAAGACAGCACTTCGCGCCCATCGCGCGAGCGTGCCCAGCGGGCGATCTGTTCTGGGCCATTGCCATACTTTTTATCGTCGGCAATAGCATCATCCAGCGCAGCCAAAACGACAGCTGCGAAAAGTTTACGAGCACGGTTGCCTTGCTCATTGTTAAAGGCGGTGCCGTCAACGAAATCTCTCATCTCGTCTTCCTTGTTGTTCTTGCTCTTGCATTTTCGGCGTGACGGTTCTTATGACCTATTAAGTGCGATTCGGATACACCTAATGTGCATAGTTGCGTTGCGTCACGCGCATAGCTTGCTGCGGCTGCAGCACAAGGTGTCGTTGTCTTGTCAGGTGCGGCCACGCCAGATATAGGGTGCGCGACTGACGCATCAACCGTTTGTGAAGGATTTAAGTCATGCCCAAGATAAATGGGAACGAAATTCGCCCCGGCAATGTGCTTGAGCATAACGATGGGCTATGGGCCGCTGTCAAAGTTGATCATGTAAAGCCCGGTAAAGGCGGGGCTTTTGCACAGGTCGAACTGCGCAATCTGCGCAATGGTTCCAAACTGAACGAACGTTTCCGCTCAGCTGACAAGGTCGAGCGTGTTCGCCTGGAACAGAAAGACCAGCAGTTTCTATACGAATCCGACGGCATGTTGGTGTTCATGGATTCCGAGACCTATGAGCAGATCGAACTGTCCGCTGATCTGTTGGGTGATCGCCGCCCGTTTCTGCAGGACGGCATGACTATCGTCGTAGAATTTTACGAAAGTGAGGCACTGAACGCCAAACTGCCACAGAAAGTGACGTGCAAGATCGTCGAGACCGAGCCTGTGGTCAAAGGTCAGACCGCTGCGAACTCGTTCAAACCGGCCGTTCTGGACAATGGTGTAAAAGTCATGGTGCCACCATTTGTGGGCCAAGATGAAATGATCGTGGTGAATACTGAAACCATGGACTATTCGGAACGCGCGTAACTGCACTTCTGCTTCAAGACACCGAGAACCGCGACAGCCCGCGCTGCGCGGTTCTTTCTATTTTTAGTCTTTGACGCGTCGGTATTTTTCTGGGTTCGGGCCAAATAGTTCGAGCATCAGTTCGAATTTGATCCGGTTTGCGCTGACCTGACGATAATAGGCGATCAGAAAGGCCGTGGGGCCTTGAATACGGCTGAGCCCACTGGTGGCGGCAACAACTGTGCCGACATCGGTTCTGCCCTGAAGGACAAGCCAGCCACCCAGCATCAGAACGCCAACTGTCCCGGCGCCGTTGATCACGCTTAGAAGGAATTTGGCCGAGAGCTTCCAGATGAACATCTTTCGGCGAGTTTCGTAGATTTTGTCGAATTCCGCTTCGATCTCGTGCGCGGCCGCGTCAATCTTTTCTGCTGTCAAACTGTCGGTGGCACGGCGCAGGATACGAACGCGTTCGGCGACAAAGACGTTTACTTTGCGTTGTGAAACCAGAACGATGATGATCTGCGGCGCGACCATTGAAAAAGCGATCAAACCCAGCCCCGGCTGTGTAGACGAGATATAGCCAATCACGCTGATCAGAGTGCCGATTTGGACCACGGGGTCGGAAAAGGCACCGCCTGCGAATTTACCCAGCTCTTCTGCTTCGGCAGAAATGGCGGTAGTCATGGTCCCCTTGCGCATGGTCTCGCCGGTTTCATCCAGATCGGCGGACCGGACCAGCAGCCTTTGCCGGATCAGGCGGATCATATCCTCGCCCAGTGTTCCCGCCCGATAGCCGAGCAGCCATTTCAGCCCCAGGCTCAGCAAGATAACCACCATCATGCCCGCACCAAGCAGGATCATCCGGTCCACAGATACATCGTCCGAGGTCAGGTGGTTGATGATATCGCGCTGAAACTCCAGCGGGACCGCTGCCAGAGCGGCAACCGCAATAGACAGGATGATAAGGATGATCTGCCGGGCGGAACTGGCACGCCAAATTGCTTTATACAGACGAAACATCAACTCACCCGGATCACTGAACCAAACCTAGTTTGGCAGCCTGTGCTGGGCGGATCAAATGGTTCCGGGGCTGGCGGGGCCATGGCCAGGCTGTATTCGAGAAATTTCATTCCGTCAGGCGCACGGTCGCGTCGCCCGCCTGCATATCGCTCTTGGCCCTGTCGAGCCTGAGATATGCGATCCCCTGGCCATCCGCTTGGGTAAACAGGCGCCCCACGGATTTCCCGTCAGCAGTTATTTCGGTTCCGACAGGCGTGGTGCCTGCGACAAGTACCGTGCGCAGCCCTTTACGCAGCTCGGTCTTGTGTTTCATGCGCGCGGTCACTTCCTGACCGACATAACACCCTTTTTTGAAATCAACGCCGTTCAGCAACTCGAACCCTGATTCCAGAATATAACTGTCTTCGGTCAGTTCGATTCCGGTTTCGGGAATGCAATGGAGCACGCGGATCGCGTTCCAATCGGTTCCGTCCTCGCTTTCGGCATCTTCGGTATATGCGCGCCAGCCCATATCTGAATGGCGCGGATCGGGCAGGGCCCCATCGGGTGCCAGGCCAGTGCCGCGTTGCAGATTCAGGCCGCTGGCTTCGATCGTCAGGTCGGCGCGCAGCTTGTACATGCTCAGACGTTTGATCAACCCGTCGGCAATAACCTCGGCGACGTCCAGCAAGATATCGTCGCCCTCGCGTTTCAGAAAGAAATCGGCCAGATACTTGCCTTGTGGGGTCAGCAGCGCCGTATAGACCAGACCCCGATCAAGCCCGGCAATGTCATTGGTCACCAGCCCCTGCAAGAAGCTGTCAACGTCGGCACCGGTTAGGCGCAGAATGCGGCGATTGGGCATGGCAGAGTCCTCGTCTTTTCCATGGTGCTCGTGATATATGAGAAGTCGCTCATAAGACCAGAGGATATCCGACGTGCCGGCACCGATCAGTATTGTAATTCCAACCCTGAACGCGGCCGAAACCTTGCCTGCGACACTTGGGGCGCTGATGGAGGGGCTGCGCGCAGGGTTGATCCACGAATTGATTGTGTCGGATGCAGGCTCTACCGACAAAACCCATGAATTCGCCGAGAATGCCGGGGCCAGGATCGTGACCGGAGAAGCCTCGCGCGGGGGGCAGCTGCGCCGTGGCTGTGCAGCCGCCAAAGCCGATTGGCTGTTGGTACTTCATGCGGATACGGTTTTGCAGGACGGGTGGAGCAATGTTGTGCGGGATCATCTGCCCTCCGGGCGACCTGCGGCGTTCAGACTGGCCTTTGTGGCCGCGGGCTTTGCGCCATCCTGGGTTGCCGGATGGGCCAATCTTCGTAGCCGGATCTTTGGGTTGCCCTATGGTGACCAGGGCTTGCTAGTCCGGCGTTCTGAATATCAAGATGCAGGCGGTTTCCCGGACCAGCCCTTGATGGAAGACGTGGCGCTTGCCAAAAAGTTGCGCCGCATCACGCTGTTGTCCGCCCGCGCCTTTACGAGCGCGGACCGGTATGAACGGGCGGGGTGGTTGCGTCGAGGTGGTCGGAATCTGTGGACTCTGACCCGCTATCTTCTGGGCGCTGATCCCGAGCGGTTGGCGCGGGCGTACCGGCAGTAAGCGTCGTTCTGAGTTCGACAATGGATTTGCCCAGCCGGAACGGGGCGGCGAAACTGACAAGGCACAGCGCAATGATCTGAAGCACCAGAATATGCCCGTTTTCCTGCAAATATTCCCATTCATCCTTAAGCTTGCCAACCTGAGTGACAAGATCATCGTAACTTTGAGCCAAGATCAAATAGTCGCCTGCGATTGCGGGAACTTTCCTGCGCAGATTGTCGATAGCTTCCTGTGTCGAGTCATCCAGCGTTGTGAACACCAGAAACTGGTCGACGTCGAATGAGTGCACCTTCGATGTCATCGCGCGCATGTCATCGCGCTCTTCCCGGGCCTGCCGTCCAAACAGGAATTGTAGCCCCCTCAGAGGGGCGACTTCGTTTGTTACGGCAATAAACAACGGCAGGTCAGCGTTGCTTGCGGTTGAGGCTGAAAGGAACTCAACTTTTTCGCACAGCGCTCCGATATCCTTGTCATAGGCCGGGTCGCAGAACCGCAAACGAAACCGCGCGGCGTCGCGGTCAAAGGCAAGCGTTGCGGCATAGGCAACGTCAATCTGCCGGTCCAGACGGGAACTGTCCGCTGTATAAAGCCCGGCCATCACCGCAACCAATGCGCCGACCCCGCCCAGAACCACCCAGACCAGATCAGCCAGTTTCCATGCGCGATGCCCGGCTGGTTTACGAAACAGGAATGCTGTGCCAACTGTGCCGATCAGAAAAAACAGAATCAGCAGCGGCAGCTGGTTTTCGGTAATAAATGTCATGGAAACAAAGTGACCAACCGCCGGTCAAGTGGCAACACTCCTCACGGGCAGTTGTAGTTTTGGAACAATCCGAAGCTATGAGCCCGAACTTTGGCCGAATTTCCTAAACAGCTTGGTGCGATCAAAGGCCTGTTCCAGTTCGACCGTGCGATCTTTGACCGAATCCCAAAGCCGTTCCTGAACTTCGGCTATGGCGCATTCCATCAGGGTCAGTATCGCAGCCATCGAATCCCAGGCAGAAGGCACCGAGATGCGCGCCGCGAATGTGTGTTTGGCCAGCCGGTGGATTGGCGAGCGCCACTGATCGGTCAACAGCACGATTTCGGCCCCGCGCTCGTGGCAGAGCTGACCAATCAGCAGGCTCGCGTTCTCATAGCGCCGGACATCCAGCGCGATCAGCACATCCCCTTGACGCACGTCCAACAGATCATGGGTCCAGGATGCGGCGACCGGCAACAGGCGGACATCCGGTCGGATCATTTGCAGGTGCAGATACAGGTATTGCGCCAGTGTTCCGGTAATGCGGCCACCGGTGATGAAAATACGCCGGTTCTGATCGCTCAACAGGCTGCAGAAGCTATCGAATTCGTCGGGGTCGATCTCGTCGATTGTGCGCTTCTGGTTGGCCAGAGAACGCTGGGAATAGCGGTTGAGGATATGTTCTTCGGGCAGGTCATTCTGCCAGACATCACGTTTGGCTACTGGCCCCGAGATCATTTCTTTGACCTCACGACGCAGCGCGGCCTGAAATTGAGGATATCCGTCAAAACCGGTCTTTTGCAGCATCCGTGCAACCGTAGTGGTCGAGACTGAGGCGGTACTGGCCAATTCGGTGATACTGCCCAGCCCGGCCATCGGGTAATCATCCAGCAGAACGCTGACCAGTTGCCGTTCAGACGGGGTCATCTTGTCCCGATGGGCCAGAAGCCTGTCTGTCACCCGCACTGGCGTGTCCTCCTATTATGCGACCAGACCATAATGTGAATAATTTTTCAGCAAGATCAAGCTTGGAAAAATTTATACAGAAAAAATATTGACAGGATGATGCGGTCTGTGGAAATTTTTCCACAATGTCTCATTTTGGAATCGCAGGACGGTAGATTGGACTTCGGCAAAGTTGTTCATACGGATTTGGCGGGCAATGCGCCTGTGGTCGTGCTGGTGTGCGAACATGCGTCTAATCGTATCCCGGCTTTTCTGGGTGATATGGGGTTAAGCGCTGAAGCACGCGAAAGTCATATTGCCTGGGATCCAGGCGCACTGGCCGTGGCGCAGGCTATGGCCAAGCGCATGTCAGCACCTTTGGTCCATGGCGGGGTGTCTCGGCTGGTCTATGACTGCAATCGCCCGCCCGAGGCGGCGGGTGCAATGCCGATCCGCAGCGAGGATTACGAAATCCCGACGAACATCAACATGTCGCCCGAGCAGCGAGTGGCCAGAATCGAAAACGTGTATCAGCCGTTTTGCGCCGCTCTGTCGGATTTGATCGATCAGCACAGCGCTTCACTTAGGCTGATGGTGACAATCCACAGTTTCACACCGATCTATCTGGGGCAGAAACGGCAGGTCGAACTGGGTATTCTGCACGGTGTGGACAACCAGTTTGCCACAGCGATGATGGCTGACGAAGCTATCGGCAGCCCCTTTATCATCAGGCTGAATGAGCCTTATTCTGCGGCGGATGGAGTAGCTCATACACTGGATACCCAGGCGCTGCCCCACCGCTTGCTGAACGTGATGATCGAGATCCGCAATGACTTGATCCGCACGCCTAAGCAGCAGGCAGAGATGGCCGATTGCCTGGTGCCCTGGATTGCGCGTGTTCTGTCCGGTTTTCAGGAAGGGGCGTCAGCGTGATCAAAGCGATGAGCGCATATGTCCGTATCGTGGATGCGATCAACTATCGGATCGGGCGGGTCATGATGTGGGGCCTGTTTGTCATGATGGGCATCCTGCTGTGGTCTTCGATATCAAAGACCTTCTTCCTACCGTCGCTCTGGACACTTGAAATGGCACAGTTTGCGATGGTGACCTATTACATCATGGGTGGGCCATATTCGATCCAGCTAGGGTCGAATGTGCGCATGGACCTGTTTTATCACAACTGGAGCCCCCAACGAAAAGCGTGGTTCGATGCATTTACCGTGCTTTTGCTGATCCTCTATCTGGGTGTGCTTTTCTATGGCGGGTTGGGATCGACGGCGTATAGCCTTGGTTATTGGGGCGACGAACCCGTTTCCTACTTCACCGGACTGCTGACCGGCAGTGAAGAGATCGGTCGGCTTGAACGTTCGTCGACTGCGTGGCGACCGTATATCTGGCCGGTCAAATCCATCATGGTTTTCGGCTTCTTCCTGATGTTGCTGCAGGCAGTCTCGGAATTTTTCAAAGACATTGCGCGGATCAACGGGCAGGAAATCGGGGTACAGCGGGCATGAGCCAGGAATATATCGCCATCTTCATGTTCGCGTTGATGATGCTGATGCTGTTCACCGGTCAGCGCGTTTTTGGTGCGATCGGTGCGGTTGCGACGATCGCGGCGCTTTCATTGTGGGGAACCGGAGGGCAGGACATCACATTTTCAGCCGCGATGAAGCTGATGAAGTGGTATCCGCTGCTGACCCTGCCAATGTTCATTTTCATGGGCTATGTGCTCAGCGAAAGCAGGCTGGCGGATGACCTGTATCGCATGTTCCATGTCTGGATGGGGCCGGTGAATGGCGGGCTTGCCATCGGGACGATTGGTTTGATGGTCTTGGTTTCTGCCATGAATGGCCTCAGCGTGGCCGGGATGGCTATTGGAGCCACGATTGCTTTGCCTGAACTGTTGAGACGCGGGTACGACAAAACCATGGTGACCGGTGTCATTCAGGCCGGGTCCAGTTTGGGTATCCTTGTACCGCCTTCGGTGGTTCTGGTGCTGTATGCGATGATCGCCCGTCAACCTGTGGGGCAGTTATGGCTGGCGGGGATCGTGCCCGGCTTGATGATGGCTGGCATGTTCATTCTTTATATATGGATCCGCTGTCGCATTCAGCCCGAGCTTGGTCCAGCGATGAAAGACGCGCACGAGGTTCCGCGGGCCGAGAAAATCCGGTTGCTGGGCGCGGGTGCGTTGCCGCTGATTATCTTCGCTGCGATGATGGTGCCCTTTGTGAACGGGTGGACGTCACTGGTTGAAAGTTCGGCCATCGGAGCGCTGGCGGCATTGGTGGTTTCGGTGGCCAAACGTCGAATGACCTGGGCGATTTTTGAAACCTGTACCAAGCATACGCTGGCGATATCGTGCATGTTCATGTGGATCATCCTTGCAGCACTTGGTTTTGGCGCGGTTTTCGACGGGCTTGGTGCGGTGAAGGCAATCGACAACTTGTTCACCGACCAGTTGGGCCTGTCACCCTGGATGATCCTGATCTTGATGCAGCTCAGCTTTATTGTCATGGGCACGTTTCTGGACGACACCGCGATGCTGGTGATTGTGGCACCGCTTTATGTACCGCTGGTTGGTGCGCTGGGCTTTGACTTGATTTGGTACGGGGTTCTGTACACGATCACCACACAGATCGCCTATATGACACCGCCTTTCGGCTATAACCTATTTCTGATGCGCGCGATGGCACCGCCAGAAATCACGCTGAGGGATATCTATGGTTCGATCTTTCCGTTCGTCGCCGTGATGGTTCTGGCGCTTACGATTATCATGATCTTCCCGGAACTGGCTCTTTGGCTGCCCGGCTATGTCTATGGAAATTAACAAGAATGCCTTTCGAAGAGGCACGAAGCACTTCAACAGAGAGGAAATTGACATGACGACAAGACGTAAGTTTCTGAAAACCGCCGGGGTAGGGGTCGCAGCCGCACCTCTGGCCGCACCAGCGCTGGCTCAAAGCACGATCACGTGGCGCATGCAGACCTATGCCGGTCCTGCGCTTGCTGCGCATGTGATCGACCCGGCAATCGAGATGTTCAACAAGATTGCCGGTGACCGGATGCAGATCGAGCTGTTCTATGCTGACCAGCTTGTTCCGACAGGCGAACTGTTCCGTGCCATGCAGAAAGGCACCATTGATGCGGTACAGTCCGATGATGACTCGATGGCGTCGCCCACCGATGTCACAGTGTTCGGCGGCTATTTCCCGTTTGCCTCGCGCTATTCCCTGGATGTACCGGTTCTGTTCAATCAGTACGGTCTGAACGAAATCTGGGACGAAGAATACTCGAAAGTCGGGGTCAAGCACATCTCGGCTGGCGCATGGGACCCGTGCCATTTCGCCACCAAGGATCCAATCAACAGCCTGGCGGACCTGCAAGGCAAGCGTGTCTTCACCTTCCCTACAGCGGGTCGCTTCCTCAGCCAGTTCGGTGTGGTACCAGTTACACTGCCATGGGAAGATATCGAGGTCGCCGTACAGACCGGCGAGTTGGACGGCATCGCATGGTCGGGCATCACCGAGGATTACACTGTCGGCTGGGCGGATGTGACCAACTACTTCCTGACCAACAACATCTCAGGCGCCTGGGCCGGGTCTTTCTTTGCCAACATGGATCGCTGGAACGAGTTGCCGGAAGATCTGCAAACCCTGTTCCGTGTTTGCTGTGATCAGTCGCATTACTACCGCCAGTGGTGGTACTGGGGCGGCGAGGCCAGCTTGCGGGTCAATGGCGACAAGATGCAGCTGACCACGATCCCAGATGAGGAATGGGCACAGGTCGAAGGCGCGGCAATCGCATTCTGGGATGAGATTGCGGCAGAATCTGAGATCAAGGCGAGGGTTGTTGAGATATTCAAGCAATACAACGCCGACATGCTCAAGGCCGGACGGCCTTATCGTTACGGATAATAAGCAACTTCCCGACGCGGGTAACTCCTCTCGCGTCGGGATTGGACATCACCTGGCGACACCTCTTATGTTCATATCAATCCCAATAACAGAGATGCGAAACCGGATGCACAGTGCTGCTCACCGGTCGGACGGGGTATGAACACATGGCCATCGCTGGTTTTCTGATCGAGATTTTTGCCGCAACCATGTTGCTGCTTTTCGCCGTTCGCTTGGTTCGTACGGGGATTGAGCGGCGATTTGGCGCGCTATTTCAATCGCTTTTGACCCGACATTCAAACAGTTTTGTCGCCGGTGGCGCGGGTATGGTTCTGGCCACGATCCTGCAAAGTTCAGCCGCCGTGGCGGTTTTGCTGACAGGGTTTGCGGCGGCCGGAATGGTCAGTTTTGGCATCGCCCTGGCGGGGGTTTTGGGGGCCGATCTGGGATCGGCTCTGGTCATTCAGATACTGTCTTATGATTTGGGATGGTTGCAGCCGGTGTTGCTGGCGCTGGGCGGGTGGCTCTACCTCAAATCCGATCGGGCAAATGTTCGCCTGATGGGGCGGATTGTTCTGGGTGTGGCCTTCATTTTGGTATCACTGCAATTTTTGCGCGATGCTGTCGATCCGATCCGCGAAAGCGCCTTTTTGCCGGCCATCGCGGGCTATCTTGAAAGCGACTATTTCAGTGCCTTCATCGTTGGGGCTGTGCTTGCCTTTGTCATGCACAGCTCGGTTGCGACAATCCTGATGTGCGTGACGCTGGTACAGATCGGGGCAATCCCATTCGCGGCGGGTTTGTCGTTGGTATTGGGGGCCAATTTGGGCTCGGCCTTTATTCCGATCTGGTTGACGCGCGACCAGATCGTTTCGGCCCGCCGGATACCGATAGCCAACTTGTTGCTGCGCGGCAGTGCGGCGCTTGTGATGCTGTTTGCTGTCAACGTCACCGGGACCCATGCCGCATTGATGATCAGCGGACCGGGGCAATCGTTGATCTTTGCCCATATCGGTTTCAACCTAGTGGTGTTTCTGCTGGCAACCGGATTCGTCACCCGGATGGAAGCGCCGATGGCTTTGCTCATGCCCGAGACCGACCCTGAATCTGGTGTGGCAGATCAGTTCTCGGGTGCTCTTAATCCGCTAGGCGACCCCAGTGCCACAGGCCCTGATGTTGCGATGTCCTCGGTGCGCCACGAATTGTTGCAGATGGTCACTCAGGTCGAACGCATGTTCCGCCCGGTGCTGGATATCTATGAGCGTGACGACATTGATACCATTGCTGCCCTGTCGCAGCAGGATGAAATGGTAAACGCCCAGTTGACGGAAATCCGACGCTTTGTCGCGCGGTTGCCGCGGCAGAATATGAGCAAGTCTCAGATCAAAGCCGCCCGTGGTCTGGTGGAATACGCTATTCGGCTCGAGGCCGCTGGAGATGTCGTGTCGAACAGAATGACGCGTTCAGCAAAGATTAAACACATGGAAAGGGCCGAGTTTTCCGCCCAGGGGTGGAAAGAACTCAAGGATTTACACGCCACCATTCAGGAAAGTTTTTCGCTGGCGCGACACGTTTTGTTAGTAGATGACGTCGACTGTGCCCGCCGTCTTGTTCTGGACAAGGCCGAGATCAAAAGGATGTCCCGCGACAGCCGCAAGGCGCATCTAAAGCGGCTGGAGCGTGGTCAAACGGAAAGTTTCCAGTCCAGCGATCTGCATCTGGAGGCACTGCGCGCTATGCGCGATCTGCACGGCCATATTGCGGCCATCGCCTATCCGATCCTCTACAAAAGCGGACAGGTTCTGGAAACGCGGCTGGTTATGGAAATGGAGAAAGAAGCGGCCGAAGACTAACGGCCGTCGATGGGAACAGGGGCGCGGTGGGCCCGATTGTGATGAAGGATGAACATGATGGGTCATGATGTTGTGTTGGCGGACCTCAAAACCAAGGTTGAAGCAGGTGAAGTAGACACCGTTCTTGTTTGCATGGTGGACATGCAGGGGCGGCTGATGGGCAAACGGTTTCATGCCGGTCACTTTGTGGCAGGCGCTTGGCAAGAGACCCATTGCTGCAATTATCTGTTGGCGACAGATCTGGAAATGGGCACGCCTGACGGATATGCCTCGACCAGCTGGGAGCGGGGCTATGGCGATTACGTCATGAAACCTGATCTCAGCACTTTGCGCCCGGTGCCGTGGCTTGAGGGCACGGTGATGGTGATGTGCGATGTTCTGGATCACCACACGCATGAAGAGATCCCGCACGCGCCCCGGTCGATCCTGAAGAAACAGGTCAAATGCCTGAAAGCCATGGGTTACGACGCGATGTGCGCCACCGAGTTGGAGTTCTTTTTGTTTGAGAAGAGCTTTGACCAGATCCGCAAGGAAGGCTTTCGCGATCTGGCGCCGATCTCGGGCTATAATGAGGATTATCATATCCTGCAGACCACCAAGGAAGAGCATGTGATGCGTCCCATCCGCAATCATTTGTGGAACGCGGGCATCCCGGTCGAGAATACGAAGGGCGAGGCCGAGACCGGTCAAGAAGAGTTGAACATCAAATACGCCGCCGCCATGGAAACGGCCGAGTATCACTCGATCGCCAAGAATGCGGTGAAGGAAATCGCCTGGCAGCACGGGCATGCGGCCACGTTCCTGCCGAAATGGCATCATGACAAGGTTGGTAGTTCATCCCATGTGCATCAGTCGCTGTGGTCTGAGGGAAGGCCAATCTTTTTCGACGAAAAAGATCCGCTCGGCATGTCGGCAGTAATGAAAAGCTATATGGCCGGGTTGTTGAAATACGCTGCCGATTATACGTGTTTCATGGCCCCCTACATCAACAGCTACAAGCGTTTCCAAAAAGGAAGTTTTGCGCCGACGCGGATCATCTGGTCGGTCGACAACCGCACCGCCGGTTTCCGACTGTGTGGTGATGGAACCAAATCGGTTCGCGTGGAATGCCGTATTCCGGGCTCGGATATGAACCCGTATCTGGCGATTGCTGGTATGTTGGCGGCGGGTATCGCGGGCATCAAGGAAGGGTTGGAGCTTGAGCCACCAACCAAAGGCGATGCGTATCAGAGCGAGTCCGGCATGATCCCCGGGAACCTGCCCGCTGCGCGGGATGCCCTGCTTGGCTCAACCATGTTGCGGGCCGCTATGGGGGACGAAGTTGTTGATCACTATGCGCGCGCCGCCGAGGTGGAAATCGAGGAATTCGAAAGCGTGGTTACTGATTGGGAAATTGCCCGCGGGTTCGAAAGGGCCTGAGGGTGGACGAAGTTGGGGGCCTTGCCTGCCGCTATTGGTGCTTGAACCAATGGCGCATCAATGACGGCCCCCGAGGTTTGTGTTGGCCAGATAAAGCAGGAGATTCTGCTTTTTAGAGGATGGAATGGAGATGGGGCAGATGTTGAAATGCATCTCGCCGATCGATGGATCGGTTTATGCTGAGCGCGAAACCTTATCGCGCGAAGCAGCGTTTGAGGTGGCTGCGCGGGCCAGGGAAGCGCAAACAGCCTGGGCAGCACGCCCATTACAAGAGCGAATTGATCTTGTGATGGCGGGTGTCGCCGCTGTTGGTGCGATGAATGACGAAATCGTGCTCGAATTGGCCCATATGATGGGGCGCCCAGTGCGCTACGGCGGAGAGTTCGGCGGGTTCAACGAGCGCGCCTGCCATATGGCCGAGATCGCGCAGGGTGCACTGGCCGATATTGCGGTGGGCGAGGATGAGATCTTCAGGCGCTATATCAAACGCATTCCGCATGGGGTTGTCTTTGTCGTGGCGCCCTGGAACTACCCGTACATGACTGCGATCAATACGGTGGCCCCGGCGTTGATTGCGGGCAATACCGTGGTGCTGAAACACGCGACCCAGACCTTGTTGGTGGGTGAGCGGATGACGCAGGCTTTCCATTCGGCAGGTGTTCCTGAGGATGTGTTCCAGAATGTGTTCCTGAGTCATGATGTGACTAACGATTTGATCGCTGGAAATGCGTTTGATTTCGTGAACTTCACTGGCTCGGTCGGTGGTGGTCAGGCGATGGAACGTGCGGCGGCGGGCACATTCACCGGGGTCGGTACCGAGTTGGGCGGCAAGGATCCAGGCTATGTCATGGACGACGCCGATCTGGACGCAGCTGTTGATACGCTGATCGACGGTGCGATGTTCAACGCGGGCCAGTGCTGCTGCGGGATTGAGCGGATTTATGTGCACGAAAGCCTGTATGATGCGTTCGTTGCCAAAGCGGTTGAGATTGTTCAGGGCTATAAGCTGGGCAATCCGCTGGATGCAGAGACGACGATTGGACCGATGGCCAATATACGCTTTGCCGATGAGGTCCGCGCGCAGATTGCCGAGGCAGTCGCGGATGGCGCAGTTACCCATATCGACACTTTCCCCGAGGATGATGGGGGGGCATATCTGACCCCGCAAATCCTGACCAATGTCACACACGACATGCGGGTGATGCGGGATGAGAGTTTCGGCCCCGTAGTTGGTATCATGAAAGTGTCGTCGGATGACGAAGCCATCGCGCTGATGAATGACAGCGAGTTTGGCCTGACCGCCAGCCTCTGGACCCGCGACGTGGACCGGGCCGCGCGGGTCGGTGACCAGATTGAAACTGGCACCGTCTTCATGAACCGCGCCGATTATCTGGATCCGGGCCTGTGCTGGACCGGTTGCAAGAATACCGGGCGTGGCGGTGGTCTTTCTGTCATCGGCTATCATAACCTTACCCGCCCCAAATCCTACCATCTGAAGAAGGTGACATCATGAGCCTGTCTGGAAACTGGTCCTATCCGACCGCGATCAAATTCGGCGCTGGCCGCATCAAGGAACTGCCCGAAGCCTGCGCTGCGGCCGGAATGAAACGCCCTCTTCTGGTCACGGACAAGGGGCTGGCTGATCTGCCGATCACCTCGGCGACGCTGGATATTCTTGAGGCTGCGGGTCTGGGGCGTGGCCTGTTTAGCGAAGTGGACCCGAACCCTAATGAGAAGAACCTTGAGGCTGGCGTTGCGGCGTATCGGGCAGGCGATCATGACGGGGTGATCGCATTTGGCGGTGGCTCGGGGCTGGATCTGGGTAAGATGGTGGCCTTCATGGCCGGTCAGACGCGCCCGGTCTGGGATTTCGAAGATATTGGCGACTGGTGGACCCGCGCCGATGCCGATGTCATTGCTCCGATCATTGCGGTTCCGACCACCGCTGGCACCGGGTCAGAGGTGGGGCGCGCCAGCGTCATCACCAATTCGGAAACCCACGCGAAAAAGATTATCTTTCACCCTAAGGTACTGCCAACCGTGGTGATCTGTGACCCGGAACTGACCGTGGGAATGCCGAAATTCATCACCGCTGGCACTGGTCTGGACGCATTTGCGCATTGTGTCGAGGCGTTCTCCAGCCCGCATTACCACCCGATGTCACACGGCATCGCGCTCGAGGGGATGCGGCTGGTCAAGGACTACCTGCCGCGCGCCTATACCGATGGCACCGATATCGAAGCGCGGGCGCAAATGATGAGCGCGGCAGCGATGGGTGCTACGGCGTTTCAGAAAGGCCTCGGCGCGATCCACGCGATGAGCCACCCGATTGGCGCGGTGTTCAACACCCATCACGGGACGACCAACGCGGTCTGTATGCCCGCGGTGCTAGAGTTCAACGCCCCCGCCATCGCCGACCGGTTCCAGCAGGCCGCGGCCTATCTGGGCATCGATGGAGGCTTTGACGGGTTCCGCGCCTTTGTGCAGGAGTTTAATGACTCGCTGGGTATCCCCCGCAAACTCTCGGATATGAAAGTGACCGATGCGGCAATCCCCGAACTGGTCAAGGGGGCGATCATCGACCCCTCTTGCGGCGGCAATCCGATTGAACTGACCGAGGACAACCTGACAGCGCTGTTCAAAGCGGCGCTGTAAGCCTCTTGCCGATCCGCTCCCTCATCTCTCATAGTGAAGGCAGGTGAGGGGGCGTTTCCATGACCAAAGAGATTGTTCTGATCCACGGAGCCTTTGCCGGACCGTGGTGTATGGCCGATTATGCGGGGTTCTTCCGCGACCGGGGCTGGACCGTGCACACGCCTGCTCTGCGGTACCATGGCGGCGACCCCAAGGCCGAACCCGATCCGGGTCTGACCGACGTCAGCGTCACCGATTATGCCAACGACATTGCAGAGTTCGTGCAGGGGCTGGACAGCAAACCGGTGTTGCTGGGTCACGCCATCGCAGGCGTAGTGGCGCAGCAATTGGCAGCGCGCGGCTTGGCCAGCGCCATCGTTCTGATCAATCCGAACGCGCCATGGGGCACGCTGCCCGAAACCGACGACGAACGCGCTGTGCCGCGCGCGTTGATGGAGGGCGGGGCGTTCTGGAAACAGCCCATGCGGGTCGATTTCGATCTGATGGCGCCCTTTGCACTCAACAAAATGCCCGAGGCGCAGCGGCATGAGGTGTTCGACCAGCTTGGCCCGGAAAGCGGCCGGGTGATGTTCGAGATGTTCTTTTGGATGTTCGACGATCAGCATGCGATGAAGGTCGATATCGACAAGGTCGACTGCCCGGTTCTGATCGTCTCGGGCACCGAGGATCGGGCCGTGAACCCCAACACCTGCCGCGCGTTGGCGAAGCTCTACGGAGACCGCGCGACGTTTCTGCCGGTCGAGAACCACGCGCATTTTCTGTTCATGGAGCCCGGGTGGGAGGGGCCAGTCGGGCAGATTGCGGAGTGGTTGGACGGGGTGTCGGTGATGCCGGGCTGAAGCCCGGCCTACGGATAGTGGAGACGTACTAAACTATTCACACAATGCTTGATGCAAAGCATCAAGCACGCGCTCGACCCGCCCCTTAAGGCGGGCGCGAAGCGTTTTGGGCAGCGCTGAGAACATACAGCTACTTCAGTGATTTCCAGTCCAACTCGCCTCAATGGCCACGATACGATCGTCTTCTGCCAAACCGACATTGAAGGCGTACCCGCCGATTCCGTAAGTGTTTGCAAAAATATGAAACAGTAAGCTTTTGCGCGCCATGTATTGGGATTTGAACTCTGCACCGCTCCATTTGGCGGAAAGGCCTTGCACCGATTGAGTTTCATATCGTGGTTTGTAGCTTTCAGAAAATGATCTGTTTGGCCCTTTTGTCAACACGACCTAGTCAGGTATACCCGACTGGATAGGCGAGCAAATTCAGAACTCAGAGTTACCCAGCACCCATTGAGAAAGAACTAGATTTCTTCCTCAAACATCCAACTCCTCCACAAACCGCGCGTTCTCTTGAATGTATTGGAACCGCAGTTCGGTTTTTTTGCCCATCAGGCGCTCAGCAAGGTCGCAGGTTTCGCCACGTTAGTCCTTTCTGATGTGCGAAAGCGTTTGCCTCATTGGCGTTTGTACACACTCTTTTTTATTAGATACAGCAACAACGCCGCTGGCCACCAAGCAAAGATAAAGATGTACGCTTTGGATAGCGAGATGCCGGTAGTTGGAAATAGGTGAGGAAAGAACAAGACCCAGATTACAGTCAATGCCCAACACGTACTAAAAACTGCTATCGTGCGATTGATTGCTCGGATTTCTTCCTTGGCGTTCATCTTTTTTTGTGGGGGAAATCTATTATCGGCTGAAGCTCGTTTCAAACATCCAACTCCTCCACAAATCGCGCGTTCTCCTGAATGTATTGGAACCGCAGTTCGGGTTTTTTGCCCATCAGACGCTCGACTAGGTCGCCGGTCTCGCCGGGTTCGTCCTCGTCGATGGTGACCCGGATCAATTTCCGGGACGCGGGGTCCATCGTGGTTTCTTTCAGGTCCTTGGCGTCCATCTCACCCAGACCCTTAAAGCGGGACACGTCGATCTTGCCTTTGCCGCCCAGACCTTTTTCCATCCATGCGTCGCGCTCGGCCTCGTCCAGACAATAGACGCGTTTGGCGCCTTGCGTCAGGCGATACAGCGGCGGGCAGGCGAGGTAGAGGTGGCCCGCGTCGATCATGGGCCGCATCTGGGTAAAGAAGAACGTCATTAGCAGCGCCGCGATATGCGCGCCGTCGACATCCGCGTCGGTCATGATGATGATCTTGTCATAACGCAGGTCATCGACGTTGAAACGGGTGCCGAGGCCCACACCCAGCGCCTGGGTCAGATCGTTGATCTCGGCATTGGTGCCCAGCTTGGAACTGGCCGCGCCCAACACGTTCAGGATTTTACCGCGCAGGGGCAGTAGCGCCTGTGTTTTGCGGTTACGGCCCATCTTGGCCGAGCCGCCCGCCGAGTCGCCCTCGACGATGAATAATTCGGTGCCGTCGCGGGTTGAACTGGAACAGTCCACCAGCTTGCCGGGGAGACGAAGTTTCTTAGTGGCGGACTTGCGCTGTGTTTCCTTCTCGGCCCGTCGGCGTAGACGTTCCTCGGACCTTAGAATGAGGAAGTCGAGGATCGCTCCGGCGGATTTGTTATCCGCGGCCAGCCAGTTGTCGAAATGGTCACGGACCGAGTTTTCGACCAGCCTTTGAGCTTCGACCGTGGCGAGGCGGTCTTTGGTTTGGCCAACGAATTCAGGCTCGCTGATAAAGCAGGACACCAGGGCGCAGCCGCCGGTGACCAGGTCGTCGCGGGTGATCTGCGCGGCCTTTTTGTTGTTGATCAGCTCGCCGTAAGCTTTGATGCCCTTGAGGACCGCCGCCCAGAAGCCCGCCACATGCGTGCCGCCTTCGGGGGTGGGGACGGTGTTACAGTAGGATTGGATGAACCCATCGCGTGAGGGGGTCCAGTTGATCGCCCATTCGACCTTACCAGCGGCATTGAATTTTTCCCGAAAGTCCACGGTGCCGGCAAAGGGCTGATCGGCATAGGTGGACGAGCCGTTCATCGTTTCCTTCAGGTAATCCGACAACCCGCCGGGAAAGTGGAACGTCGCCTCGGTGGGGGTTTCGCCGTCGTCGATGGCGGTTTTCCAGCGGATTTCGACGCCCGAGAACAGATAGGCCTTGGAGCGGATGGATTTGAACAGCCGCGCGGGTTTGAATTTGTGGTGGCCAAAGATGTCGGGGTCGGCATGGAAAGTTACTGTTGTACCGCGCCGGTTGGGGGCAGCGCCGACCTTTTCGACGGGGCCCTGAGGTACTCCACGCGAGAAGCGTTGTTCGAACAGCTGTTTGTCGCGGGCCACCTGAACAACCATCGAGTCCGACAAAGCATTGACCACAGACGCGCCAACCCCATGCAGACCGCCCGAGGTCTGATACGCCTTACCCGAGAACTTGCCGCCCGCGTGCAATGTGCACAGGATGACCTCAAGCGCGGATTTGTCGGGGAATTTCGGGTGCGGATCGATCGGAATGCCGCGCCCATTGTCGCGCACGGTCAGGGCGAAATCTGCGTGCAGTTCGACCTCGATCCGGTTGGCATAGCCTGCCACCGCTTCGTCCATCGAGTTGTCGAGGATTTCAGCGACCATATGGTGCAGCGCACGCTCATCCGTGCCGCCGATATACATGCCGGGGCGTTTGCGAACAGGTTCAAGACCTTCGAGCACCTCAATGGATGAGGCGTCATAGGTATTGGTCGCTTCGGGCGTCAACAGATCGTCGGGCATATGGGCTGCTCTTGTTTTTGAGTTTCCCCATTATGGCAGGTGATGTGGTCCGGGGGAAGAGGGACGCGAGGTGTTGTAGATGGTTTGGGTCTTGGAAGCGCGAGGAGTAGGAGCGATGCTTTGGAATTGGACGTTCTGTGGTGTCTGTCTTTAGCTAAGTACAGACATACAAGCGAATACGTCAGGCAAAGCTACCCGCAAATTGGTGAGGTATCAAAGGGACAACCAAAGCATTCCGTCCTTGTAACCGCCGCGTATTGGTTTTCTGTCGTTTAGAACATCTTGGTAGTCATCAGCCCAATCGCGGAATCGGTCATTCGTAACGATGCTGGCTTGATAATCCCTGGCGGCTTGCAAGACTAATGGGTCTGCTGGTGTTCCTTTTGGAGCGACCATAACGCGATCTCTCGGTAGCCTAAGCTTGGAGGCCAGATATTTGTCACTCATGTATCGATCAGAAATTTTGTATCCCACATTCGCATCAAAGACCACTCCGGGCGTTAGCCCTGCTTTGGTCAGTGCGATCGTGACCTCGCGAACGGTCTCGATACTTGGAACATCGTCCTTCCAGTGCATGACGTTTGATCCGTCAACGACTGCCCACTTTCTTGCTTTTTGAAAGCGCTTCAGCCAGTTTTTGAGTAGCAATACCACACTTGCCAATGAGCAGGGCCCAGCCAGCAATACCCAATCGGTGAGCCCGGGTTGCGTCAATGCGACGACGGTGCCTATCCCGGAGAGCACGAAGACAGTACAGAGTATGCGCAATTCCAAAATCTCTTTCGCAAAATTGATAGTCTATGTGACTGAAGCGAATAAAACACCGAAATGAAAATTGTAATATAGCGGGGCCCGGGGCGACGTGGTGTTGGGTTTGGCGCTATGTGCACCCCAAAACGTTGTATAATAATCCCGAACCTTGTGTATCTATCTGGTTCGATGCCCCGAGGTACTAAAAGCTCTGCTTTTTACCTCGCAACGCTCAGTTTTCGCTTCTAGTCTTTTCGCGAAGCTGAACAACAGTAACAAGGCATGCTAAATGAGCTGGATCAAAACCATTCCTTTCGAACAAGCTACGGGCAAGCTGCGCAAGCTGTATGAGCGGGTGACCGGCCCCGACAACAATGTCGACAACATCATGATGGCGCATTCCTTGCGGCCGCATTCGATGGAAGGACATATGGCGTTGTACAAGAATGTGCTGCACCATTCGGCCAATCAGATTCCCAAGTGGTTTCTCGAAACTCTGGGTGTCTGGGTCAGTTCTCTGAACCACTGCGGGTACTGTGTCGAGCATCATTTCAACGGGTTGCAAAGGCTGTTAGGCGACGAAGTGCGCGGTAATGCAATCCGTGCCGCGATCGAAGCTGGGACACCCGAAAGCGCTCCATTGGAGGCTGCTCAGGTTGCGGCCATGTTGTATGCGCGCAAGCTGACGCAGGCCCCGGCGGATCTGGTGGAATACGACATAGCCGTCCTGCGCAACACAGGGTGGGACGATGGTGAAATCCTCGAGATCAATCAGGTCTGCGCCTATTTTGCCTATGCCAACCGCACCGTTCTGGGGCTGGGATGTTCCACCGAGGGTGATATTCTGGGGCTGTCCCCCAATAACTCGGCTGATCCTGCTGATTGGGGGCATAAATAGGCCTCAGCCGTCTGTCCACTCAATGATTGCCTGTGCCATTGCTTCGGGCTTCTGGTGGTGTAACCAGTGATCCGTGCCCGGAATATCGACTCGTGTGAGGTCGGGCGCGAAATCTTCCAGACCGTCTGTCGCCTCGGGCAGCAGCGCTTTGTCATCGGAGCCCCATAGCAAAAGATGTGGGCAATGAACCATCAGCCGCTGGACCGGAAGCCGGGGCAGGTCTGTGCAGGGCTCGCCCGGTTTCGCCACAACCAGCGGAGAGGCCCGATACCAGTTCAGCATGGCATTCAGGCGACCGGGACGGGCCCATTCAGTGCGATAGTCCTCCATCCGGTCGTCGGACAGCCAGTCCAAGCCCATCCCGTGGCGAAAGAAACTTTCCAAGCGGGTAAAATTGTTCGCGGCAAAGTGTGTTGCGGCATCAGGGGCCCGTAGCGCGTTAATATATTGAGAGGCCGCGGATTGTGCGCCGCCCGATGCCATAGCCCGTTGGAAGGGCGCCGGGTGAACGCCGTTTGCGATGATCAGGCGACCGACGAGATCTGGGCGGAACATGGCCAGGCCATAGGCGACCGCGGCGCCCCAGTCATGGCCCAGAACACTGATTGGCGTATCCAGACCTTCGGCAAGTGCGATCATATCCGAGACCAGCTCGGACGTGGCATATTGGCCGACACCTTCTGGTGCCCAGCTTTGGCCGTAACCGCGTTGATCAGGGGCAATGCAATAGAAATGAGATGCCAGATGTGGCGCCAGATCGGCCCATGCCCCACCATATTCCGGAAAGCCGTGCAGCATCAGCAAGGGTGGCAGGTCGGATGACCCCCAACGGCGAATATGAAACCTCTGGCCATTCAGGATCTGAAATCGGGTTTCCATGTTTCTTGGCCTTTTCGCCGTATAAGTGAATTTGGTTTGACCCCAATCAAAGCGCGAAAGCTTCGGTTCTGCTAGCCGTTTTTTTCGAACAGTGAAAAAAGGAGAATATGAATGGATGCAGCTGCGCAACCCGAGCAAAATCTACCACGCGTGAATGACGAAACATCTGTTGCAGGTGCTGTTTCCGAGCCAAGCCCGGAAAAGATCCGCAAGGCATTCGAAAGCGGAAGATATCCCTATCATCGCAAGATGCCCCGGCGGGTCTATGAGGCCGAGAAGGCCAAACTGCAGGCTGAGTTGCTTAAGGTTCAGCTGTGGGCGCAGGAAACCGGTCAACGGTTCGTATTGCTGTTCGAAGGGCGCGATGCGGCTGGTAAGGGCGGTACAATCAAACGGTTTATGGAACACCTAAACCCCCGTCAGGCGCGCGTGGTCGCCCTTAACAAACCCACCTGGGAAGAAAAGGGCCAATGGTACTATCAGCGCTATGTGCACGAGCTTCCCACCGTTGGTGAAATGGTGTTCTACGACCGCTCTTGGTACAACCGCGCTGGGGTCGAGAGGGTGATGGGGTTCTGTTCTCCGAACGAGTACCTAGAGTTTATGCGCCAGACGCCAGAGCTTGAACGGATGTTGGTGAGGTCGGGAATTCAGCTTTACAAATACTGGTTTTCGGTCACGCAACCCGAACAACAGCGGCGGTTTCAAAGCCGTGAGACCGATCCGTTGAAGCAATGGAAACTATCTCCGATCGACAAGGCAAGCCTTGGCAAATGGGATGACTATACCGAGGCGAAAGAGGCGATGTTCTTTTATACAGACACCGCTGATGCGCCCTGGACCATCGTGAAATCGAATGACAAAAAACGCGCTCGTCTGAACTGTATGCGCCACTTTCTGTCGACACTTGATTACCCGGACAAGGATCACGGCATTGTTGGCGAGCCCGATCCTTTGATCGTGGGTCAGGCGCATCATGTGATCCACCGATCCGAGCATATTCTGGGCAACGCGCTGCATCCTGACGCCCGCTGCTAGGCCTAAGGTTCGGGGCAGGGCACCTGTCCCGGATCCATGTCTCACTCTGAAATTTCTCTGTTCCGGTCTTGTCCCGGCCTTTCGCCGGGCCTATGGCTGGTGGAATGAATAAGGTGATGACATATCAAGGCCATTTCCGTGCCATTGCCGTCCTGGGCCTGCCATTGGTTGGCGGGCATCTGGCGCAGTTCGCAATCGGTCTGACGGACACGATCATGCTTGGCTGGTACGGGGTCGAAGCTTTGGCGGCGGTCACGTTGGCCAGCAGCTTTTACTTTGTCCTGTTCCTGTTCGGGGGCGGGTTCGGTCTGGCCGTTATGCCAATGGTGGCAACAGCCGCTGCCGAAGACGATGAAACCAGCATTCGCCGTTCGACCCGCATGGGGCTCTGGTTGTCGTTGCTATATGCAGCAGTGGTAATGCCATTGCTGTGGTGGTCATACCCGATCTTGATCGCCACAGATCAGGATCCACAGGTGGCGGAAACTGCATCGGAATACCTGCGGGTTGCAGGCTGGGGTCTGTTCCCCGCTCTGGTGGTAATGGTCTTGAAGTCCTACCTTGCGGCGTTGGAGCGAACCCAGGTTGTTTTGTGGATCACTGTTGCTGCTGCGGTGGTGAACGGTCTGACCAACTATGCTTTGATCTTTGGCAACTGGGGTGCGCCTGAACTGGGCGTGATGGGCGCCGCTATCGCTTCGGTCGTGACGCAGACCGTGTCGTTAATTGCGGTTATCATCTATGCTGTAAAAGTTCTGCCCGAGCATAGCCTGTTCCAAAGGTTTTGGCGGCCCGACTGGGAGATGCTGCTGAGCGTTCTGAAGCTAGGCATACCCATCGGGCTGACCCTGCTGGCCGAAGTGTCTCTGTTCGCGATGTCGGCCTTTATGATGGGCTGGATCGGTCAGGTGCCGCTGGCGGCGCATGGGATCGCTCTGAACCTCGCCTCGGCGACATTCATGGTGCATCTGGGCCTGTCCAACGCTGCCACGATCCGGGCGGGCAATGCGCTTGGCCGCAAGGACCGCGCGCATCTGGAAAAAGGTGCCGTCGCCGTGACAGGGATGTCCCTTGTGGTGTCTATCCTGACAATCATCCTGTTCCTGACCTGCGCCGAGCCTCTGATTTCCGTATTTGTGGAACCGCAGGATCCGAAACGCCCCGAGATTCTGGCCATAGGTACCGGGTTGCTGGCCATGGCTGCGTTGTTCCAGCTGGTGGACGGTGCACAGGTGATCGCGCTGGGCCTATTGCGCGGATTGCAGGATGCCAAGGTGCCAATGGTCATGGCGGGGCTAAGCTATTGGGTCGTCGGAATTCCGGCGTCCTACTATTTTGGGTTCATCCGCGGCATGGAGGGCGTCGGTGTCTGGTTGGGCCTTGTGCTGGGTCTTGCCTGTGCCGCCGTACTGTTGATGGCGCGCTTCTGGTTGCGATCAGTGCGTATAATCGCTGAACCGGCAGCGTGAAGGCAAATTAGCCATTGTTCAGCCGGTCGGCTTTCTTCCGAACCAATACGCTGCGCAGATCATGCATCGCCAGTAGTAGCCGGTCCGTAACGTCCTCGAGCTGTTGGTCAGTCGCTTTGGACTGGGCCCACTGTGTGGTTAGGTTCAGATAGTCCACCGCGCGGTGAATATCGTCGATATCGCGCTGCGCCAGAAGATCTTTACGTTCTGCCATCCAGCGCTCGATTTCGGCCTGATCCGCCTCAGTCAGAGCGCGCTGACCCTGCGGCTTCACCTCTCCGTTGCGGATGTTGATGACCGCGATCTGGTTCATTTCAATCCGACGTTGGCGGTTTTCCGTGTCGATCCGGAAAACCGCGGCACCGTTTTCGCGTATGCGGAAATAGTACTCAGGCAATTCGGCAGTCATAAAGTCTCCGATCAGGTCAGCGAAGCACAAAACCTCTGAATGCGCGTGCAGGCTTCGGTCAGCGCTTCATCTGACGTAGCATAGCTGACGCGGAAGTTGGGGGACAACCCAAACGCAGCGCCGAAGACGACTGCAACGTCAGCCTCTTCCAAAAGCTCGGTTGCGAAGGCTTCGTCTGTGTCGATCAAAGTGCCTGCAGGCGTGGTCTTTCCGATTAACCCGGAAATGGAAGGGTAGACATAAAACGCACCTTCCGGAGTTGGGCAGGTCACTCCTTCGATCTGATTCAGCATGCTGATGACCAGATCACGGCGGCGTTTGAACGTTTCATTGTTCGGGGCCAGAAAGGACTGTGTACCGTTCAGCGCCTCTACCGCCGCCCATTGGCTGATCGAGCAGGGATTCGAGGTCGATTGAGACTGAACCTTGCGCATTGCCGCAATCAATTCGGCAGGTCCTGCTGCATAGCCAATCCGCCAGCCAGTCATCGCATAGGCTTTGGATACACCATTGCAGGTCAGGGTGCGGTCATAAAGCCTAGGCTCGACTTCGGCCGGTGTGCAGAATTCAAACCCGTCATAGGCCAGATGCTCGTACATATCATCGGTCATTACCCAAACATGCGGGTGCCTGATCAGGACATCGGTCAAAGCTCTCAATTCCGCCCGGCTATACCCTGCACCGGTTGGGTTGGACGGAGAGTTGAAGATGAACCATTTGGTCCTTGGTGTAATTGCTGCCTCAAGCTGTTCAGCGGTTAGTTTGAAACTATTCTCCAGGGTCGTTTCAACTGTCACAGGCGTTCCCCCGGCCAGAAGAACCATATCGGGATAGCTGACCCAATAAGGTGCAGGTATGACCACCTCATCGCCCGCGTTCATGGTGGCCATCAGCGCGTTATACAGCGTCTGCTTGCCACCGGTTCCGACCGAGATCTGAGCAGGCGAATAGTCCAGTCCATGATCACGTTTCATCTTGGCGCAAACCGCCTGCTTCAGCTCTGGTATGCCATCGGGCGCGGTGTATTTGGTCTTTCCAGCAGCGATGGCCGCCACCGCAGCATCCTTGATGTTTTGGGGCGTGTCGAAATCTGGCTCCCCGGCGCTTAGGCCGATTACGTCTCGTCCGGCTGCCTTTAATTCGGCCGCCTTGGCTGTCATCGCGATTGTTGGAGATGGTTTTACGCGTGACAGTGTCGCAGACAGGAAACTCATGGTCGGCCTCAGTTTGTATGTTTAGCCTGACTGTCATAGGGTGCGCCTGAACGACGATCAAGCGATATAAAACAAGAGATTTGGAGACCCCGATGAACGACGAAAATGACTGGTACGGACCCGACGCGGCGACATTCGGAGACCGGCTGGCAGGGGCGCGTGAAGCAGCGGGGATGACGCAGGCACATCTGGCCCGCAGGCTGGGTGTCAAGAAGTCTACGATTGCCGCCTGGGAAAATGATCTGTCTGAGCCCCGGGCCAACCGACTGTCGATGATGGCAGGCATGATCAACGTTTCGATCATGTGGCTTCTCACCGGCGAGGGTGACGGGATGGACGCCCCTGTCGAGGCTGGAGAAAACGCACCTGACCTTGCCGGAATCGTATCCGAGCTTCGTTCAATCCGAGGCGAGATGCGCGCCAGCGCCGAGCGGGCTGCAAGACTGGAGAAACGTGTGCGCATGATGCTGGAGGCGGAATAGTGGTCGAACCGCGCAATGTCAGGATCAAACGGATGAAAATGCGTTCCATGCGACGCGGCATCAAAGAGATGGATCTGATTCTGGCTGCCTATGCAGACCGCAATCTGGACTCCATGGATGCAACAGGGCTGGATGTTTACGACGCCCTGTTGCACGAGAATGATCAGGACCTGTATCAATGGGTCACCGGTCAGGTCCTGCCACCTGCCCAATTCTCGGACCTTGTTTCCGAAATCGCACAAACCTTTCAAAAATAAAGATTATCCGGCTTAACTGATTTTTCGGCTTTTCGCTTCATTCTGCCTGAAACTGCGCGAATGAATCGGAGGATCGTATGAGTTTGGAAATGCAGGTCTCCGCGCCGGGGGTCAAAGGCTTCATGACCAGCTATCTTGAGGCACTTGCTCTAGTTGAGCGGCTTCATCGTTTGTTGTTGGACGTTATCAAAGATGAGTTTGAACGGGTCGGTGTTCTTGAGATCAACGCGGTTCAAGCGTTGCTTTTGTTCAATATCGGAGATCATGAGGTTACCGCTGGTGAATTGAAAAGCCGCGGCTACTATCAAGGCAGCAATGTCAGCTACAACCTCAAAAAATTGGTCGAGATGGGGTATATGCACCACCAGCGTTGCGAAATAGACCGCCGTTCGGTGCGTGTCCGGTTGACGCCACAGGGCCGGGAAATCCGCGATATCGTCTCCGAGCTGTTTTCGAGACATGCCGAAGGTCTACAATCGCGCGGCGTGCTTGGACAGGAAGGGATCGAAGACATTACCGGAGCATTGCGGCGGGTAGAACGGTATTGGACGGACCAGATCCGCTATATCTACTGATGCTTGGTCGGCCTCTGTCCCGTATCCGATAGGGTCAGGCCTTCAAGTTCGCGGATCAGTTTACGGGTCATTGCTTCTTCGTAATCGTCAAAGCCCAGGGCAACCTCAACAAAGGCGCCGGGGCCAAGGATGACCCATGCTTTGAAATAGGCCAGCAGCTCTCCGACCTGAACATAGCGGGTGCTACCGATGTCAGGGTCGTCGGCACCGATGACCAGTCCATTGATCGTGATACCGTCGTCAGAGAGCGTCTGTTTCGCATTTCTTGGGTGCAGGCCGATATTGTGCTTTCCGTCCCCCGACAGATCCAATGTCCGCTTCCAGCAATCGGGTTTCTGGCCCAAAAGTTCGGCACCGAACAGCATGGCGGACCCGACGGCGGTTCCTTGCGGAGCGCCGCTGCGTTTCACATGGTCGAGCAGGGTGGCAATGCGCTCCAGATCGAGGTCCGATTGTACTGCGGTCCAGCCCAATAACAGGCGTTGGTGGCCGGGTTCGCTCCACTCAAAAATCGCGATTTGTACCGGGTTTGCTGTGTTTGAAAGAAAGAGTTGCTTAATCACGGGCCGGCGCAAAGCACCTGCCAAGCCGCCAAGCTGCAACCGGTATTCCGAGCTGTCGACTGATCCTGACACATCCAGGCCCAAAGCCAAAGCATGGCGGCATTCTGATGCCGCAGAGGTGGCCAATATGCTGACTATCGTTGCAAGCGCACGTATCATCGCTGGCCGGGGCCCGACAATGCGCCGATCTGCATACCTTTTAGTTCGCGTTCAAGTTTGCGCCGCATGGCGCGTTCGAAATCCTGGAACCCGTCGGCGATTTCCAGGAACGCGCCGGGGCCGTACAGGACATTGTTTTCAAAAAAGGGAATCAGATACAGCTCGCCTTCGAAGTCGGCGGCATTAATGACCAGGCCATTCACAATCGTATTCTCAAAGGGAAAATGCCGATAGGCGGAATCCGGGCCATATCCATCGTTGTTCGAACCGTCACCTGACAGATCAATGGTTTGAAAAAGACATGTCGGGGCCTGCTGCATCAGCGTCGCCCCAAAGGCCAGCGCATACCCCATCGCCGTGGCCGAGTCGCTGTCTGATCGGACCGATTGCTGTATCGTGGTCGCTGCCACCAGCAAATCGGTCTGCGTGTTGATCATCGTCCAGCCCAGTATGATATGCTGAACGTCCCGGCCGCTCCATTCATAAACAGCCAGCGCGACCGGCATCGGCGAGGAAAAGAAGGCCTCGGTCACCTCGGGGGCAACCAACGCTGCGGCAAGGCCCTGCCTTTGCAGCGCGTCCTCTTCTGCGCTTACCGATGTTGAAATGTCCATTGCCAGCGCAAGCGCAAGGCGACAGGGCTCGGCCCGCAGAGGGCTGGCTAAAAAGGCTAGGCCCAGTGTGATCAACCAGCGGATCACCAGTGCCCGGTGCTTTCCATGCTGGCCCAGGGTTCGGCCGGTTCCAGCGCATCACCGTTTTGTAGCAACTCTACCGAGATATTGTCGGGTGACCTGACAAACGCCATTCGGCCGTCGCGCGGTGGCCGGTTGATCACGACTCCATTGTCCTGCAGGTGCTGGCAGGTTTCATAAATATTGTCGACTCCATAGGCGAGATGGCCGAAATGGCGGCTGTCGTTGGGCAGATCGTCATCCCCATCCCAGTTATAGGTCAACTCGATTGGTCGATCCTCTTGCCCAGCAGGAGCCATGAAGATCAGGGAAAACCGCCCATGTTCGCTGTCATAACGGCGCGTTTCCTTAAGGCCCAGCAACTTGTAAAACGCCATGGATTTGTCCAGGTCCTTCACGCGAACCATGGTGTGGAGGTAAGTGAGCCCCATTGCGGGTTCCTTTCTGTTCCGGTGATGCCCTGCACCTTAGCGCGCGTACATCACGTGTCGAGAGGCCGCACGGACACAATTCTGAAAATGCAAATGTGGGCGCACATATCGCGGTTCCTGTCTTTTGATTGGCGATATATAGTGGCAGGCGACTCATTGCTGGAAAGGAAATTTCATGCCGCTGTCCTCTGACCAACTGGCCGAGATCGAAGCGCAACGGGCGCAATCGCATCCAACACGCCGTGTTGTAGCTGCGGGGATGGAGGAACACCTGTACACGGCGCATCAGGTTCTGGACCACGGTTTTGTGCGCGTGATCGACTATATGGGTGATGACGCAGCGATTTGTCAGGCCGCACGCGTGTCCTATGGCAAGGGCACCAAATCAGTGCAAAATGACGAAGGGTTGATCCGCTATCTGATGCGGCACTGGCACTCGACCCCGTTTGAGATGTGCGAGATAAAGTTGCACGTCAAGTTACCGGTTTTTGTCGCGCGACAGTGGATTCGGCACCGGACGGCGAATGTGAATGAATATTCGGCGCGCTATTCGATTTTGGACCGTGAATTCTATATCCCGGCACCCGAGCACGTGTCCGCGCAGTCCGAGATCAACAATCAGGGTCGCGGCGATACGTTGCAGGGCGAAGAAGCCGCGCGCGTCCTTGAGATATTGAAAGCTGACAGCGCGCGTTGTTATGACAATTACGAGGCGATGATGGGTCAGGACGGGCAGCAAGGGCTTGCGCGTGAACTGGCGCGGATGAACCTTCCGGCGAATATCTACACGCAATGGTACTGGAAGGTTGACCTGCACAACCTGTTCCACTTCCTGCGTCTGCGCGCGGATCCTCATGCCCAATACGAAATTCGTGTTTACGCCGATGCCATGTGCAAGATCGTCGCTGATTGGGTGCCGGCCGCCTATAAGGCGTTTGAAGATTACCGCCTGGGTGCGGTCAATCTTTCCGCGCAGATGGTCGACAGCCTGCGTCGGATGTTGGCTGGAGAGACGGTAACGCAGGAAAACTCGGGCATGACCGGGCGGGAATGGCGTGAGTTCGAGGCGATCATCAAGGAAAGTTGAGTGCGCTTGCGGTCTGTCTATACGGGGCGTCATGAAATGGTTGCGATCGTTTCATGACACTTTCAGTTTTGATCAAAACCGGTTGTCTGACCCTGTTCCTGCCTTGCGTGGCACAGGCCGAGTCCCCCCATCGTCGATGGTGATTTGCGAACCCACGGCTAAGTTGCACCAAAAATTTGCGCTCCAGTTCACCTCTGAGCGGGCAAGAGCCGGGATGTGCGATCCTGAACAACTGATGGAAGTGTGGACTAAATAATCCGGCAACTGGACGATGGTGGTCACCTGTGCGACCAGTACGTCCTGAATCGTGCCATGTGGAAAAATTGAACCACGCGCCCCGAAAGCAGCAGGGAGCGAGAATAGGCACATCACTTTCGATGGCCAACGGCCTGAAATTGGCCGTTGTCCTGATTTTCGTACCCGCAGTAACGGGATTTTACAGTGGCTTCAAATCTGAAGCCATTTGTCGGCCGTCACGTCCGTCTTCCAGTTCGTAAGCGACCTTCTGATTGTCAGCGAGTCCGGTAAGACCAGATCTTTCAACGGCCGAGATGTGAACAAATACGTCCTTGCCGCCTTCATCAGGGGCAATAAACCCATAGCCTTTGGTGGTATTGAACCATTTCACGGTGCCAGTTGGCATTTCCCGTGTCTCCTTCTACTTGCACGTTGTCCCACAAAATTGGTGGGGGTAGCGATTGACGTAACCGCAACACATCACCGTCTCGTCCACACGACACGGCCCGAATTACGTGTTTCGTCTTTTTCAACATTGCACGGTGAAGTAAAAAATCAAGAAATACCGGAATACACTGGCGAATTTGCCCATTATCAAGATCGAAACAGGAGCAGCCCGAAAATGCGCGTATATGGATTGAAGACTTGCGATACTTGCCGTAAGGCTCTGAAATTGCTTGAGGGTTCGGATTTCATCGATGTTCGCGCGCAAGGTGTGCCGGATGCGGTACTGGCGCAGGCCCTAAAACGTTTCGGCGAGGCTTTGCTCAATACCAGGTCGACAACGTGGCGCGGGTTGGATGCAGAGCAGCGCAAAAAAGAGCCGCTGGAACTCTTGCAGGAACACCCAACCTTAATGAAGCGACCGCTTGTTGAGAAAGACGGTGCACTTTATCTGGGCTGGACGGCTGAAACGCAGGCAGCCCTTGGCGTTGGCTGAGTGGGTACTTATGTGGTTGGTCGCAAGCTAGAGGGTTCTAAATGCGTAACGCAGCGATGATTTTAGGGGTAGTTGCCGGTCTGATCGGCATGTTGGTCGGGTTTGTTGGCTATGGATATGTCGAGTTGATCGACAGGTTTGGCGAAATCGACGGGATTGCCGAGCAGGTGGACAATGCGCAGTTGATCCGAACCGCGGCGATCCTTGCGCCTTTATTGGCTATTGCGGGCGGGGCGATGGCACATGCCCGCGCTCTGATTGGTGGCGTGTTGCTGCTGATTTCTGCGGCTGGGATGTATTATGCGTTCGGGTTCAATGTGTTCACCATGTTCCCGGTCGCCTTTGCCGCCGTGGCGGGTCTCCTTGGGCTGGCCGCGGGTAAACCGGACGAGCCCAAGGCACATTTCTGAGTTACTTCAGGCGCAGGATGCGATCGATCGAGATCGGGCCTGCGCCGTTTATCGCGATGACCAGAAACAGGAAAGTCCACATCACGCGCTGATCCATCAAAGTAAGTGCGTTGTCGAACAGGCCTCCCAGTTTGACGCCATGACCGGTCACGTCGACAATGGTCTGGACCCAAACAAACCCAATCATCCCAAGGGCTGCCACCCGGGTCAGCAGGCCGATCAGCAACAAGGCTGGCAGGACAAATTCGGCGGCTGTTCCCAGAAAGATTACGACGCGTTGGAAAAAAGTCATCTGGGTTACGTCATAAAGTACGGCCTCTGCCGCTTTGGGGAAAATCTGCCCAAACGCCCCCGCTGACGGAGAGAAAATCGATCCGTCGATTTTCAGGGTGGCTGAGTTCCAGTAGTAGACAAGCAACACGGCAACAAAGACAAGACGCGCCAGGGTTGGTGTCAGCCAGTTGGCCGAGCTGTCGATCCGTCCCAGGACGTTGTTATGAAGAGAGATCAGGGCAGTCATGTTGCCAGCCTTTCAATAGTCACAGAAGTGATAGCGCCGCCCTGTAACAGCAGCGCCAGAGTGGCCCCAAGATCAAAATCCGGGGTGGTTTCGGTAGTGTTTTCAAATGCCTGTCCGATTGTGTTTCCGGCCTTCATCGCGGCGATCCAACCCGCCCCGCCTTGCGGCAGGGCCTGAGGAACAGGATCATATTCGCGGCGCGTGATCAGGGTATCTTCAGCACCAGCTTGGGGTTTCGGTACGCCGTCTTCCGTATTGAACCGCCATATGGAAATGACTGGCCAATCCGAGCGCAAGATCTGCATCGAAGGTGCGAATTCCAATCGGGCCCGGAACAGATCTTCGGGTGGCACGGCTAACGCGTCGTCCGACGCTGGCACGCTGTCCGCCGCGTGGTAAGATCGGCGAAGGGCCAGTTCCAGTCGCGCCACATCGGGCAGGTACCCGATATGCGACAGTTGATCCATCTCGGCCAGGAAATCCGGAAACGCTTCGCCATAGAACATCATCAACGGCGAGGTTGGTGGGTGGCTGCGCAGAAAAAGCCCGGCCAACCCGTCCATGTTTTGCGAACCCAGCAACTTGGCGATCACCGGGAAGGCCTGATGCATGGCTTCGGTCAGCGAAACGGCAACATTGTTGCGATAAACACTGAAACGCCGTCCCGCCGGCTGATCCAACGCGTCCACAAGCCCCCCGGGCACTGACGTGACCGGATCCAGCAAAGCCAGATGAAAAGCTGACTGCGATACGCTCATGCCGGGATGCGGTCCAGAGCCGCTTGTGCGCGATCTGCTTCGGCACGCAAGACAGGCCAATCAGGGACGTCTGTATCCCATTCCACAAGAACAGGTTTTGGTCCCGATTGTTCAAGCACATAGTTCAGAAGCGCCCAAACCGGATCAACCACTTCTCGCCCGTGGCTATCGATCAGCAAGGGAAGCCCGTGGTCGTCTTCATCCTCATCATGCCCGCCAAGGTGGATCTCACCGACCTTGTCCAGCGGATAGGCGTCGATATAGCTCTGCGGTGAGAAGTCGAGATTTGTCGCCGATACGAAAACGTTATTCACATCCAGCAAGAGCCCGCATCCGGTGCGGCCCGAAATTTCGCGCAGGAAGTCGGGTTCGGACCACGTGCTTTCATCAAATGCTAGATAGCTTGACGGGTTTTCAAGTAGCATCTGTCGCCCAACGACATTCTGAACTTGGTCGATATGATCGCAAATCCGTGCAAGGGTTGCGTCGGTATAGGGCAGGGGCAACAGATCATTCAGGAAGTGACTGTCATGTGTCGACCAGGCCAGATGTTCGGAAAAGCTGGCGGGGTTGAGCCAGCCGACGAGGTGTTTCAAACGGGCCAGGTGGTCGGTATCCAGCGGGCCTTCACTGCCGATGGACAGGCCAACGCCGTGGACGGAAATCGGGAAGTGTTCCGACAAGTGCCGCAGCTGTGCCAGCGGGCGGCCACCATCGCCCATGTAATTCTCGGCGTGGATTTCTAGCCATGCGACCGGTTGCGGGTGATCCAGAATCTGCTGGAAATGCTGAGGCTTATAGCCGACGCCTGGTGCCGCAGGCAGCCTGTTCGATCGGATTGTGCTGTCCAGCATCTGGTAACCTCGCGGTCTTGAAAAAAGAGGCGGGCGATACTTGCCCGCCCCTCAGATTTGGCAAAAACTCAGGCTTATGCCGGCAGGTCGCGCTCCAGCGGCTCGAGCGATCCCTTGCGGGCACCGCCGTCAGCTGACTGAGGCAGGTCGATATCGGCGCAGGTGCCGGCATCTACCAGCGTCCAGGCATTGCCCTGATAATCAACAGTCGAGGTGCCCGCGCACGTGGTGCCAGGACCGGCGGCACAATCGTTCTGACCGGCCAGAGAAACGCCATAGCACTTTTCTTTGGCTTGTGCGGATGCAGTTGTGGCCATGCCTGAAACGGCTGCGGCTACGGCGCTAGCGATGACAAGGGATTTAGCGGTGTTCGACATCTCGGTTATCCTTTTGATGACTGCGTATGTCTGTGTTCGACAATGACAAAGGTAATGGGTTGCAGGTCACAGTTGAATTCACGAGCCTGTGTCTCACGAGCCCGTCAATGACTGTCATGACATCTTGCAAACTAATAGTTTGTTTTAGAAGAGATAAAACGCAAATGTTTCAATCCGGCCCCTCAGAGGGGGCCGGATTTTGTGCAATTTGCCGCTGATTGTTACAGCAGGTCGGGCGGCGTAGCGGCCCGCGACAGTTCATTTGTTACAGCTTCAAGCGGCTGCACTTGTGTCTGTTTCTCACCAAGACGACGGACACTGACTGTGCGGTCCTCAACTTCACGGTGACCGACGGCCAGAATGACCGGAACTTTGCCGACCGAGTGTTCACGAACCTTATAGTTGATCTTTTCGTTGCGGATATCCGCCTCGGCTCGGACACCTGCGGCCTTGAGTGTCTCAACCACTTCCTGCACGTAACCGTCAGCCTCGGAGGTGATCGAAGCGACCACGACCTGACGCGGGGCCAGCCAGAAGGGCAATTTGCCCGCGTGTTCTTCGATCAGGATGCCGATGAACCGTTCGAACGAACCCAGCGTTGCACGATGCAGCATGAAGGGGCGGTGCTTCGATCCGTCCGCGCCAATGAAATTGGCGTCCAGCCGCTCGGGCAGGTTGGGGTCCACCTGAAGGGTGCCGCATTGCCAAGTACGGCCGATCGCGTCGGTCAGGGTGAATTCAAGCTTGGGTCCGTAGAAGGCGCCTTCGCCTTCGAGAAGCTCATAGTCGTATCCTGCGGCCTTGCAGGCGTCACCCAGGGCTTTTTCGACCAGATCCCAGCTTTCATCCGACCCGATGCGTTTTTCCGGGCGCGTCGAGAGCTTGATGGTCCAATCATGGAAACCGAGATCGGCATAGACCTTCGACAGAAACGCGATGAATTTTGCGGTTTCAGATTCGATCTGATCTTCGGCGCAGAAAATATGCCCATCGTCCTGGGTAAAGCCGCGCACCCGCATGATACCATGCAGCGCGCCAGAGGGTTCGTACCGCGCGCAAGACCCGAACTCGGCCATGCGCAGAGGCAGATCGCGATAGGATTTCAGACCCTGATTGAACACCTGCACGTGGCAGGGACAATTCATCGGCTTCAGGGCGTTCACGGCCTTTTCACGGGCATGTTCCTCGTCGACTTCGACGATGAACATGTTTTCCTGATACTTGTCCCAGTGGCCCGAGGCTTCCCACAATTTGCGGTCAACAACCTGCGGTGTGTTGACTTCGACATAGCCGTCACGTTCCTGCATGCGGCGCATATAGTCCTGCAGGGTGGTATAGATCTTCCAGCCATTCGCATGCCAGAAGATCTGGCCCGGAGCCTCTTCCTGCATGTGGAACAGGTTCATTTCGCGGCCCAGCTTGCGGTGGTCACGCTTGGCAGCCTCTTCCAGCATGTGCAGGTGCGCTTTCAGCTTTTCCTTGCCGGTAAAAGCCACGCCATAGATGCGTTGCAGCATCGCACGGTCGCTGTCACCGCGCCAATAGGCGCCGGCGATGGACATCAGCTTGAACGCATCGCCCGGAACCTGGCCGGTATGCTGAAGATGCGGGCCACGGCACAGGTCCTGCCAGTCGCCATGCCAGTACATGCGCAATGGCTCGTCGCCCGGTATGGCGTCGATCAGTTCGACCTTATAGGGCTCGTTGTTTTCGGTGTAGAAATCAATCGCGCGCTGACGGTCCCAGACCTCGGTGGTCACGGTGTCGCGTTTGTTGATGATTTCCTTCATCTTTTTCTCAATCGCGCCGAGGTCTTCGGGCGTAAATGGCTCGGCCCGGTCGAAATCGTAGTACCAGCCGTTTTCGATGACGGGGCCGATGGTGACTTTGGTATCGGGCCAGATCTCCTGCACGGCGCGGGCCATGATATGAGCCAGGTCGTGGCGGATCAGTTCGTTTGCCTGATCTTCATCTTTCATGGTGTGCAGGGCGATTTCGGCATCAGATTCAATGGGCCATTGCAGATCCCAATGCTGGCCATTCACCGTGGCTGAGATGGCCTTTTTGGCCAGTGAGGTCGAGATGTCGGCGGCCACCTGCGCAGGGGTTACACCCACGTCATAGGATCGTGCATTGCCGTCAGGAAAAGTGAGAGAGATTGACTGTGCGTCCAAGGCCATGGCTGGCTCTCCTCGTCGGTTTGGCGCCCACTGAACGCCCGGTTGCGGGTTATGTTGTGTTCGCTTCATTTGTCAGGTGGGGGTGGACCTGTCAAGGGCCGGCGCGAGGGGCCAGCCCTTCGCGCTCCCCGAGGTATTTTTGGCCAGATGAAGGGGGATCTGGGAATTGCACTTGGGGGTGGGGCGTGCATGATATCGGAAAAAGAAAAGAGGGTGTCATGGCAGCGACGAATTTTCTGGAAACGGCGCAGGGACGGCGGCTGGCCTATCATAAAAGCGAGGGCATCGGGCCGACCATCGTGTTTCTGGGCGGGCTCAAATCCGATATGGAAGGCACCAAGGCGGTGCATTTGGAGGCCTGGGCGAAGGGGCGTGGCCATTCATTTCTGCGGTTCGACTATTCAGGTCACGGTGAAAGCGGGGGCACGTTCGAAGAAGGATGCATTGGTGACTGGCATGAGGATACGCTGGCCGCGATCACGGAATTGACGGATGGGCCGCTGATTGTTGTCGGCTCGTCCATGGGGGGGTGGCAGGCGCTGCTGTTGGCCAAAGCGCTGCCAGATCGGATTCAGGGAATGGTGACCATCGCTGCTGCGCCGGATTTTACCGAGGACGGGTATTGGGCTTCATTCTCGGAAAACCAGAAACAGGCACTGGAAACTGTTGGCCATGTCGAGCTGCCTTCGGACTATATGGAGCCTTACATCGTGACCAAACGGATGATTGAAGATGGTCGCCAACATTTGGTCCTGCGCAAGCCTCTGCATATGCCTTTTCCCGTGCGGTTTTTGCAAGGTACCGAAGACACAGCGGTTTCAACCGGAACAGCTGTGCGCCTGATTGAACATGCGTTCGGGCCCGATATGCGCCTGTCATTGATCAAGCACGCCGATCATCGCTTTTCGGATGGCCCATGCCTGGGGTTGATCGAACAAGCCGTTCTCGATGTGATGGCAGCCCAATAATGCGGATATTGGGTCGCGTTTTTCTGACATTGATCGTTGCGTTTGGCCTGATCTATTGGTTTGGCCCGCGTGAGAAGGTTGATCTGGCCCCAACATTTGACGCGCGCAAATTCGGTGAAGGGGTGCAGGTCTATTTCGAAAGTGTGGAATCTGCATTCGCCGACATCATTCCGGGGGTTGAAAAGCGAGTTTTTTGGCAAGAGGGCTATAAAGAGCAGCGAACACCTGTTTCGATTCTGTATCTGCACGGGTTTTCTGCATCATCCGAAGAGATCCGACCGGTTCCCGATCTGCTCGCCGAAACGTTGGGCGCCAATCTGGTCTACACGCGGTTGCAGGGTCATGGTCGCGGGGGGGATGCAATGGGTGAGGCGACGGCCTCGGGTTGGATGCAGGATCTTGCCGAAGGGCTGGCTGCCGCACGGGCGGTTGGGGATCAGGTCGTGGTGATTTCGACATCAACCGGCGGCACGTTGGCAGCGGCGGCCGCACTGAATGAAGAGCTGAGCCAAAACGTTGCAGGGATCGTATTTGTTTCTCCGAATTTCGGCGTTAAAGCGGCCGGAGCATGGATACCCAGATTGCCTTGGGCGCGCATTTGGTTGCCCCTGATTATGGGTGAAACCCGGGGCGTCGCAGGGGTGAACCCGGAAATGAACAAATTCTGGTCGGCGGTCTACCCTTGGCAGGCTGTGGTGCCGATGACAGTGCTGGTGGATGTGGTCTATGCGCTGGATTTTTCAGACGCAAAGGTTCCCGCGTTGTTCTGGTTCTCGAATGAAGATCAGGTCGTGCGTGCCGACCTGACCCACGAGATTGCCAAAGCATGGGGCGCCCCTGCGTCGGTTGAGCTGGTAACAATGGGGCCCGGGGACGATCCTAATTCCCATGTGATCGCCGGGCGGTTGATGTCTCCGGGGCAGACCAACGATGTGGTGGCTGGTATCCTGAGATGGCTGAAAACCTTGGGGATCGAGTGAGGAAGAAACAATGCGCAGACCAGGCAGTATGTGGAGCCTTGAAACCCTCGGTCGTGTGCGTTTGTCCCGTCATTTTTTCATGCGCGATTTTCTGTATTCGGAAATAGGCAATTTTCACGATAAGCAGAATTTTCCAGACGATCCCGACCTTGCCATCGAAACCGGAAAGGCGCTTTGCGAAACCCTGCTGGACCCGCTTGAGGAGACCTTTGGCCGGATTGCCGTACGATCCGGCTATCGCTCGGCATCATTGAACCGTTTCGGCAATGAAAACCGGCTGAATTGCGCGCGAAATGATAACCCGCTTGAATGTCACATCTGGGATCGCGCTGTGGGTGATGATCGGATTGCCGGGGCATCGATCGTGATCCCATGGTTTGCTGATCAATATGAGGCGGGGCGGGATTGGCGGGATTTGGCGTGGTGGATGCACGACCATCTGGAATATTCCGAAATCTGGTTCTTTCCAAAACTCTGTGCTTTCAATCTGGTCTGGAGGCCTGTGCCTCATAAGCGCATCGACAGCTATATCGCGCCGCGGGGCTGCCTTCTGCGCCCAGGAGGCACGCCTGGCGAGGGTGAACTTGAGCGGCAAAGACGATATGCGGACTTCCCCGCTTTTCGCGGTATCCGCTATCCCTGAACTTTAACTTGCCGAACCATACAAAACCTCTCATCCTGAAACTAATGACGACGATTTGAGTGACTTTTCCAAAGGAGGCGTTGTTTGATCGAGCCGTTGGTTCTTTTGCCCGGTTTGATGTGTGATGCGCGGGTATTTGAGCATCAGATGCGCGCCCTGTCACGTGATCGCGCCGTGACGGTCGCTTCGGTTTCGACTGCTGAACGGATTGAAGAGATCGCGCGGGGCCTATTGGTTCAGTTGCCACAACGCTTTGCATTGGCGGGCCTAAGCCTGGGCGCCGTAGTCGCTTTGGAAATTGTCCGATATGCACCCGAGAGGGTGTCGCGCTTGTGTCTGATGGCTTCGGATGCGCATTCGGAATCGCCCCAGACCGCAGCCGCGCGGGAGGAGCTGTTGGTCGCCGCCAAGATGGGTCGGTTAGAGGAAGTGATGCGTCGGCTGATTGGATCGGATTCGCTGGCCCCGGGGCCTCGACGTATTCCCATTCTTGCTGATGTCATCTCGATGGCGTTGGATTTGGGCCCGCAGGTGTTCGAGCGTCAGATTCGCGCGCTGCAGCGTCGCCCGGATCAGCAGGGCAACCTACGCCGGATCACGGCCCCGACTTTGGTGCTATGTGGGGCGCATGACACGGTTGTTCCGGTGCGAAGGCATGCGTTCATGGCGGACCTGATCCCAAATGCAGAACTGCACGTCATCAAGGATGCAGGACATTTGCCTACGTTGGAATCGCCTGAAAATGTCACCGAGGCGCTGAAGACCTGGCTCAGCGTGAAGCCTGCGCTGGATTACGCGTAGAGCGCTTTACGCTGTTCTTTGCTGAGAATGACCGGGGTTGAGATCGTCTGGCCCGTATGCTGATCAAAGAACGGGGTGTCCCTCCAGCTGCCAGAAAGCCGGGATTTTAGTACCCGCGTGACAGTCCCGGCGACAGCGTAACCCAGTCGCTTGTGTTTGTGTTTTCCATCGGCCTGCGGAATGAACCCTTGGGTCGTAACCGGCCCTAAACAGTCCGGATCGGAAACTCGTTTCACATCAAAGCCCGCAAACGGAAATTTTGGAGTATTTGATGTCGTCGCCAGCGGCGCATTGCAGCAGCTGGCATACCAGCGCAGCATCCCCTTGGGGCCAAGGCGCATCGCGGCCAGGTGTTCGATGCCGCCGTCGATCCTTATTTCTTCAGGGGCCATTTGGAAAATGTCCACCGGTTCCGGCGCAGGGTCCGGTTGCCCGAAATATATCTGCGCGGCCCGGCAATCACGGCAAAAGCAGACTACATGCGTTCCGTACTGAACGCCTCTGGCTGTAATGCTGCCAAAGAGTTTTCCACAGTTGCAGGCGAAAGCCGTCTGTTTGGCGACTTTCTTTCCCATCGGCGTTAGGCCACTTTGTTGCGGTTGGCCGCTTTGCGCGAGGGTTTGCGGGCGTTGGCGTTCATAAATTCGATCACCAATGGGCGGATATTGTCGCGCCAGCTACGGCCGGCGAAGATGCCATAGTGACCTGCGCCAGGTTCGACATGGCTGGCTTTTTTCGAGTCCGGCAGCCCTGTACACAGCTCGAGCGCAGCAATGCACTGGCCAGGGGCCGAGATGTCGTCATTCGCACCTTCGACTGTTTTGACTGCAACGTTTGTAATTTTGCCGATATCCACCTTGTGCCCCGCAACAACAAACTCGTTGCGCGCGATTTCGCGGTTTTTGAAGACGCGTTCGACGGTCGAAAGGTAGAACTCGGCGGTCATGTCCATGACGGCGAGATATTCATCATAGAATCTGTTATGGGCATCGTGATCCGAAGCCTCGTCCCGCATAACCCTCTGGATCTGCTCGGAAAACGCCTGAGAATGCCGGTCCGAATTCATCGACATGAACGAGGCCAACTGCAGCAGGCCGGGATACACCATGCGCCCGACGCCCTTATACTTGAAGCCGACGCGCTGAATCATGGTTTCTTCCAGCTGCCCCATTGTCACGCGACGGCCAAAATCGGTCACGTCGGTAGGTGTGGCATCCGGGTCAACAGGTCCGCCGATCAATGTCAGCGTGCTGGGTTGGGCTTTGGGTTCGACCTCGGCCAGATAGGCTGTGGCGGCCAGAGTCAGCGGCGCCGGTTGGCAGACGGCTACAACATGGGTGTCCGGTCCCAATTCTTTCATGAAATCGACAAGGTAAAGTGTATAATCCTCTACATCAAACTTACCTTCGGACACGGGGATATCGCGCGCATTATGCCAGTCAGTGATATAAACTTCGCAATTCACCAAGAGGCTTTTTACGGTGGACCGAAGCAAAGTGGCGTAATGTCCAGACATCGGGGCGACCAGCAGCACCTTGCGGGGCTGTTCGGCGCGGCCATTGACACGAATATGTATCAAATCACCAAAAGGGCGTTCGATCACCGGGACAATATCGACCAGATGATCCTTGCCGTCTTCGCAAGTGAATGTACGGATTCCCCAGTCGGGTTTTACAACCATGCGCTGGAACGTCCGCTCAGTCACCTCGCCCCAGGCGGCCATCATGCTGAACGCAGGGTTGGGCACCATCGAAAACAGCGGATAAGAAGCCATGGCACTTGCCGTAGCACCCATCCACTGATTGGTGTTGCGCATCGTTTCCATCAGATCGTAGGTCATCATGTAGCGCATGAAATGGGCCTCCTGAGTGTCAGCCTGATAATTCGGACCATTCGTCGCTTTGCCCCCCGACGCCCACGACGTTATTCTGCATAGCAGCGAGGTTAGGGTGGAATTGTTAAAATGACAACAAGTGAAGATAACACGCCAGAGCTGTCCGAGGAACACCTTGAACGGATTAGAGAAAATATGACGAAAGTCGAAGAACTGTCGAAAAGACTGATCGAAGTGATGGCTGGAAAAGAGGCGCACACTCCCGCGTTGGACGGTCCGAATCAAGATCTTTTCGCAAGAGCAGCAACTTCGTATTTCGCCGAAGCGTGGCAGAATCCCGCCAAGCTTCTGGAACATCAGGTCGCCTTCTGGGGACAATCCGTTATGAACTTTGCTGAGGCTCAGCAGGCGCTGGCCGCCGGCGGGGTCGAGGACAGCGAACCCGGACCCAAGGATAAACGGTTCTCAAACCCTCTTTGGGACACCAACCCCTATTTCCGGTTTATTCGCCAGCAGTATCAGACAAATGCCGATGCAATCGCGCAGGCGGTTGCTTCGGTCGACGATCTGGACGGCAAGGACAAGCAGAGGCTGCATTTCTTTTCGCAACAGATCATTGACTTGATGTCTCCGACGAATTTCCTGGCCTCCAATCCCGACGCGCTGGAAAAGGCGGTCGAGACGGAAGGGCAATCGCTGATCAAAGGGCTAGAGAATCTAGTTGCGGACCTTGAAGCCAATAATGGTGAAATGGTTGTCAGACTGGCGGATGAATCCGCGTTCAAGCTTGGCGAAAATATCGCAACAACTCCGGGCGACGTGGTCTATCGCAACAGGCTTATGGAGTTGATCCAGTACAAACCCACGACCGAGACCGTACACGAAACCCCGATCGTTCTGTTTCCGCCCTGGATCAACAAATACTATATTCTGGACCTTAAGGCGCAGAACAGCCTCATCAAATGGGTGACCGAGCAGGGCTATACCCTGTTTGTTGTGAGTTGGGTAAATGCGGATGCTTCTCATGCCGAGGTCGGTATGGGCGACTATGTCGAAGAGGGATTTCTGACCGCCATCGAGACCGTCAAGTCGATCTGTAAGGTCAAGCAGGTCAATGCGGTAGGATATTGCATTGCCGGCACCACGTTGAGCCTGACCCTGTCCCTGATGAAACAGCGTGGCGACAAATCCATCAAATCGGCGACCTTCTTTACAACCTTGACCGATTTCGGTGAACAGGGGGAATTCACGCCGTTCCTACAGAATGACTTTGTCGATGGCATTCAAGAACAAGTGACTAAAGACGGTATCCTAAAAGCATGGGTCATAGGTCGTACCATGTCGTTCCTGCGATCGAATGACCTGATCTACGGCCCCGCCATTCGAAGCTATATGATGGGCGAGACCCCTCCGGCGTTTGATTTGCTCTACTGGAACGGGGATGGCGCAAATCTTCCGGGCAAAATGGCAATCGAGTATTTGCGGGGGCTTTGTCAGAAAAATCAATTTGTGACCGACGGTTTCGATTTGCTTGGGCACAAACTACATATCCGCGACGTTGATGTTCCTTTGATGGCCATCAGCTGCGAAACCGACCATATCGCCGCCTGGAAAGATTGTTATCGGGGTGTGCAGCAGATGGGGTCACGTTCGAAGACGTTTGTCGTTTCGGAATCCGGTCACATAGCAGGCATCGTGAACCCGCCGAGCAAGAAGAAATACGGCCACTACACCAACCCTGATTTGAATGCGGATGCCGATGCATGGATGAAAGAGGCCGATTTTCATAAAGGGTCCTGGTGGCCGCAGTGGGAAGCTTGGCTGAAGAAGAGATCCGGCAAGCAAATCCCTGCGCGCCAAGTGGGCGATTCGGGATACGCTTCCCTGGCCGAGGCACCAGGAACCTATGTTTTGGTGAAGGCAACAGATTGATTTTTAACAGTTTAGAAAAATATTGCTGCAGTGCAGCAAGAAAAAACTTGCAATGCTGCGATGCAGCAACGATATTGTCCTCAAGCTGATGAAGCCCGGGGTTGGCCCGGATCGGCAAGCAAAGGATTTGGACAATGGCAAAGACTCAAGACTTTACCGCGACCCTGAAAGACATGATGGGTGCATTCCCTGTTGACACCACTGCTCTGGAAGGTGCGTTCAACACCACCGCGACCCTGAACGAAAAGCTGTCGGGCGTTGCTCTGGAAGCGGCTGAGAAATCGGCTGAGATTTCGAACAAATGGACCAAGGAAACCCTGGCCAAACTGTCCGATATGTCGAAAGCGAAATCTGACCCTGCAGATTACGCAAAAGCTGCAACCGACTACGCAAGCGCGTCGGCTGAAGTTGCTGCTGAAAACCTGGCTGCTTTCGCTGAAATCGCGAAAAAAGTTCAGTCGGAAACCGTTGAGCTGCTGATGGCTGCTGGCAAAAACGCTGCAGAAGACGCAACTGCCGTTGTCAAAAAAGCAACCAACGACGTGTCCACTGCTGCGAAAAAAGCAGCTGGCGCCAAGTAAGGTAAGATAGCGAGGTGCACCCACTCCTCCCATTTGGTGCAATCGCGTTGGGCGGGTCGAAAGACCTGCCCTTTCTTTTTGTTCTGCACTCGCATAATCTCTGCTGCAATGCATCATTCCTTGGGGAGGGTAGACGGTGTCAGAACAAGAAAAACCGTTGCTAATCAAACGATATGCCAGCCGTCGGCTGTATAACACTGAAACCAGTGACTATGTCACGCTCGAAGATATTGCGGCATTCATACGTGACGGTCGCGAAGTTCAGATCATAGACCTGAAGACTGGGGATGATCTGACACGGCAATATCTGCTGCAAATCATTGCCGAGCATGAAAGCCGCGGTGAGAATGTCCTGCCGGTGAACGTGCTGAACGATCTTGTGCGCAGCTATATGTTGCCGGGCGGAGGAGTGATGCCGCAATTCCTGCAAAGCTCGTTCGAAATGCTGCGCGAAAGCCAAAGCAAAATGATGGAAAACATGTCTGCGATGAATCCGATGACCCAGATTCCGGGTTTCGAAGCACTACAAGCGCAGCAAAAGGCATTTCTGAAGGCGATGACCAGCGGCATTTCCGGCAGTTGGTCCGGTCCGGAAACGGATAGCGAGGCCAAACCCCAGTCGAGTGAGGATCTGGACGACATCAAGAAGCAGTTGGCGGAGTTGCAGCAAAAGCTGTCTAAACTGAACTGAATTTGTCCACACAATGAAATAGGCCCGCCGCTGGCGGGCCTTTTCGTTTGAATTCAGCTTGTTCAGGTTCCAAATGCGATTTTCGGGGCGGTAATTTCCCCTACTGAAGCCAACAGAATATCAGCGATCACATCCAGTTCCGCGCGTGTCAGGCGTACAGGCAGGCGCAAGTCGCAAGCTTTCATCAGCATGTTTCGCGTTTGTGGCAGCTCGGTCTGTTCCGGCAGGAATTGCCAGTTCCAAAAGGCACGGGCGTTGTCTTCACTCAGGCCGAATACCTGAACTTTCACCCCGCGTGTTTCGGATGCTGCGGCAAAGGCGCGGATATCATCATCGCTTAGGTCAACCAGATTGAACTGGATCGAGTCCGGCGCCCGGCGCTCTGGCACCAGCGGGGCAGGCACGTTGATATAGGGCGATGAGTTCAGGCGCTCTGCCACATAGTCGTGGTTTTGCAACCCATCGCGGACACGGCGTGCCAATTCAGGCATCTGGGGACGGATTACTGCAGCGCTCAGGTTGCTCATCCGCAGGTTATACAGCGGCAACTGGTTCTGCCAGCGGCCAAAGGCCTCTTCGAGTTCCGATGAGTTGTCGCCACGCGGACCTTTGTGTTTCTTCCAGTTATGTTCGTAGGCGCCGGACATGATCACGGCACGCGCCACCAGATCAGCGTCGTCGGTTATCAGAATGCCACCTTCGCCCGCATTGATCATCTTGTAGGACTGAAACGAGAAACAGCCGATCTTCCCAATCGTCCCAATATTGCGGCCATGCCAAGTTGTCCCCAGCGAATGGGCTGCGTCCTCGATCACCGGAATGTCGCGCGCGCTGCACAGAGTCATGATCGCGTCCATATCCGAAGTATGTCCGCGCATATGGCTAATGATCACGGCCTGCACGTTATCCAGTTTGGCGGCAAAGTCATCCATGTCGATGCGATAATTGTCACCCACCTCACACAATACGGGGATGCAATCCGCATGTATGACCGATGAGGGCACCGCCGCAAAGGTAAAGCCCGGTATCAGCACCCGCGCGTCCCGCGGCAAACCCAGCGCCTTGAGCGATAGGAACAGTGCCGCCGAGCAGGACGATACAGCCAGCGCGTATTTCGTGCCCAGCAGTTCCGCGAATTCCGACTCGAGCAGCGCAACCGGAGCGTCCTGCGGCGCAGTGTAGCGGAACAGGTCGCCTGACTGCATCAGGGCATCAATGGCGTCGCGGGCGGCCGCGGGGATGGGTTCGGCGTCATGGACGTTCGGAGGCAGCGTCATATTTGGCATTCCTGAATTCTATCTTTGGGAAAGATAAAGCTAATGAAGTGTCAATCCAAGCCCTTAATCTTCAGGGTGGCGAAATTTCACTATTCTGTCGTAGTCAGAGAGACACAGGTTGGCTTACCCCGCGTAGCGGGAAATTCTTTTGAACTTGCAACTTTGGGGGAAGTAAGGTGGCAATGGATATTCTTTGACGTTGTTCTCGTATGATGGATTGGATCACTGCATTACTATCATTCGTTTGGCCCTCTGGGGCGCGCTTTCAACTTTCGCTTCGGCGGTTCACGCAGATTATCTTCTGTCGGATGGCACTGAAGTTGCGCCGCTTGAGATGTTTCAGGAATGCGATGTTTGCCCTGAGATGATTGCCTTGCCTATGGGTGAGTTCATGATGGGTGGACCACCGGGAGAATCGAAACGAAACTTTCATTGGGATGAAAAAGGGCTTCGCCCCGCGACAGCGGAAGAGCCGTATATCGCGCATCGTGAAGGTCCGGTTCATAGCGTCAGAATAGATCTGTCCTTTGCCATGGGACGTAACGAGGTTACCCGTGATGAGTGGATGGCCTGCGTTGAAGATGGGGGATGTAGCAAATATGTGCCGGAAGATTTTGTAATCGGCGATAGTTTTGAGCGCATAGATCTTACGGGCAATCATCCAGTGAATGATGTGTCTTATTTGGATGCTTTGGCTTACACGGATTGGCTGAACAAAAAACTCGGGATAGATGCCTACCGCTTACCAACGGAAGCCGAATGGGAATATGCCGCCCGTGCCGGAACGCAGACTCCTTTTGCGCAAGGAGAGGAAGTTACGACGGATCAGGCCAATTTCCATGCCAAACCGACAGAAGAGATGATTGGTGAAAAGCGGCCGGATTTAGTGTGGCGCGGTTACCCAGTTCGCGTTGATGAACTTGATGCCTCCAATGCTTGGGGTCTTCGGCATATGTCGGGGAATGTCGGGGAAAGAACGATGTCCTGCTGGACAGCGACGCACCCGGGTTGGTCGACTTCCAGCCAGCACTTAGAGATGGCGAGATCAGTCGATTGTCACAGGCGGGTTGTAAAAGGCGGTTCTTATCCATTTGCTATGGATTTTTCGCGCGCTGCAAGTCGCGGTGGGGCGGGCATTGATTGGCGGTCAAAATTGACGGGCTTTCGTATCCTGAGAGAGTTTAAGTGAGTTTCTCTGACAATCTCGAAATCAGAATCCCAGCCGGTCCCGCAGGGAAAACCATGTCATCGCCAGCACTAGCAACGGGCTGCGTAGGGCTGCGCCGCCCGGAAAGGGCAAGGCGGGCACGCGGGACATGGTGTCGAACCCCTCGGCCTGGCCCTGAATGGCCATCGCCATCAACTGCCCGGCATGGGTGGCCGTGCCGACCCCATGGCCGGAATAGCCCGAGGCCGACAGGATATTGGGCGCAACCCGCGTCAGATAGGGCATCCGCCGCATAGTGATGCCCAGAGTACCGCCCCAGGCATAGTCGATTTTCACATCGCGCAGATGCGGGAAAATCTCGGTCATCGGTTTGCGCACCTTGGAGGCGATATCTGTCGGGAAGCGGTAGCCATAGCTTTCTCCGCCGCCAAATAGCAGGCGGTTGTCGGCGCTGAGGCGGAAGTAATTTACCACAAACTTGGTATCGGCGACGGCGACATCCCGGGTCAGGACGCGGGCGGCATCGGTGCCCAAAGGCTCGGTCGCGGCGATGAAATTGTTGATCGGCATGACGCGCGACGCCACTTTGCCGTTCAGATCGCCGAGATACCCGTTGCAGGCCAATATGACGTGGTTGGCCGTCACCTTTCCCTGTGGGGTTTGCACGATGGCCAGATCGACTTCGTCGATCCCGGTGACCTCGGTACCCTCAAAGATGCGCACGCCAGCCTTGGCTGCGGCCTGCGCCAGACCCAGAGCAAAGTTCAACGGATGCAGGTGCGCCGCGCCCATGTCCAGATAACCGCCGCGATAGGTGGGCGACGGGCAGAGACCATGCGCGGCGCCTTCGTCCAGCAGCTCCATATGGTCATACCCATATCGCGCCGACAGATGCGCGGCGTGATCGTGGAGGTCTTGCTGATCCCCGGTGCTGAGGCCCAGAACCGCCACGCCCGGTTTCAGATCACAGTCGATTTTGTGCTTTTCGATCAGCGATTTGACCAGATCCTTGGCATCTTCAGCCAGATCCCACAGCTTGGCGGCATCGTCATCGCCGACCAGGCGTTCAAGGTCTTCCTGATCCATCCGCTGGGCGCTGCCCAGCTGCCCGCCATTGCGGCCTGACGCTCCGAAACCAACGCGATGCGCCTCAAGCAGCACGACGTCGAACCCGGCCTCGGCCAGATGCAGCGCGGCGGACAGGCCAGTATAGCCGCCACCGACCACACAGACATCCGCTTTGGTATCCCCAGCAAGCGCGGGAAAACGGTCGAGCGTGTTGGCCGTCGCGGCATACCAGCTGGCCGGATACTCGGCCTTGCGGTCGTTGGAATAGAGGAGATTCATCGCGGCTTAAACGTTCATGAGCAGGTGCTCACGCTCCCACGGAGAGATGACCTGTAGAAATTCTTCATACTCGGCACGTTTGACAATGCCATAGACGCGGGCAAATTCCGGACCCAGCACCTCGTGCAGGGCGGTGGCCTGATCAAACAGGTCCAGCGCATTGCCCATGACCTGCGGGATATCACCGTCACCTTCGTAGGCGTCGCCATAAAACTGACGGCGCGGACGTTCCTGCTGGGTCAGGCCGAGATAGCCGCAGGCGAGCGACAAGGCGATGCCCAGATAAGGGTTGCAGTCCATGCCTGCGATACGATTTTCAACGCGCCGCGCCTCGGGGCCGGACAGGGGAACACGGATGCCTGTCGTGCGGTTGTCACGAGCCCATTCCAGATTGATCGGCGCGGCATGGTCTTTCACATAGCGGCGGTACGAGTTCACATAAGGTGCCATGACTGCCAGGCCTGCAGGCAAGTGGTTTTGCAGCCCTGCAATGAAGTTATAGAATGCATCCGTTTCGCCGCCCTGAGGTCCGGAAAAGATATTCTGTCCGGTTTCGATCTCGGTGATCGAGTGGTGGATGTGCATGGCCGATCCGGGCTCATCCGCAATCGGTTTCGCCATGAAGGTCGCAAAGCAGTTGTGTCGCAACGCGGCTTCGCGGATCAGGCGTTTGAAATAGAACACTTCATCTGCCAACTTGACCGGATCACCATGGCGCAGGTTGATTTCAAGCTGTCCGGCGCCGCCTTCCTGGGTGATGCCGTCAATCTCGAATCCCTGATGTTCGGCAAAGTCATAGATGTCGTCGATCACCGGGCCGAATTCATCCACCGCTGTCATCGAATAGGCCTGCCGCGCGGCCGCCGGACGACCCGAACGGCCCATCATCGGTTTGATCCCCTGCGCGGGGTCGACATTGGGGGCGACCAGAAAGAACTCCATCTCTGGCGCGACAATCGGTTTCCAGCCTTTGTCGTGATACATTTTTACGACGCGCTTCAACACGTTGCGTGGGCTGAACGGGATCGGCTCTCCGTCCCGGTCATAGGCGTCGTGGATCACCTGCAGTGTCCAGTCACCCGTCCAAGGAGCAGCGGAAGCAGTCGAAAAGTCAGGCTTAAGGATCATGTCCCGTTCAATGAAGCCGTCCTCTCCGGCGGCTTCGCCCCAGTCCCCGGTGATAGTCTGGTAAAAGATACTATCGGGTAGATGGAAGTAGGACTGGCGTGCAAATTTGGTGGCCGGAACCGCTTTCCCGCGCGCGATGCCGGGCAGGTCAGAGATGATGCACTCGACCTCATCCAATCGGTGACCTTCAAAATAGGTACGGGCTGCCTGTGGCAGTTGTTCTGTCCAATCGGCCATCAGGCCCTCTCTTTCTTCAAAAACTCTGCCATGAACTGTCCGATCTTCGGACTGTCGTCGCGGGTGGGCAGGCGGTCGGCGGCGGCCTGCATCAGATTGTCTGGAACGACACCTTTGCCGCGTGTGTACATCAGCCCTTCGATGAAGCTGTCGCCATACTCCGGGTGGGCCTGAACGGTCCAGATCGTGTCGCCATAGGCCAGCATGGCATTCTGGCAAAAGGCGTTCGAACCGGTTACTTGTGCACCGGCGGGCAGCTCTACCACCTGGTCCTGATGCCAGGCATTCAAAGTGACGGTCTGTCCGTCCAAATCGTAGTCCGTCCGCCCCACGGCCCAGCCCTGTTCGAACTTTTCAACTTTCCCGCCAAGGGCTTGCGCAATGACTTGATGACCAAAGCATATGCCGATCAGGGGTTTGCCGCTTTGATGGATGTCGCGGATCAGCGCTTCGAGCTTGCGAATCCAGGCATGGTCCTCATAGGCGCCATAGCGCGAGCCGGTGATGATCCATCCATCAGCATCGTCAAAACTTTGCGGAAAGTGATCGTCGACAACCGCATAGGTCACAAACTCAAAGCCGTTGCCATCCAGCAGCGCGCGAAACATGCCGTCATATTCACCGAACTGATCGTGCAATTCGTCAGGAGGGTGGCCGGTTACAAGGATACCGATTTTCATGGGTCACCAAATTTGATCAAATTTATTCTAGCTGAGCAGAACGAAGCGGGCAAGGGGGCTCAAACCGCCTCGAGATAACTTAGCCAATGCTCCTCGGGTGGGCGTTCGTCAAAGCGCAGGATCTCTTGTCGCTTTGTCATGGCAAGATTGCTGATCAGCGGGGCGGGAAAGATGCGCGCAACTTGCGGATCGGTTTCAAGGGCGGTGATGGCTGAAGCCCAGTCGCCAGCGAGTTGCGGCAGGCCGTCGATCTCATAGGCGTTGCCCGTGATCGGAGCTGGCGGTTCAGTTCCGTCCTCGATGCCGTTCAGCGCCGCACCGAGTACGGCGCTCAGCATGAGGTAGGGATTGATGTCACCACCAGCAACACGATGTTCGATCCTGCGGGCAGAGGGCGCGCCGCCGGGAACGCGCAGCGCGGCAGTGCGATTTTCATAAGCCCAGCATGCCTCAGTTGGGGCATGGGCGCCGGGGACAAGCCGCGTGTAGGAGTTCCCGTGCGGTGCAAAAATCAGAGTTGAACCAGGCATTGCGGACAGACATCCGGCTATGGCCGAGCGCAAAAGATCAGTGCCTTCAGGCCCGCCATTGTCAAAGATATTTTGCCCATCCTGGTCGACGACCGAAAAATGGACATGCATCCCATTGCCCGCATCCTGGGCATAGGGTTTGGCCATGAAAGTTGCGGTAAACCCATGTTTGCGTGCAAGGCCACGAGTCAACACCTTGAAAAGCAACGTATCATCTGCGCAGCGCATGGCGTCCTGATGGTTCAGGTTGATTTCAAACTGGCCAATCCCGCTTTCGGAAATGGCGGTTTGAGCCGGGATGCTCATTGCCTCGCATCCGTCATAGAGGTCTGTGAAAAAGGCGTCGAACGCATCCATTTCCGCCATGGACAGGACTGCCTCGTCGACCAGCCGTCGCCCCGTCAAAGGATTGATCGGAGGCACCGGTCGTGCACCTGATGAGTCCAATAGCGTGAATTCCAGCTCGGTCGCCGCAACAACAGACCAGCCACGCTCGGCATAGCGTTGCAGCACCGAGGTCAGAGCATGGCGAGGGTCGCCGGCAAAGGGCGTGCCCTGATCGTCATACAGGGACATCAATACCAGCGCTGTTTCGGTTTCAAGCCAAGGAACTGGGACGGAGCCACGCTCGGTTGGCAGTAATATGCCGTCCGCGTCGCCTGATTCAAACACAAGCGGGCTATCCTCGATATCCGCGCCCCACAGATCAACATTCAATGCCGAAAAGGGCATCCGCACCACACCTTTACTCAGCTTGTCAGCATAAGAAGGAGGCACGCGTTTGCCGCGCAGCTGACCGTTAAGGTCGCATGCCGCTACGCGAAAACTGTGTAGGGCGTTCAGGTCCATCGGCGTCTCCATCACTCTGGTACCCCGAGGTTTAATCGACACAAAGCGCCTTGTCACGAAATTTGATCAAATTATCCCCGCGCCGTTTTTTTCGGCGCGGGGTCGGGACCTTATGCAAAGCTTATGCCGTTCTCGGCCATCGGCAGATCGGCAATCAAGGTCCCGGACATTGCCTTGATTGCGTTCGCGAGCGCGGGGGCCGAGGGAGGCGTGCCGGGTTCGCCCACGCCCGTAGGGGCCTCGGCCGAGGGCAGGATGTGGACGTCGATTGTAGCTATATCGCCGATCCGAAGGGGCTCGTAATCCGGGAAGTTGTATTGATCCACGGAACCGCCGGTCAGTGTGATCTGATCGCGCATCACATGCCCGATGCCATAGCCAATCCCACCTTCCATCTGGGCACGCACCACGTCGGGGTTCACCGCGATACCGCAATCGACAGCACAGATGACCTTTTCGATCTTGATGCCGTCATCCGGATCGCCCGAGATTTCAACCACTTCAGCCACATAAGAACCAAATGATTTGTGCACCGCAATACCTTGCGCGCGACCGGCAGGGACGTTGCCCCAATCTGCTTTCTCGGCCGCAAGTTTCAGAACTGAGGCCTTGCGCTGTTGGTCTGCATTACCCGCATCCGCCAGATGTGCGAGACGGAACTCAACCGGGTCACGGCCCGCGGCGGTGGCGGCCAAATCCATCATTGTTTCCATCGTATAGGCAGTGTGGGTATGTCCTACCGACCGCCACCATAGGACCGATGTGGCCTTGGGTGTGTCGGTCAGTCCAAGCGCCATCCCCGGAATATCATAGGGGCTGTCTGCGATGCCCTCGATCGAGCTGTGGTCGACGCCGTCATGCACTGCAACCGCCTCGAACGGGGTGCCCTTCATGATCGATTGCCCTGCGACCTGATGCTGCCATCCGACGATATTCCCCTCCGCATTCAACCCGACACGGACTTTGTGCCCGAAGGCCGGGCGGTAATACCCGCTGCGAATGTCGTCTTCCCGCGTCCAGACCAGTTTGACCGGGCGCGAGCGGTCGGTGACAACAAAGGCCAACGCGGCCTCAACCTGATAGTCCGCATCCGGTGTTGCGCGACGCCCGAAAGACCCGCCGGCCAGCATCGTTCTGATGTGGATTTTCTCGGGTGGCAGCTGAAAGATTTGCTGATACGCCATGTGCGGGCCGGTTGGCATCTGAGCGCCATCATGCAGAACGATGTCACCCTCTGCTGTCTGTTCGATTGTGCAGTTCAGTGGCTCCATCGGAGCATGGGCGAGAAGCGGGTAGTAGAAAGTTTTATCTACGACCTTATCCGCCGCGTCGATCGCAGCCGAAACCGTGGCAACATCTGCCTTGTTCACGTTATAGGTCGGCTGGGCATTCAGCGCGTCCATGATCTCGGCCTTGATCTGATCCGAGTGGCGGGTTTCAGCGCCGGACATGTCCCATTCGACCTCAAGCGCGTCACGCGCCTGAATCGCCGCCCATGTATCTTCGGCATAGACCGCGACACCGGCCTGATTGGGCAGTGCGGCGGCGCTGATATAGCCTTTGACCTCTTTCGAGGCGCTGTCGTCAAAGCTGATGACAACGCCACCGCGCGACTCCGGACGTTTGATCATCGCAACCATCTGGTTGGGCAGGTGGACATCCATGGCGTACATCGCCTGTCCGTTGCCCTTGATTGCCGAGTCCTTGCGGCGCACCGTTTCGTTTCCGATCAGCCGGAATTCTGACGGGTCCTTCAGGCGCGGTTCGGTGGGGGCTCCCAACAGCGACGCGGCTGCCACGAAATCGGCAATCGGTGCAGATTTCTCGCCTGCTTTGACGATGCCTTCCTCAATGGTGATGCCTGATGTATCTACACCCCATCTTTGGGCGGCGGCGTTGATCAGCATCTCACGGGCAGCAGCGCCCGCCTGGCGATATTGCTGCCAGGAGTTCGCCATTGCGGTTGACCCGCCGGTACCCTGGAAGGGGCCGAACAGCAGGTTGTTATAGACTTGGGGGTTCGACGGCGCGAATTCGTATTTAATTTGGTCCATAGTGATGCCGATTTCCTCGGCGATAAGCGTCGGAAGGCCGGTCGCGGGGCCCTGACCCTTTTCGAAGTGTTTGACGATGGCGGTCACAGTGCCGTCGGCGTCAATCTTAACAAATGGGTTGAGCTGCGTCGTCTCGGACGAGGCCGCAGCTAGAACCCCATCGGGGCGGGCGCCAACCAGCAAGACGGCACCGGTTGCAGCAGCGCCTTTCAGAAAACCACGGCGAGAGGTGTTGATGGTCATGGATCAGGCCTCCAGAATTTCGGATGCACGCTGGATACCGGCGCGGATGCGTTGATAGGTGGCACAGCGACAGGCGTTGCCGGACATGTAGTCGTCGATTTCTTCAACGCTGGGCTTTGGGTTTTCGGACAGCAATCCGACCGCCGACATCACCTGACCGGATTGGCAGTAACCGCATTGAACTACGTCCAAGTCGACCCAGGCCTGCTGTACCGCGGCGCCAATATCGTTGTTTCCGACAGCTTCGATCGTGGTGATTTCGGCGTCTTCGACATCCTCGATATACGTCTGGCAAGAACGCACAGGCTCTCCGTCCAGATGCACGGTGCAGGCCCCACAGGACGCGACACCGCAGCCGAACTTAGTTCCTGTCATCTTCAGTTCGTCCCGGATTACCCACAGCAGGGGCGTGCCGGGCTCGGCCTCAACCGTGTGGGTCTGGCCGTTCAGTTTCAATGTCAAAGCCATTGGGGGGATCTCCTGTTGGGCTGGCTACCTGAATCGGTAAACTGGCGGGTTTACCTTAGGCAGGGGGCAGGGCGTTGTAAACCCGAGAGTTTACCTAGCGTTTGACCGGCTCATATCAAAGGGTCTATAGCTTTGGAGCATGAATGACCTCAGCGCACCGAAAGCATCAAAGCATGCCCAGATCATCGAGGCTGCCGTAGCTGAATTCCAGGAAAAGGGGTTCTCGGCGGCCAGTATGGATCGGATCTCGGCACGGGCCGAGGTCTCCAAGCGCACACTGTACAAGTATTTCGAAAGTAAGGAAAATCTGTTCCGCTCGATCGTGGTTGAGCTGTCGAACCGCTTCTCTGAGGTGTTGGATATCAGATACGAAAAGGGCCGGGATATCCAAGAGCAACTGACCGATCTGGCCTGGGCCGAGGGGCGCATTCTGATGTCACCCGAGGTGATGGCGATGTCGCGTATGGTGATCAGCGAAACCTTGCGCAATCCCGACCTTGCGGTCGCCGCGCAGGGTAAGCTGGACAAAACCGCTATTTTCTCAGCCATGCTGAAAGAAGCAGCGGAAGATGGTCAGCTGCGCATCGACAACCCTGAGGTCGCAGGCCGTGAATTCATCGGATTGATCAAGAGCAGGGCATTCTGGCCCATGGTTTTTTGCGGGACCGTACTTAGTCAGGACGAAATGTCTGATACCATTCAGCGCAGCGTCGAAATGATGATTTGCCGGTACGGTGTCAACAATCGGTAACGCGGTTGGCAGACACAAGGACGGCCCCTTTCGAATATGCTAAACCCCGGGCTGCCCGATTCGATGGGCAGGAATTTGCGGTTTCGATCCGTCTGATTGGATACCGGGTGCGACGAGGGCTCAGCATTGAATGACAAGGTAAGACAAGCCGCACGCCTGAGCGTCGCCCCTATGATGGATTGGACGGACAGGCATTGTCGCTATCTGCATCGGTTGCTGAGCACCGAGGCGCTGCTGTACACTGAAATGGTCACAGCGCCTGCGTTAGTTCGGGGTGGTGCGCTGCATTTGCTGGACCACAACCCGCAGGAGCATCCCGTGGCCCTGCAACTGGGCGGGTCGGACCCTCTGGAATTGGCACAAGCGGCCCGGTTGGGGGCGGATGCTGGTTATGATGAGATCAATCTGAATTGTGGCTGCCCGTCTGATCGAGTACAATCTGGCACTTTTGGTGCGGTGCTGATGAAATCCCCTGACCGCGTTGCGGATTGTGTTGCCGCAATGCGCGAAGCCGTGGACGTAGATGTCACGGTCAAATGCCGCATTGGAGTCGACGACCAACAGCCCGAAGATATTTTGCCTGAGTTTCTGAGCCAGATCAGGCAAGCGGGATGCACACGGGTCACGATCCACGCGCGCAAAGCCTGGCTGCAAGGGCTCAGCCCCAAAGAAAACCGGGATATTCCACCCCTGGATTATAATCTCGTGCATCGGATGAAGGCGGAATTCCCGGATATGCACATCTCGATAAATGGTGGCATTGCTGATCTGGAACAGGCGCGCGGGCATCTGGACGCAGGGCTGGATGGTGTCATGATCGGGCGGACTGCGTATCATCAGCCATCAGATGTTCTGTCCACAGCGGATCCTGTGATTTTTGGGGTCGGTCAGGCCGCCGACCCGTTTGCTGTTGTCCGGAAAATGGTGCCTTATATCGAATGCCATCTTGCTGGCGGGGGGCGCTTGCACCAGATTACGCGACATATGCTTGGCCTGTTCGCAGGACGGCCGGGTGCGCGGGCTTGGCGACGGACCCTGTCTGAAGGTGCGGTGCATGACGGGGCGGGCCCCGAGGTTATGTTGCAGGCACTGGATCATGTCGCGCCTCTGACCGAGGCCTGAATGGTGGCAATACGGCAAAAGGTCGGTTGGGGGGAATGATGCCCGAAGTAATGTTGCTTGCTCAGATGCTGGTTCTTCTGCTGGTGATCGGAGCGCTGGCAGGCGTTTTGGCGGGTCTGTTGGGTGTCGGTGGAGGCATCGTGTTGGTCCCTGCTTTTTTCTATGCGTTTCAGACCCTTGGGTATGGCGGCCCGCAGTTGATGCAGCTGTGCCTCGCCACCTCACTGGCAACGATTATCGTAACCTCACTGCGGTCGGTTCTGGCACATAACAAAAAGGGTGCCGTTGATTGGGATATCCTGCGCAGTTGGGGTCCGGGCATCGCCATCGGTGCGGTGTTGGGCGTGATGGTGGCATCCGCTCTTCGGACCGAGGCATTGCAAGCCCTGTTCGGTGTATTGGGTATGGTGATTGGTGCCTATCTTGGTCTGGGTAAATCCGAATGGCGGCTTGGAGACGCCATGCCCAAGGGCCTGAAACGCGCTCTCCTGTCGCCCTCGGTCGGCTTCCTATCCGTTCTGATGGGTATCGGCGGCGGCAGCTTTGGCGTGCCGTTAATGAGCTTGTTCAACACGCCAATTCACCGGGCTGTGGCTACGGCGGCCGGGTTTGGCGTGATCATCGCTGTGCCCTCGGTCATGGGGTTCCTGTTTCTCGAAATTGCCCCTGAACACCGCCCGCCCTTTACCATCGGCGCCGTCAATCTGATTGCCTTTGGGATTGTGGTCGCCATGACCATGATCACTGCGCCTTGGGGCGTAAAGTTGGCCCATGCGATGGATCCAAAGCCGCTCAAGCGGATATTCGCGGTCTTCCTGACTCTGGTCGCCCTGAATATGTTGCGCAAGGCGTTGGGTTTTTGAGTTCTTTTGAGGAAAAGGGTTGGGTGAAATTTCCCCACGACCGGGCTATTCTGGACTGGGTATCTTATGCGCTGCCCGCAGCACGCGCTGCTGCGACGGATCCGGAATTCGCGCATTGGCTGGACTGTGAAGGGACCTGGTTCATTGGGGTCGACGCGCTGAACAACGACACCGAGGGCAGGGTCCAGGGGTCCCCGGTTCTGACCGGGGCCGTCATGGATTTCATAGTGTCGCGTTATGGGTCGTTGCCATTGCACAAAGCCCAGGTCTCGGTCATTTACCCCGGCTACCCGTTGCCCCGACGCGGAGAGGGCGAGTCTGCTGCCCAGTATCGAGCAAAGCGGGATGCGGCCCATGTGGATGGTTTACGCCCGTCCGGCCCGGACAGGCGCCGCAGGGTCGAGGAACCGCATGCGTGGATTCTGGGCATTCCATTGACTGATGCCAGCGAGAATGCGTCCCCGATGGTTCTTTGGGAAGGTAGCCACAAGATCATGCAGGCTGCATTTGCGGATGCACTTGAAGACAAGCGCCCGGACACTCTGGATCAGGTGGACATAACAGATGTTTATCAGGCTGCCCGTCGTGAGGTCTTTGATACTTGCCGTCGCATCGTATTGCCCGCACGTCCGGGCGAGGCCTATCTGCTGCACCGCCACTGCCTGCACGGGGTAGCGCCATGGGGTAGCGGGGCTGAGGCTGGGTCGGATGGCCGGATGATCGCCTATTTTCGGCCTGAATGCGCTGGCGGTGTGGCCGAATGGATCAAATCCTCCTAACGTTCTGTCATTATACAGATTTGGAGGATTTTTTGATGATTGCTGTCCACAAAAACTCTGACGGAGCATTGATTGAAATCGAGCTTTCCGGCGAAGTGACAGGTACGGACTATTCCACAACATTGATCCCGGCGATTGAGGCCGCACTGGCCGAACACGACACGGTGCGGTTGTTGGCGATCGTGCAGCCAGAGTTCAAAGGGTACGATCTGAATGCGGTTTGGTCGGATACAAAATTGGGCCTCAGCCACTGGCGCGGCTTTGACCGAATTGGAGTGGTGGCGGATCAGGGTTGGGTTCAGACCAGTATCCGGCTTGCGGCTCCGCTTTTCCCTTGCCCTGTGCAGGTATTCGATCACGCGAATATTGAAGAAGCGCGCCGATGGTTGCGCGAATCTCTGGGCTCTATTCACGTTATGGATCTGGGCGGCCCCTGCGTGCAGGTCAGCCTGATGGGAAAACTCGACCCTGACGAATTCAAAAAGGCCGAAACCGATCTGGACTACATTTTGCAGGAGAAACAGGGGTTTCGCCTGCTGATTGATCTGTCCAAGTTTGACGGATGGCAAGGCCTTACGGCGCTTGCCTCGCATTTTCGGCTGGCCCGGGGGCATATTGGTAACCTGGATCGGGCTGCGGTTGTTGGCGACAAAGCCTGGCAACATCTGGCCCAACGGGTGGCCAGCCACATCCTTGGCACACGCACTCAGTTCTTTCCCGCCGAGGAAATTCAGAACGCCAAAACATGGCTTGCGTCTGGGTAGAAACGCAGCGGCTTGAGCCTGCTGTGACATTTACGTCAGGGCACAGAAATATCAGCGAGGATTTTTCTTGATCGATTGGTCAAAAAAGACGTACACAGATCGAACTCCTCTGCCGAACCACTGCAGAAGATCGATTGTTGAAACGCGCCGCTGTGGGTTGCCACTCACTCACCAGCTGTCAACGAACTTGACCCCCTCGTAGTTCAGACCAGCCCGCAGCGGTGCAGATTCAGCAATCACATCCTTTTGTGGAAATCTCAGGCCTTGTTGAGCCGCCCCGCCCGGCCGCCGCGCCGTTTGGCAAGCAGCGGTTTGCGAGACTGTAGGTCTGCCATGATATCGGCGCGCTCAGAGCTGTCCATTTTTGACCAGCGAGAGATTTCGTCGATCGTGCGGTAGCAACCGGTACAAATACGCTCGGTAGGGTGCACAACGCAGATCTGGATGCACGGGCTTTCGACCTCGTTCCTTTTCCAAACCATGTTCGACATCAGCGTTTTCCGATCCTTAAAGAAAGCGCATTCTGTCCAGCGCGCCTTGCAGAATATAGCCTGCCGCGACGTGGTCGATAACCTGTCCGCGACGCTTTCGTGTCGTATCCGCCTCAAGCAGTGCCTTTTCTGCCGCAACCGTGCTGAGCCGTTCGTCCCAGAACCCGATCGGAACTTCGGTCAAACGGGACAGGTTTCGGGCAAATGCACGGGTGGACTGGCAGCGTGGCCCTTCGCTGCCATCCATGTTTTTCGGCAGACCCAGTAGTATGCCCCCGATCTCACGGTCGGCTATGATTTCCAGCAGACGGGCAGAATCCAGAGTGAATTTCTTGCGCCTTACGGTCTCCAGCGGGCTAGCAACACCGCGCATCCGGTCCGAGACTGCAACCCCGATAGTCTTTTCTCCCAGATCAAGACCGATCAACGCGCTCATAGGCGCAAGCGAGCCTGCAAATTCCTCAAAAATGTCATGGATCATCGGGTCACCCCAGCCTGAGCTGCTGCCGCACCAAGGATATCCAGTGCGTTGTCATTGTCCGAGAATACGGATTGGGCTTCGGCGTAGATCGCGGTGGCCCGGTCGATGTCGCCAACCACCCCAAGGGCACCGATCAGCCGGGCCCATTCTTCGGGGGAGCCGCCTTCGGTTGCAAGCCTGTCTGACAGTTGCTCGACCATGCCAAGGATCATCTCTTGGCGCTCTTGTGCGGTCAGAGATGCAGCGGCCTCGATGTCATCCTCACCGGGGCCTGGGTTCCCTGCTGGCATAGGGGCGGCATTGAACACACCCGCACGAAAGGCCAGATCGTCCATCTGTGCGCGAATGGCCGTTGCCCAGCGGGCATTTGTCGGCGCGCTTGCAAGTGCATCCACCCAGATCCTGTAACCGATATCAGGTCGTCCGACCTGTACCATCATCTGTCCCAGGTAATACAAGGCCGGACCGTGGCGTGGATCACGCTGCAATGACTGTTTCAATGCGTCTTCAGCTTCGGGCGAGATATATCCGTTGGTAGCAAGGATCATCATCTCGGCAAGATGCGAATAGGCATCTGCGGGTGCCGTGTTCCCAGACAGTTCGATCACACGTTGCTGCGCTTTGTAGGCGGCATGGAAGTTACCTGCGTTCGCCTCGTGCTGGGCAAGAAGGATATGTCCTTGTAGGTCATCAGGACGACCGGAAACGGTTTCGCGAAGTTGCCCGAGAAGAGAGGCATAGCTTTCGTCAAGCTGTGGCAGTGGTGCGGGTGGCGTGGCGGCTTCTGCCTCGGCCTGACTGGGGCGCTCTGTGCGCAGGGCATCGGCCATTTCTAGCCGCAATGACAGGGGCTGATCGGGGAGCCCGGCTGCACCAAGCTTCAGATACATCCAGGATCCTCCGCCAACCAGGATGGCCGCGACAAATACGGATGCCGCAACCGAGATCCATTTGGACGGCCCTTGCGGTTCAGACAAAGATTGCATCTGCGCATCAGCCGCAAGAATGCGGCGTGAAATTTCCGTGCGAACTCGCTCGGCATCCGCGTCAACGATGACACCACGGGCCAGGTCTCGATCTACGCTGGCCAACTGTTCACGATAGACCTGCAAGTCATACGCAGTGGATGGTTCGCGCGTATCTCGCCTACGCAGTATCGAAATCCCAAGAAAAACCGCTATCAGGACGGCGGTGGCTATGATGAGGGCCCAGAAGGTCATGATAACTCCAAGATGGCTGTCCTGACTTAGACCTGTGGCGGGGCGGAAAAAAGGGACAAATGGCCGCGAGGGGGCTTCATGTCGCAATAATAAGGGCGATGTCGCAATAGTGCGATATTATGGCGTTGCACGGCAGGGGCCAAAGGCGGTTACGCGGCATACCTGCGCCAATCACCGAACCGGATGGATTCGCTTATGAAACACTATTCAGCCTTTGCTGTGGCGCGCGAAGCGCTGCGCTATCATACCGGATGGGAACGCGCCTGGCGTTCGCCCGAGCCCAAGAAACGCTATGACGCCATCATTGTGGGGGCGGGTGGCCATGGTCTGGCAACCGCCTATTACCTGGGTAAGAACTATGGCATCCAGAATGTCGCTGTGATCGAAAAAGGCTGGTTGGGCGGTGGTAATACCGGTCGGAACACAACCATCATCCGCTCGAACTATCTGCAGGATCCGTCTGCCGCGATCTATGAAAAGGCGCGCAGCCTTTATGAGGATCTGAGCCAGGACCTGAATTATAACGTCATGTTCAGCCCGCGCGGCGTGATGATGCTGGCGCAGACCCAGCATGAAATCCGCGGCTATCAGCGCACGGCTCATGCGAATGCGCTGCAGGGTGTAAAGACTGAATGGATCACACCTGAACGGGTCAAGGAACTGGTGCCAATCATCAATCTCGAAGGCCCGCGCTATCCGGTTCTGGGTGCGCTGTGGCAGGAACGCGGTGGCACCGCCCGTCACGATGCGGTGGCTTGGGGCTATGCGCGCGCTTGTTCCGCCATGGGCATGGATATCATCCAGCAATGCGAAGTGACCGGGGTTCGGTCACAGGATGGTCGTGTTGTCGGTGTCGACACCACCAAAGGTGCGATCGACTGTGACAAGCTGGGCATCGTGGTTGCGGGCCATTCCGGTCAACTGGCCGAAATGGCGGGCTTCCGTCTGCCGCTTGAGGCGATTGCTCTGCAGGCGCTGGTGTCTGAGCCGATCAAACCCTGCATGGACGTGGTCGTGATGGCCAACACGGTGCATGGCTACATGTCGCAATCCGACAAGGGAGAGATGGTGATCGGTGGCGGCACCGACGGGTTCAACAACTACACCCAACGCGGCAGCTTCCACCATATCGAAGAAACTGTGCGCGCGTTGGTCGAGACCTTCCCGATGATCTCACGTCTGAAAATGCTGCGGCAATGGGGCGGGATCGTGGATATGACCGGCGACCGATCGCCCATCCTGTCAAAAACACCCCTGGGGAACTGTTTCATCAACGGTGGCTGGGGCACCGGTGGCTTCAAGGCCATTCCGGGGTCCGGCTGGGGCATGGCACAGCTGATGGCCACGGGTCATTCACCGCTGACCGAGGCGTTCTCGTTGGATCGTTTCAAAGAAGGCCGCTTCATCGACGAAAGCGTCGCGGCCGGGGTGGCGCACTGATGGAGATTTTTCGGCGAAAAATCTCGCGCACCCGTTACTTAGATTTCGCATGCAGCATGGTCTCGCCTGCTGCCGAGAGGATGAACATATGCTGATCCTGAATTGCCCCTATTGCGGTGTCGATGCCGAAGAAACCGAACTGGCCGCCGGTGGCGAGGCGCATCTGAAGCGTTTCGGTCCGGGCTCATCAGATGGTGATTTCCACGATTACCTGTTCATGCGTGAAAACCCTAAAGGCGTTCATTTCGAACGCTGGCGCCATGCGAATGGATGCGGCAAGTGGTTCCACGCGGCGCGCTGCACGCAAACGCTCGAAGTTTTCGGCACCTACTCTGCCCAGGTGTTTGAGCCGCCCAAAGAAATTCGCGAGGCGATTACCGCCAAGCGCCCTGGCTGGACGTGGAGAGAATACAAATGATCCGCGCCACCACCCGTAATTCCGCCTGCGAAAGGTCCGCATCATGAGCACCCGTCTCGCAAATCAAGGCCGGCTGATTGATCGGTCGAAACAGGTCACATTCTCCTTCAACGGCACTTCGATGCAGGGCTACGAAGGCGACACGCTTGCCTCGGCCTTGCTGGCTAATGATCAGATGATGATGGGCCGGTCGTTCAAGTATCACCGCCCACGTGGTGTTGTCGCCAGTGGTGCGGAAGAACCCAACGCTCTGGTCGGTCTGGGGCAGGGCAATCGGTTCGAGCCGAACCAGCGCGCCACCACGACCGAGCTGTTCAACGGTCTGACCTCGATCTCTCAGAACCACTGGCCGAACCTGGAATTTGATATCGGTGCGATCAATACGCACCTGTCGCGGTTCTTGCCGGCTGGCTTCTATTACAAGATGTTCATTCATCCCAAGCCGTTCTGGAAACATGTCTACGAGCCGTTCATCCGCCAATCTGCCGGTCTGGGCAAAGCCCCCGACAAGGACAGCCGTGATGCGGATACCTATGAGCATTTCTACAACTTCGTCGATGTGTTGGTGATCGGTGGCGGCGTGGCCGGTTTGCAGGCTGCCAAAGTGGCCGCTCAGTCCGGTGCAAAGGTCATGTTGATTGAGCAGACCGCGCATTGGGGTGGCCGTGCCCCAGTTGATGGCGGCACAATCAATGATGAGCCTGTGGATAAGTTTGTGGAACAAATTGTTTCCGAACTTGAAACAATGGGCAACGTCATCTTGCGCAACCGCTGCATGGGTGCAGGGGTCTATGACCATGGCTATGTGCTGGGCTATGAACGCCTGACAGACCACAAGCCTGGTGCACAGGGCCCGCGCCATCGTCTCTGGCGTATTCGGGCGAAACAGGTCGTGACTGCTACCGGTGCGATTGAGCGTCCGTTGTCTTTTGCGGGTAATGATGTGCCGGGTGTCATGCTGGCCTCGGCCATGCGGGATTATGTCGTGAACTGGGGTGTGACACCCGGTGAAAAGGTGATTGTGGCCACCAATAATGACGACGCCTACCGGACTGCGATCACCTTGAAACATGCCGGTGTCGATATCTTGCGTGTGGTTGACGCAAGGGCTACCTCCGGCCCTCTGGCTGAAGAGGCGCGCCAACTGGGTATCCGCGTCGATGTGGGCAAGGCCATTGCCAAAGTCAAAGGCGGCAAACGCGTCAAGAAAGTTGCCATCTGCAATCAGGACGGCATCGGTGGCGCCCGTGAAGAGGTCGAATGCGACGCTGTTGCGATGTCGGGCGGTTGGTCTCCGGTCGTGCATATGTGGTCGCACTGCGACGGCAAGCTGATCTGGGACGATGCCAATGCGCATTTCCGGCCGGATCCTGCGCGACCCCCGCTTGGGGCCGATGGCGAAGGGTTCGTCGTAGCCGCCGGGGCATCGAATGGCCCGATGGCGCTGGGCGATGTGCTGGCCGATGCCGATGCAGCCGGTAAGGCCGCAGCCAAAGCGGCTGGATTCAAAACCAAACGCACCAAAGCGCCTGTCGGGGAAGCTACGTCCGAGGCACCTATGGCTGCGGTCTGGTTGATGCCTGCGAACGCGGATATTCAACTGCGGATGAAGTCCTGGCTGGACTTCCAAAACGACGTCAAAGTTTCGGACGTGCAACTTGCCGCGCGTGAGGGGTATGAGAGCGTTGAACATACCAAGCGTTACACCACTCTGGGCATGGCAACCGATCAGGGTAAACTGAGTAACATCAACGGATTGGCGATCCTAGCTGATGCGTTGGACTCCGAAATCCCGAAGGTTGGAACAACAACGTTCCGCCCGCCTTACACCCCAATTTCAATGGCATCTATCGGCGGTGAGGCACGTGGTGAGGTGTTCCAGCCAATCCGTCAAACCCCGATGCACAACTGGCACGACAAGAACGGCGCCGATTGGGAGCCGGTCGGCCACTGGCGCCGGACTTATGCCTATGTTCGTCCGGGTGAATCCGTGCATGACGCCGTGAACCGTGAGGTGAAAAATACCCGCGAGAACCTCGGCCTGCTGGATGCCTCGACCTTGGGCAAGCTGATCGTCAAAGGGCCGGACGCAGGCAAGTTCCTGGACATGATGTACACCAACATGATGTCTACTCTGAAGGTCGGCAAATGCCGCTATGGCCTGATGTGTTCCGAGAATGGCTTTCTGATCGACGACGGTGTTGTTGCCAGGATCGACGAAGACACATGGTTGTGCCACACCACGACCGGCGGGGCCGAACGTATCCACGGTCACATGGAAGAATGGCTGCAAACCGAATGGTGGGACTGGAAAGTCTATGTTGCCAACGTGACCGAGCAATATGCGCAGGTCGCCGTTGTTGGCCCCAACGCCCGCAAGGTGCTTGAAAAGCTCGGCGGCATGGATGTGTCGAAAGAGGCGTTGCCCTTCATGGAGTGGCGCGATGGCAAGATCGGCGACTTTGATTGCCGGGCTTATCGCATCTCGTTCTCGGGTGAGCTGTCGTACGAGATCGCCGTCCCTGCATCCCAAGGGCAGGCCTTCTGGAATGCGCTGATGGATGCAGGCAAGGAATTCGGCGTGATGCCCTATGGCACTGAATGTCTGCACATACTGCGGGCCGAGAAGGGCTTTATCATGATCGGCGACGAAACCGATGGAACCGTGATCCCGCAGGATCTGGGGCTGCATTGGGCGCTGTCGAAAAAGAAAGAGGATTACCTCGGCAAACGTGCCCATTTGCGCAGCCATATGGCCGATCCCGAGCGTTGGAAACTGGTGGGTCTTGAGACTGTGGATGGTTCTGTCATCCCGGATGGGGCTTACGCAGTGGGAGAGGGCGTCAACGCCAACGGTCAGCGCAACATGATCGGTCGTGTGACCTCAACCTATTATTCGGCCAATCTGGGCAAAGGCATCGCCATGGGCTTGATCAAGCATGGTCCTGACCGCATGGGCGAGATTGTCGAGTTCCCGGGCACCGATGGCAAATCCTACAAAGCAAAGATCGTGGATCCGATCTTCTTCGACAAGGACGGGGAGAAGCAGAATGTCTGAACCCATCAGCGCACTGAACCACGCCAGCTATGAGGGCATCGCCAAGGTTGAAGAATGCGGCCTGCAGGGCATGATCACCCTGCGCGGCGACCTGTCCGACAAGGTTCTGGTGAAGGCCGTCAAAGACGCCACCGGCCAGAAAGTACCCGGCCAGCGCGAGGCATTTGTCGACGGAGACAGCGGTGTTTGCTGGATGTCCACCGACGAATTGCTTGTGCTTGTCCCATATGCCGAGGTCGAGGCCAAACTGGCCGCGATGACCAACGCGCTAAGCGGTGTGCATGCCCTGGCGGTCAACGTCTCGGATGCCCGCGCGGTGTTCAGCATCTCGGGCTCGAACGCTCGCGAAGTTCTGGGCAAACTGGCCCCGGTAGATCTGTCGGCTGACGCCTTCCAACCCGGCCAAATCCGCCGCTCGCGCTTGGCGCAGGTTGCCGGTGCGTTCTGGCTGGATGACGCCGAAACTCTCCGCGTCGTCTGCTTCCGGTCAACCGCAGACTACGTGTTCAAACTGTTGAAGGTCGCAGCGCAGCCGGGCAGTGAGGTCGGGGTTTATTAGGTTCCGAAGCTAGGAAAAAAAGCCCCGGATTTTCCGGGGCTTTTGCGGTTTAACCGAAGCTTAACCATCGATCACTTTGCATTTGCCTTGCCCTGAAGGCTTGTTGACAAAGTTGGCATTCACCCAGTTGCCTCTCAGTTTCACGGTGTTGTCAGAAGGGTCAATGCGGGCCGTGTAATTTACCCGGACTTTTTGGCCGCCAAACTCTGTCAACTCAACGCGCCAATCCAGCTTGTAACGCTTCTTTCTATCAATTTTCAGCTTAGCGGACTGCATTTCGTTGTGCCCGCTGGCTGTTTGCGCACTAACGCCGTCCTTATCAATAACAAAGATATAGCGGGGCGCGACCCACCCGGTTCCGTCGCGGTCGCGAACGGCACAATCGTAAGTAATTGTTTCCGCCGCCGCTGCCTGTGCAAAAACGGTAAAAATGGATGCTAAGAAAAGATATTTCATGGTTCCTCGTTTAATCGGTCTATCCAGAAGGGAAGACACCAAACAACGCGAGAGTTTCAAGCGCATATGCAACTAATGCACGAAAAAAATTCTGCACATTCTATTCACGCAACACAACGGCGCGATACCGCTTCAACTCTTGAGGTTGCAGCAATTCTTCGACCTTTAGTGGGTGCCCGTTTTCGTCTTGAATTTCAGTGTAGAAGGCAAGGCTTTCTAAGAGTTGAGATGTCCGTATAAGCCGGTCTTCCTCGGCCAGAAGGGGCGAGTGGAGCGAAATATACAGGGCCGGGCGATGCTTTTTCAGAAAGGGCAAAAGGCTCGGCAGAACCGCAAATTCCGCCCCTTCGATATCCATCTTGACCAAGGAGACACGGGACAGGTCATTTACGGCCTCGAACTGATCCCACTCGATGGTCAATGCATCTGTCCCATGCACCCCGTCATGCAACAGTGAACTGGTGGAATCCCCGGGTTCACCGCGAACGGATGCCATACGGGCCACGCCGAATTGATCCGACAATGCGACGCCAAATGCCGAAACATTGCGAATGTCGTTCAGGTCCAGATTCCACGCTAGATGCCGAAACGCGGTGGGGTCTGGTTCGAAACACCAGACGTGGCGGGCTTTGCGGGCACCGTACAGCACCGTTGGGCCGATCCATGCCCCGATGTCCAGATAGTCGCTGTCCGGCGTTAGATATCTATCCAGCACGGCAAAAGTCTCGGGCTCCCACGCGCCGGCCGAGGCCTTGCGCCAGAACTTCGAGTGGTAGGGATCCAGCCGGAAAGGCTCGCCATTCAGGCTGCCCGCATAGTATCCGCGGGCGCGGTAAAACATCTTGCGCGCCTGAGTTAGCATCGCGGACCTCCGGGTTTTATGATCTCTGCCCTTGACCTGCGGCACTTGCCAAAGCATTTAACCTTTGGAAACCGCAACATTCATTTTCAACAGGGGGCCGAGATGGCTTTTGAACTTCCTGATCTTCCTTATGCACACGACGCGCTGGCAGCCAAGGGCATGTCCGCCGAAACATTGGAATTTCACCACGACCTGCACCACAAGGCCTATGTCGACAACGGCAACAAGCTGATCGCCGGTACCGAGTGGGACGGCAAGTCGCTGGAAGAGATCATCACCGGCACCTACGACGCAAATGCCGTCGCGCAAAACGGCATCTTCAACAACATCAGTCAGCTTTGGAACCACAACCAGTTCTGGGAGATGATGGGCCCCGGCGACAACGCCATGCCTGGCGAGCTGGAAAAGGCGCTGGTCGAATGCTTTGGCTCGGTTGACGAGTTCAAGTCGCAGTTCAGCGCAGCTGGTGCCGGTCAGTTCGGCTCGGGCTGGGCGTGGCTGGTCAAGAATGCGGACGGTTCGCTGGCCGTGACCAAGACCGAAAACGGCGTGAACCCGCTGTGCTTTGGTCAGACTGCTCTGTTGGGTTGCGACGTGTGGGAGCATTCCTATTACATCGACTTCCGCAACAAGCGTCCGGTGTACCTGTCGAACTTCCTCGACAATCTGGTGAACTGGGAAAACGTCGCTTCGCGGATGTGATCCAGTGACCCGTAGAGGGTTCATAAAGGGCCTGCTGGCAGTGATGCTGGCAGGCCTTTTTGCTGCCACGTATGGTTTCTTCATCGAACCCGCGCTGCGCCTGCGTGTTCGTAAGTGGCGGATCCGGCGCGCGGACTGGACCGCACCGCCGCTGCGGATCGCGGTGCTGGCTGATCTGCATGTTGGTGAGCCCTATGTGGGGTTGAAAAGAGTCCAGCAGATCGTTCGGCGCACAAACGCTCTGTCACCTGACCTTATCCTGCTGTTGGGTGACTATGCCGCCGGGCACAGGATAAATTTACAACCGGTTAAAATTGCCGATCTGGCGCCGGTGTTGTCCGGGTTGCAGGCAAAGCATGGTGTCTATGCGGTTCTGGGAAATCACGATTGGTGGGATGACCGGTCAGCCCAAAAGCGCAGGGGCGGGCCGAATCTGTACGGCGATGCGCTGAGACGGAATGGTATCCGGGTGCTTTCAAACGAGGCCTTCAAACTGGATGGTGCCGGGATTTGGCTTGCAGGCCTCGAAGATCAGTTGGCGATTTATACGGGCAATGGTCGATACCAAGGGCTGGATGACCTGCCTGCGACGCTTGGGCAGATCACGGATGATGCCCCGGTGGTGATGATGGCGCATGAACCGGATATCTTCCCCAAAGTTCCTGATCGCGTGGCCCTGACCCTGTCAGGTCATACTCATGGAGGGCAGGTACGGCTGTTTGGCTGGTCGCCGGTGGTGCCCTCGAAATTCGGCAATCGCTATGCCTATGGTCACGTGCGCGAAGGCAATCGTGATCTGGTCGTGTCCGGGGGTATCGGATGTTCGATCCTGCCCGTGCGTTTTGGTGTAACGCCCGAAATTACGGTCATCGAACTGTTCTCCTGACCGGTGAAAACCCGCCTATAGCGGCAGTTTCGGTGCCCGGCCGGATTGTAAGATGGCGCGCAGTGCCTACCTTAAAGGGAGCGGAGGAGAGAGCCGCAAATCACTTGCAAAAAACACAGGCGGCGCGGCGAAAAACAAAGCTGCGCAAATGGTTAGCCGTGCCTGAAAGATGAGGGATGGTCTCAGAAAAACCAAATCAGGAGATCACAATGGTCGCATTAACGCAGGGAACATGGATTGTCATCGCCGACGGGGAGAAGGCGCTGTTCATGGAGAATATCACGGATGCCGAAGACCCCAATCTGGTGGTTGTCTCGGTCGAAGAAAGCGATGTCCCAAACGCTAGGCCCTCTGATCGGGCGGGGCGGCGCTCGGACAATGGCCCAAATCAGAAATCAGCGGTCGAAGAACCCAAGTGGAAATCGCAGGCCAAGTCTTTGTTCGTGCAGGATGTGGCTAATCTGTTGAATCGCAAAGGTCTGAAGGGGGCATATAAACGCCTGGTTTTGGTCGCCAGCCCCCATGTTTTGGGCCTTCTGCGTCGCCGCCTGCACAGCGAAGTCTTAAGGAAAGTGGTGGCCGAGGTTGATAAGACCCTGACCAACCACCCGCTGAACAAAGTGGAACAGGTTCTGATCAGCCGTCTAAAACCAGCCAGTTGAGTATCCGGCGATCTGCGGACGGACCATACTGCCCGACTAGCCCTTATGCGGGACCAGCATCGCCCTCAGGGTCGACATCGCCGTTTCCGGGCTGTCGACCCACGTTATGAAATCGGCCAGAGATGTGTCCGCAAATCCCTGGCCGATGACCTGCTGCACAAGATCATGCAGGGCATCCCAATATCCATCAACATTCATGACCAGAATGGGCTTGTCGTGCAGACCCAACTGCCGCCATGTCAGGGCTTCGAACAATTCGTCCAGTGAACCCGGACCACCCGGCAGGACGACCACGGCATCGGCGTTCATGATCATGACCTTTTTCCGCTCGTGCATCGTTTCGGTAATCACGAAACGGGTCAAGTCGGTCTTGCCGACCTCGCGCTTTAACAGGTGAACGGGAATTACGCCGAACGTGTCCCCTCCGGCGGCTTGGGCCGCACGCGCGACCTCGCCCATCAGACCCACATCGCCCGCGCCATAGACCAGTCGCCAGCCCTCCTGCGCCAGAAGCTGACCAAAGGAGCGGGCTGCGTCGGAATAGCTGGTTTGGGCGCCATTGCGTGACCCGCAATACACACAGACAGATTTCTGAGACATTGAGAGGCTTCTCCGGGGTTGTATCTGGGCTTTTGACCCGTGATAGCGGTATTGATAGATTGGCTCAACCGTCAGGCAGAATGCGTTGTAGATAAGGCATTTGCGCTGCGGAGTGAAAGGAAGAGTATGGATTCCAATTCGGGAAGCGAAGGCTCCGGATCTTTCACCTGGGGGGTGATCGCCGGTTTGCTGGTTCTGTTAGGCGCAGGCGGCGCGTATTTTTCCGGCGCGTTTGATCGCACACCTCTGGACCCAGCGCCTCAAGCAGATGTGGCGGAGGATGCGTCAGAGAACACCTCTGTTGCCTCTGACACAGGGGATGCCCCGCAGACCGACGATACGGATACGGATACGATAGAAGCCGAGGCGTCGACAGAAGGGGCGGACGAAACTGCTGAACCGGTTGCGGATGTTGCCGAAGTTGCACCTCCGGCCCTTGACCAGATCTTCGTCGAGCCTGATGGGAATGCGGTTCTGTCCGGTAACGCAGAGCCCGGTGTTGAGGTGCGAGTGTTGCTGGATGGTGAAACACTGCACAGCTTTACCGTCGATGACAGTGGCCAGTTTGCAGAATTCGTGTCCATTCCGTTTTCCACCGCCGCACGCGGTCTGACGCTGGAAACCGATGGGGTCGATCAACCTGTACGCTCTGATGACTATCTGATTGCGGCTTTGCCCGAACCTGAACCAGAGGTCGCATCGGTTGATACGGCGGAAACCACCCTAGCCGACGAATCCGCAGGCGGCGATGAAACCGAGGCGGGGCAGGTCGCTCAAACCGGCGACACATCTTCTGAAGAAACGGCAGATTCCACGCAAGGACAACAGGTTGCGATCCTGCGATCGGGGGAAGACGGGGTCGAGCTTGTCCAACCTGCGACGCCTCAGAGCACCGAACCTGATCAGGTCGCGTTGGATACGATCGGGTATTCAGACACGGGTGAGGTCGAGCTGACCGGCCGCGTGGCTGATGGTTCCGCGGTACGCGTGTACCTGGACAACCAACTGGTCGCTGATATGCAGCCCACGGATGATGGAAAATGGCGCAGCGAGATCGAAGGCATTGATCCCGGTGTGTATACGTTGCGTGTGGATGAGGTTGCCTCGGACGGCACGGTTAAAAGCCGTCTGGAAACCCCGTTCAAGCGTGAGCCTCTAGAAGTTCTGAGCGTGGCCGAAGTGGACGATGGGCCTGCACCCTCTCAGGAAACACCGGCCATCCGTTCGGTTACAGTACAAAAGGGTGATACGCTTTGGGCTATCTCTCGGGAACGATTTGGCGATGGTGTCTTGTATGTCAAACTGTTCGAGGCCAACCGAGGCGCGATCCGCGACCCGGATCTGATCTATCCGGGGCAGGTATTCACCATTCCGGAATAATCCTGTACCTCTGACCTTCCGGGGTCAGGGGCACTCTCTGACCGCAGTTCCGGTACGTGAAGAGACGAGTAGCCCCGATGAATTCCGACAATATCCCAAAATTGGACGCGCGCAGCTCTGGCTGGCGTACAATCCGGAAAGTTGCTCCTTATCTCTGGCCCGAGGATGAGCCCTGGGTTAAGCGTCGCGTTCTGATTGCTATGGGCATGTTGGTTCTGGCCAAGTTGATCGCGGTCTACACCCCGATTTTGTACAAAGGCGCGGTTGATAGCCTGGCGGGCGAGGGCGTTCCCCCCGTAGCGCTGGGTGCTGTTGGGTTGACGGTGGCATATGGTGTCGCGCGCATGATGACTGTTGGTTTGCAGCAGTTGCGGGATGCGGCCTTTGCTCCTGTCGGGCAGCGGGCATTGCGCGCACTGGCATTGGAAACTTTCCAGCATATCCACCAGTTGTCGATGCGCTATCACGTGACGCGGCGCACGGGCGGTCTGAGCCGTATTATCGAGCGCGGCGTAAAAGGGGTCGAGTTCCTCTTGCGTTTCCTGCTGTTTTCCATCGGGCCTTTGATCCTTGAACTGCTGCTTGTTGCGATCATTCTGATGTGGCTGTTTGATGTCTGGTATCTGGTGGTCGTCGCGGCAACGATCGCGCTGTATATCTGGTTCACATTTGCGGTGACCGAGTGGCGCGTGAAACTGCGCCGCGAGATGAATGATCAGGATACCGAGGCGAACCAGCGCGCCATCGACAGCCTGCTGAATTTTGAAACCGTCAAGTATTTCAATGCCGAAACGCGTGAAGCTGAACGGTATGATGTGTCAATGAAAGCCTATGCGGGGGCGGCTCTCAAGACGGCGTATTCTCTGGCGTTTCTAAATTTCGGGCAGTCCTTTCTGATCACCTGCGGATTGATCGGTGTAATGGTCTTGGCAGCCATTGGGGTGCAGGCCGGGACGCTGACCGTGGGCGATTTCGTTATGGTCAACGCCTATATGATCCAGATTACCGTACCGCTGAATTTTTTGGGTACGGTGTATCGGGAAATCCGCCAATCTCTGGTCGATATGGGCCAGATGTTTGACCTGTTGGAACAACCCGCCGAAGTGGTCGACAAGACCGATGCACCGGATCTGGATGTAACAGGGGGTGAGGTTACCTTGCATGATGTACAATTCGGATATGATGCTGAGCGGGAAATTCTCAAAGGTGTTTCCCTAACCATTCCTGCGGGCCAAACCGTAGCGATTGTGGGTGCGACGGGGTCGGGTAAATCCACCATCGGTCGGTTGCTGTTCCGGTTCTACGATGTCACCGGGGGTGCGCTGAAAATTGATGGGCAGGATGTGCGCGACGTCACGCAGACCAGCCTGCACGCGGCAATCGGAGTGGTGCCGCAGGATACCGTGCTGTTTAACGATACCATTCGCTATAACATTGCCTATGGACGCGACGGGGCCACGCAGGAAGATGTCGAAGCCGCCGCCCGGGCTGCCCAGATCCACGATTTCATAGTCACGTTGCCCGAAGGCTATGACACCACAGTCGGTGAGCGCGGGCTAAAGCTGTCGGGTGGGGAAAAGCAGCGGGTCGGTATTGCCAGAACGCTGCTGAAAAACCCGCCAATCCTTTTGCTGGACGAGGCGACATCGGCGCTGGACACAGATACCGAACAAGACATCAAGGATGCTTTGGCCCATGCGGGCGAGGGGCGTACGGTTCTGACGATTGCCCATCGCCTGAGCACAATCGCCGAGGCAGACAGTATTGTAGTGCTAGAGCGTGGCAAAATCCTGGAGCAAGGCACGCATGATGAATTGCTGAAACGTGAGGGGCGTTATGCCCAGCTTTGGAATCGCCAGCAATCGGATATGCAGGCGGCCTGATAGGCGGCCCAAACTATGTTACACTACAGATCACGCATCTGAGGTATTGTTATGCATAAATATTTCCGCAAGTTCATTGTGCCAGCCATAGCGGCAATTGCCACACTTACACCGGTCTATGCGCTTGGAGACCCCATCATCGGAATTTGGAAGACCGAGCCGGACCGGAAGAACCTCGTCTCTGACATCAAAATTACAGCCTGCGGTGACAAGTTCTGTGGTCAGATTTTATCTGCATATGACGCCAGCGGAAAAGCAGTACAGACGCCGAATATCGGAAAGAAACTGTTCTGGGATGTCGGCAGCCAAGGCGGTGGCAAATATGGCGGGGGTGAATTCTGGGTACCGTTAGTGGATGTTGATGCAGTTCCGCAGATGACGCTGAAGGGTGACACTCTGATGGTCAAAGGGTGTGAACATCACATTTGTGCGCATCAAACTTGGACGCGCGAGTAAAACAGGGCTGGATTGCCCAACCCTGTTGCTCTTTATTCGGCTGCTTTCAGCGGTGAACCGGTCGGTTCTTTCCCAGAACTGTCAGCGCTCGGATCGTCGGTACGCAGCTCATCATCCCAGACCATTTCGGTTGCCTGAGCATTCATCGCGGCTTTACCGATGGCCATATCCAGCGCCACCTGGCTGGATTTTCCCGCTGTAGCACGAGCCAAAATCTTACCCAACCAGATGGCATAGGTTGTCACCCAGACCCGCATAGCCAAAAGCGAAGGCGTCACGATCAGCGTCAGTACCGTCGCGATACCAAGGCCAAAGACAACTGCGGTTGCCAGCTGTTTCCACCACAGCGCTGTGGGGCTGTTGATCGAATACCCGCCGTTGATAAAGTCCAGCGACAGCCCGAACATCATCGGGGTAAGGCCAGCCATCGTGGTGAGTGTGGTCAACAGAACCGGACGAATGCGTGCCTCGGCGGTGCGTATGATCGCCTCGATCCTTGGCATGTACTGGCTATATTCCTGATAGGTGTCGATCAGAACAATGTTGTTGTTCACCACGATCCCCGCCAGAGCCACAATACCCGTTCCTGTCATGATGATCGAGAAGGGCTGTTGCATCACCATCATACCGATCAGAACACCTGTTGTGGACAGTACCACGGCCAGCAGAACCAGGATCGAATTGTAGAACGAGTTGAACTGCGCGAGCAGAATAACGAACATTAGCCCCAACGCGCCCATAAAGGCATTCACAAGAAACGCCCCGGATTCGGCCTGATCCTCCTGATCACCTGTCCATGTCCAGCTGACGGAACTGCCAAAAGGATCGGTTTCCAGCCATTCAGTCAACACAACAATCCGTTCGTTCGGGTTAATCAGACTGGTGCGCGCGTCACCGGATTCGATCAGCGTGCGCAAATCATCGGTGCTTTCTGCCTCGGTCAGCATTATCAGTTCGAACTGAGTCCCATCGGGAAATGCCAATGCGGTAGCTGTGGGGCTTTCATCCTCTGCGAGTTCACGCACCACTGCCAATCTTTGATCGGCCCCATCCGGTCCTGTGACCACAACATTGCTCAGGCCGGGCTCAACATCCGCTTTCACGTCAAAATAACGTTCTTGATCGACACGGTTGATTTCGGCCAGTTTGGCGACTGGTTTGCGCGAGACAAAGTTGGACAGTGGCACCAAACCATCGACCGTGCGGACCTTGAGCGTGTCAAGCGTTGACAAGACACGATCCTGATCAGGCAGGCGAACACGGATTTCGATTTCATCATCCACATTGTCCGGGCGCATTTCGCCCAGCAAAAGGCCACGCGTAACAAGCTGTACCATCGCACCGACGGTGGCAACGTCTGCGCCAAACCGGCCTGCTTTGGCGACATCAACGTCAATCTGCCAATCGATACCGGGCAGGGGCAGCGTGTCCTCGATCTTAATAAGGCCCGGGGTGGCGTCGAATGCTTCACGTGCGGCCAAAGTGGCTGATGTCAGCTCTTGCCAGCCATCGGCCTTGATCCGCAGATGGACAGGTTTGGAAGAGCCTGGCCCTTGCTCAAGCGGCAAGGTCTCAACGATGATCCCCGGTAGCTGCGCAAGCTCCCTGTTCAACTCTTCCAGAACATAGTCGCCGTCATAGTCTGGCGCCACTGTGTGCCGGTCCAACAATCCTCCGAAAATCGGTTCCGAGACGTTCGGTCTGTCTTCCCAAGGGATGATTTCGAACTGAACCTGACCAACGGTATCAGCCGGGGATTGGCCACCGGGTCCACCGGTGTCCAAACCACCTTCACCAGCGAATGCAAAGACGTTGATAACAGCCGGGTGCGCACTGATAATCTCTTCTGCGGCGAGTACCATCTGGTCCTTTTCGGCCAAAGAGATATTGCCGCGCGCACGGACATAGGCCGTGGCCTGCTCTGGTTCGCTTTCAACGAAGAATTCAACACCGCGGTTGTTTTTCCCAAATACGGTCATAACTGAAGCTACAGCAAGGCCAATCACCACAATTGATACAATCGGCATGATCGGGTTGCCCACAAGGAATTTCACCACATGCCCAAAGCGTGTGTGTTCGCGGCTGGTCTGCACATGCTCAACCGGGGCGCGTTCGATTTTTGCCGCGCTCAGGGTGACCGACCCGGCAAACGCACCTAGCATGAACAGGATCATTCCAAGAACCGAACTACCTGAATCGACCAGGTAGTCCGGGTTCAGTGTCTGCATCGCCCCCAGGAAGATCAGGTATAACGACGGGGGAACCATCGCTGCCCGAACCCACCAGGCTGTTCGCGCCCTCAGCCAGTTCGACGACCGGTCAAACACGCGGCTCAGGCGGCCGGAAACGCCGCCCATCACGGGCAGGTAGATCAGTGCAACGATTAACGACGCCGACAAAACGAATATCAGCGTAACTGGCAGCATCCCCATGAATTCGCCCGGAACACCGGGCCAAAAGAGCATAGGCAAGAAGGCGCATAATGTCGTAGCTGTCGAGGATACGATCGGCCAGAACATCCGTTGTGCAGCTTCGACATAGGCATGCATGGGACCCACGCCCTCGTTGATCCGCTTGTCGGCATATTCAACCACCACGATGGCCCCGTCGACCAGCATTCCGACCGCAAGAATCAAACCGAACATGACGATGTTCGAAATGCTGACCCCCATCACCGCAAGGAATGCAAAGCACAGCAGGAATGAGGTTGGAATCGCAAAACCCACCAGCAGGGCGGCACGGGTCCCAAGCGAGGCCAGAATGACAATCATAACCAGCGCAATAGCGGTTAGAACCGAACCCTCAAGCTGGCTGACCATCGACCCTACGATCCGGCTCTGGTCGTTCGAGGTGCCCAGTTTGATCGCCGCCTGCATCTCGGCTGGCCATTTGGATTGGGCCGCTGCGATAGAGGCTTTGACCTCGTCGACCGTGTCGATCAGGTTATAGCCTTTGCGTTTGACGACCTGCAGTGCCACGGTGGCCTCGCCGTTGAAGCGGGCGGTGCCTTCGCGATCTTCGAAAGTATAGTTGATTTGCGCCAGCTCGCCCATGGTCACGACGCGGTCGCCATTGACCTTGACGGGTAGGTCATACACGTCCTGGGCGGTCTTGAAAGACGAAGGGATCTTGACCGAGAAGGTGCCTTGATCGGTTTCTACCTCACCAGCGGCGATCAGCTGGTTGTTGTTCTGAACAACATTGATCAGCTCGGCGGCGGTAACGTTATACGCTTCCAGCCGGAGCGGGTCGATGATCACTTCTAGCAATTCGTCTCGATTGCCGGCTATCCCTGCCTCAAGCACGGAATCCAATGCTTCCAGATCATCCTGCAAATCTTTGGCGACACGGGCCATTGTTCTTTCAGGAACAGCCCCGGTCAGATTGACAATCACAATCGGGAATTCAGAAAAGTTGATCTCGGTCAGGGTATATTGCTCAGCCCCTTCAGGAAAATCGGCCTGGGCGCTGTTCATGGCGTCGCGGACATCGGCCATGATCGCCGTCTTGTCCCATCCAAAATCGAATTCCAGCGCGACACCGGCATAGCCTTCGGCAGCCGTCGACGTCATTTCTTTGAGACCGTCCAGATCAGCCAGCTCGGTTTCCATCGGCTTGACCAGCAGGTTTTCAGAGTCTTCAGCGGAAATGCCGGGGAACTGAACCGAGACGAAAAGCGCAGGGATTTCGATATCCGGCTCACCTTCTTTCGGCAGGCCAACATAGGCGTATCCACCTACGATCAAGGAAATCGCGATAAATGCCAGAACCATTCGGGCTCGGCCAGCGGCCCAGCTTACTATTCCGGTCATTGCACTGCATCCCGATAAGTTGGCTCAACCATCACGCCGCGAGTCACGAATTCTTGCCCGACAATGATGATGTCCGCCGTTTCCGGCAACCCGTCAACCCAGACACCTTCGGAGGTGTCGCGCAACAAAGTGACCGGCAGGAAATCCACAATGTTCCCATTTCCAACGGTCCGTACACCAACTTTGCCATCGTTATTCAGCGTCAGTGCGGACTGAGGCAGCAGATGTGCCTTGGTCCCTTCAGCCGAGATTCGGATGTCCGCAGTCTGACCGTCCCGAATTGTCAGGTCGGGGTTAGGAACGGTAATCTCGACCTCAAAGGTCCGGGTGGTCTCATCGGCCGACCGGCTAAGGAAGGTGACCCGCCCAGAGACCTGAAGCCCCGAGATCAGCTGGGCCGAAGCCTCGGACCCTACGATGATCCGGTTCACATCTGCCTCGGGAACAAACCCGACCAACTTGATTGGGTCCAACTGGATCACAGTCGCACACAGCGACCCTGGTTGCATAAGGCTTCCAAGCTCAGCTGTGTCACTTTCTAACAGACCCTTGAATGGGGCTTCGATCGTCTGGCGTTCGATTTCACGTTCGGCGGCCTCGACTTCGGCTGATGCCGCTTCAATACCGGCGCGTGTTGCTTCCAGCCCGGCTTCGGCGCTTTTGATACCAGCCTGGGCTGTACTCATTTCTGCCTCGCTGGAAATCCTGCGGGTTTCCGACCCAAAACCGGTCTCTGATAGCTTTCGTGCGGCTTTCAAGTTGATTTCGGCTTCGGCTACGCGCGCATGTGCCTCCAGCAGACGCGCTTCGGCTTCGGGCACCCGGCTTTTGGCTTCAAGCTTGGCGGCTGTTGCTTCGGCCAGGCTTGCCGGACGGGTGCCTGGATCCAGCTCACATAACAAATCACCGGCTTCGACAAAACTGCCCTTGCGCTTGGGTTCTGATACGACAGTTGACGTCGTTTCGGCCAGAACTTCGACCTCGCGGTTTGCTCTGGTTTGTCCACGCAGAGTCACTGCACTGTCTACTTCGCGGGCGACAGAGCGCTGTGCAACTACACGGATTACGTGCCGATCCTCTGCGGGAATTTCAGAAGATTCTGCCTCGGACGTAGTGCCCGGGTTTGAATCTTCGCGGCCGGCGAATGCTAATAATGCATCCCTTTCGAATACCAAATAGAATAAGGCAACAATCACCAAAAAGGCGTTTACGAATGAAATCAAACGCATACAGGGTCTCTCCCAGAATTCTTTGCCGACTGTCCCTCGGCGCGCATGCTTAGAAATGGGGGCGGGGCCTCATCTTTTCCACACTAAACTGAATAGTTCGGTTCACTTTTTTCTGCAAGGGTATCCGCAGGTGGGGGAATTGTATGAAATCGGACCCTTGGCTTGGCAATGGCAGCGGGGTATGACATTGCCCAATATCACAGAACACAAGCCCGGGGAGCAGGGATGAGCGACGTCGACAGTTTCATTGATGAGGTGACCGAAGAGGTGCGCCGCGACCGTCTGTTCTTGCTTTTGCGCCGTTGGGGTTGGGTTGGCGTAGTGGCGGTTGTTCTGATCGTTGGTGGTGCCGCGTTCAACGAACTGCGCAAGGCGCGCGCAACCAGTCAGGCACAGGATCTGGGAGATGCGATTCTGGCCGCTATGGCACAGAATGAGTCCGCCGATCGTGCCGATGATCTTGCCTTGGTACCTGCACCAACACCCGGTGGAGATGCGATTGTTAAGATGCTGCTTTCTGCCTCGCAGACCGAAATCGAGTCCGGGCAGGGCGCTGTTGAGAGTCTGAACGCCATTGCGGTTCAGGGTGATCTGCCTGAAATTTACCGGGCCATCGCGACCTTCAAGGCTTTGCTGCTGCAAAGCGAGACAATGCCGGTAGCAGACCGGCGTCAGCAATTCGAAGCGCTGGCCGTGCCGGGAGCCCCATTGCGGTTGCTGGCAGAGGAGCAACTGGCACTGATCGAAGTGTCCGAAGGTCAAGTCGATGCCGCCATTTCCCGTTTGCAGGCAATGCGGCAGGACGCTGAAATCGGCGTAGATCTGCAGCAACGCGCAACACAGTTGATTGTTGCGCTGGGTGGTGAACCGGAACCGCTGGTCGCACGGCAAAGCTGAACCGGTAGAAAATAAATGACAGGCAAGTTCGGAGTATCATGGTGATTAGTCTCTTCCCCCGTATTGGGTTGCCGGTCGCGGTTGTTTCCCTGACATTGCTGGCGGCTTGTCAGGAGCCCGAGGTCATCCTGCCCGGAGCTCGTGAGGACATCCGACCAACATCCGACAATGAAACGGTTGAGACCCAGGGAGCCAAGCCGATCAGCCTTCCTGCCCAGACGGCCAATGCCAACTGGTCACAAAGCCCGGGAACCGCTGCGTATCGGACGACAAATGCCTCTTTGCGTAATACTCCACAGAAACTGTGGTCAACGTCGATCGGTGATGGAGATTCGCGCAAGCAGCGCATCACGGCCGAGCCGGTCGTTGCAGGTGGTTTGGTCTACACGCTGGATTCCGGAGCGACCGTTTCAGCGGTCTCACCGCAGGGGCAGGTTGCCTGGAGTACAGATCTAATCCCTGGCACCGACGGAGATTCAGATGCAACCGGCGGTGGATTGGCCTATGCTAATGGCGTTCTTTATGTGTCTTCTGGTTTTGGTCGCCTGACCGCTCTGGATGGCAAATCCGGTGCCATTCGTTGGCAAAAGCGCCTGAATGCTACGGGCAGCGGCTCACCTCTGATCAATGATGGCCTGCTGTATCTTGTCGCCGGAGATGAAATCGGATGGACGATTGATACAAAAGATGGGCGCATCCTCTGGCAGGTTCAGGGCACCCCAAGCGTTGGCAATGTATTGGGCGCGCCTGCGCCGGTGATTGCCTCGGATTTCTCGGTGTTTGCATTTGGCTCGGGCGATATAGCTGCAACGTTCCGCAGAGGTGGTATTCGCCGCTGGAACGCGTCGGTTGCTGGTGGGCGTCGAGGGCGCGCCGCAGCGCAGATCGTTGACGTAACAGGCGGCCCGATGGTGGTCGGCGATACCATCTATATCGGCAACCATTCAGGCCGCACCGTGGCATTCGATTCCACTTCGGGTGAGCGGAGGTGGACCGCGGATGAAGGCGCCGTTGATACGGTTTGGCCGGCTGGAAACAGCATCTTCCTGATTAGTGATCGCAGTCAGTTGGTGCGTCTGGATGCCTCGGATGGCTCGATTGTGTGGGCGCAGGACTTGCCTGGATTCGTCAAGGACAAGCCCGGTCGGCGTGGCGCAATCTATGCGCATTACGGGCCGATCATGGCTGGTGGGCGTATCGTTGTTGCATCGAACGATGGTTATCTAAGGTTCTATAACCCGCTCGACGGCACGCTGGTTCACCGCGTCGAGGTTCCCGGCGGTGCCACTACGGCGCCAGTTGTTGCCGGGCAAACCTTGTACGTCGTTTCGACCAAAGGTGAACTGCACGCTTTCCGTTGACGACAAGATGCGCTAAAGGGCGCGTCTGAGTCTTGAAAGTTGAGTAACATGTCCCTGACCCTCGCTATCGTGGGGCGCCCCAATGTGGGCAAATCCACTTTGTTCAACCGCCTCGTCGGCAAACGACTGGCATTGGTCGACGACCAGCCAGGTGTTACGCGCGATTTGCGCGAAGGCGAAGCGCGTCTGGGCGATCTGCGCTTTACCGTTATTGATACGGCGGGTCTTGAGGATGCGACAGACGACAGCCTTGAAGGCCGGATGCGACGCCTGACCGAGCGCGCCGTGGACATGGCTGATGTGTGCCTGTTCATGATCGACGCGCGTGTGGGGTTGACGCCCACAGATGAGATGTTTGCCGAGATTCTGCGCAAACGATCGAAACACGTGATCCTTGCTGCCAACAAAGCTGAAGGCTCGGCGGCTGATGCCGGTGTGCTCGAAGCTTATAATCTGGGTCTGGGCGAGCCGGTCCGCCTGTCGGGTGAACATGGCGAGGGGATGACCGATCTTTACGCACATCTGATGCCTCTGGCGGATGCTGCTGCGGAAAAAGCGATCGAAGAAGCGCCCGTAACTGATATCGAGCTTGATGAAGACGGCGAAGCCGTAACCCCGTTGATCACCGACGCCAAGCCGTTGCAAGTTGCCGTTGTTGGTCGCCCGAATGCCGGAAAATCCACCCTGATCAACAAGATCGTTGGCGAAGATCGCTTGTTGACCGGACCCGAGGCCGGGATCACACGCGATGCAATCAGCCTGCGGATCGACTGGGCCGACCCCGAGGGTGAAAGCACGCCGATGCGGATCTTCGATACGGCGGGGATGCGCAAAAAAGCCAAGGTACAGGAAAAACTTGAGAAGCTTTCTGTATCGGATGGTTTGCGTGCAGTAAAATTTGCCGAGGTTGTGGTGGTGTTGCTGGATGCGGCGATTCCGTTTGAACAGCAGGATCTGCGCATCGCGGATCTGGCCGAACGCGAGGGCCGAGCCGTCGTTGTCGCCATTAACAAATGGGATATCGAAGAGGACAAGCAGGAAAAACTGCGCGATCTGAAAGAATCGTTCGAACGTCTTCTGCCGCAGTTGCGCGGCGCTCCACTGGTCACGGTTTCCGCCAAAACAGGGCGGGGGCTTGAGCGCCTGCGTGCTGCTATCCTACGCGCCCATGATATCTGGAACCGGCGTGTGCCGACTGCTGCTTTGAACCGTTGGTTGATCGCAATGCTGGAACAGCACCCGCCGCCAGCGCCGCAGGGTCGCCGGATCAAGCTGCGGTATATGACACAGGCCAAAACCCGCCCCCCTGGATTCGTGGTTATGTGTTCGCACCCCGACAAGATGCCTGAAAGCTATAACCGTTATCTGGTCAACGGCCTGCGTGAGAGTTTCGATATGCCCGGGACCCCCATCCGACTGACCTTGCGCGGACAGGGAGACAAGAACCCTTACAAGGGACGGCGTAAGAAAAACGCAGGTGCCTTGGCCAAACATTTGAAGGGACGCGCGTAACTGCGCCAATCTGTTGCATTTTTCATCTCGGGGCGTGACAGCCCTTTGATGGCGCGCTAGCATTCGCTGGCGCGCTTTTGTTTCCAAGCGTGTCGCTTGTTTGCGGGAAGACCGCACTCGTTTTTAGAATCACATTGCAACGGGCCATTGTGGGGAGCCGACGGAATGGATTTGAGAGAATACACACGTCAATACGCGGTTCAGGACAATGGATTGGCCGCGATCAGCTACTTTGGGACTTTCGCGGTTTATTTCTCATCGTTGGCATTAGCCATCATCTATGTGGACCGCTGGTATGTCATGATGCCTGCCGGGGTGGTTTTCGCGTTTTCCTCTGTTCGCCTTTACGTGCTGCAGCACGATTGCGGCCATCATTCGCTATTTGAAACGCGTGCACAGAATGAATGGGCAGGGCATGGGCTGTCCCCGTTCACTTTCGCTCCATTCGAAGTGATGAAGCAAAATCACAACCTGCATCACTCCGGCATCGGCAATCTGGAACATCGTGAGACCGGCGAAATTCATACCATGACCGTGAGGGAATGGAATGCGGCGAACTGGTGGTCGCGGCTGTATTATCGCCTATACCGCAACCCGTTTGTCCTAGTACCGGTCGGAGCACTGTTTACTTATTTCATTCGCTACCGCTGGCCCAAGAATACGGTGCGGTTCGGCGTCAAAGGCGTGCTGCTGCACAACCTGTCGATCCTGATTTTCCTGGGCCTGCTGTATCTGATCGCCGGTGCGACCGGTATATTGGTTTGGGTGGCCTTTTCCTTCCTTGGCGGGATGCTGGGAGTTTTCCTAGTCTATCTTCAGCATAATTTCGAAGACACATACTGGGACCGTCGCCCAGATCTGGATCCGAAATTGGCTGCGCTGCAGGGGTCGTCGGCGCTGGATTTCGGCTGGTGGTTTGATAATGCGGTGGCCTGCATCACATTGCACGATATACACCACTTCAACGCGCGCATCCCCTCTTACCGGCTGCGGGAATGCCACTATAACCTCCCGTCCGAGTATTCGCCGCGCCGGATCAAATTCCCCGAGGCGGTAGCGGCTTTGAATCTGAAACTTTGGGATGAGGACACCAAACGGCTTGTACCTTTCCCTCCTAAGGATCAATCCCGGGGGCTGGCCCGTAGCAGCTAGCCGGTATTCCGGCCCGATGTGAGAAGGAAAGGAACTCTGATGACCGCAGTGACCGATGTAAAGGGTGTAGGCGAGGCGCTTGGGCAAGCGTTGATTGCCAATGGCTTCAAGACCGCAGAAGACCTTGCGAGCGCGAAACCCGCAGAGCTCGTCAAAGTTCCCCGCATTGGTGTGGCACGGGCACCGGTTCTTATTGCGGCGGCGAAAGCAGCCGTTTCAGCCAAAACCACGACTGCGCGCGCAGCAACCAAGCGCCCAGCTGCTCGGAAGGGCGTTACTGCTGCCTCCCGGAAGCGGGCTGAGGAAACCGCCCAGAAGGCTGCTGAAGAGAAAGCCGCTGCTGAAGCCAAAGCGCGAAAAAAGGCCAAGGCAAAAGCCAAGGCTGAGAAAGCTGCTAAAAAGCTGCTGGAAATGGAGGCCGCATTCTCAAAGGCAAAGGACAAGGTGAAAGCCAAAGCCAAAAAGGATAAAAAGTCCAAAAAGGACGACAAGAAAAAAGATCAAAAAAAACAGGACGCCAAAGAGAAAGTGGGCAAGAAGAAGAGTAAGAAAAAAGATAAGAAAAAGGCGAAGAAGTAGACCTCCTCCACCTTTTGATTTTCTCAGGACCGGCGCAGTTGGTTAGCGCCGGTTTTCTTATGCCAGCGTGCCGTCCCGCTGCAAGGTCAGTTTACCGCCAAGATAGGGGGCCAGAACCTTGGGCAAGGTCACAGTACCATCGGCGTTCTGACCATTTTCCAGCACGGCGATCAAGCAACGACCGACAGCCAGGCCGGAGCCGTTCAGTGTATGGACATATTCCGGTTTGCCACCCGCTTCGGGGCGGAACCGCGCGTTCATGCGGCGGGCCTGAAAATCACCACAAGTCGAGACCGAGCTGATCTCGCGATAGGTATCCTGTCCGGGCAACCATGCCTCGATGTCATAGGTACGGCGCGCGCCAAAGCCCATGTCGCCCGTACACAGGATCACGGTGCGATAGGGGATGCCCAGTTTTTCCAGAATACCTTCGGCGCAGCGTAACATGCGCTTTTGTTCCTTATCCGATTTATCCGGATGGGTGATTGAGACCATCTCGACCTTTTCGAACTGGTGCTGTCGCAGCATCCCACGGGTGTCTCTGCCAGCGCTGCCAGCCTCGGACCGGAAGCACAGGGAGTGCGCGGTATAGCGGCGAGGCAGATAGCTTTCGTCGATCAGCGTTTCATTGACGATATTGGTCAGCGACACTTCGGAGGTCGGGATCAGCCACCAGCCTTCACGGGTCTGATAGCTGTCCTCGCCAAACTTCGGCAGTTGCCCGGTGCCCTGCATCATTTCGGACAGAACCAGAACCGGGCCGTTGACCTCGGTTAGTTCGTTTTCGTTGATATGTGTGTCCAGCATGAACTGCGCCAATGCGCGGTGAATGCGGGCTACGCCACCGGACAGCAGCACAAAACGCGAGCCGGACAGTTTCGCGGCGGTCTCAAAATCCATACCGGTCTGGACGGCTTCGATCTCAAAATGCTCTTTGGGCGCAAAATCCAGTGTGGGCGGAGTGCCCCAGCGGTTGACTTCGACATTGTCGTTTTCATCCACGCCTTCGGGCACATCTTCGGCGGGCAGGTTGGCGATGCGGATCAGTTGATCGGTCAGAAGGGCGTCCAGATCCTTGGCCTCGGTCTGCATCTGGGCGATCTCGGCCTTTTTCTCGGCGACCAGCGCGCGCAGGCGCTCGAACTCGACCTCATCGCCACGACCCTTGGCCGCACCAACCTCTTTGGACGCCTTGTTTTGCTCCGCCTGAGCGGTTTCGGCGGCCAGAATCTTGGCACGGCGGCTTTCGTCCAGGCGCAACAGGTCCGACGACACCGGCGCGTCCCCACGGCGCGCTAGGGCGGCGTCGAAAGCGGCTGGGTTTTCGCGTATGGCGCGGATGTCGTGCATGGTTCAGGTCCTTAAATGCGTGAATCACTGAACCTGCTTATGCACCATATGAAAGGCAGGGTGTAGCACCGGTTACGACTTATCCGTTCCCTCGTGTGCTTCATGTGCCAGATGGCCATCCCAGCCTTCAGTGGGGATTTTCGGCTCGGGTGGATCGGCGATGTAAGACGGGGTCATAATCTGCACATTGTTCTCATTGAACACAGCCACAATATTGCGATGCAGGTCTGACCGAATTTTCGGGATGATGCTGCCCCGCGTAGTATAGCCGTTGATCTGATAATTGATCGCATAGTCGGCCAGAGCGGTCCACAAAACGAATGGTTCTGGCTTTGCCTTGATTGCCTTTGTTCGGCGCGCGGCTTCGATCAGCATCGCTTCGACCTTCTCCGTGGGCTCCTCATAGCCGATACCAACAGTCGTATGCAGCAACAGCCCGCTACCATCTGTTTTCTTTGAAAAATTGATCACATCCGAATTCATCAACTGCGCATTTGGGATCGAGATCAACTCGTTCTTGATAGACTTCAGGTGGGTCTCCATCAGCTTGATCCGTACAACGTCGCCGATGTGGTCGCCAATCTGGATGCGATCGCCGATCGAGGTTGAGCGGCGGTAGATCACAAACAGCCCAGCCAGCATGTTGGAGACCACCGAATTCGCGCCAAGCGATAGCATCGCACCCACCAGAATAGTCAGCCCCTGAAACGCTGCGGAATCCGAGCCTGGGATATAGGGTACTGCAAACACCAATGCGATCAGGATGACCAAAACGCGGGCAATGTTGAATGTCGGGTTTACCCAATGGCTTTCAAAATCGCCCAGTTCGAATGTGCCGGCCTCGACCGCGTCAAAGAACACGCGCATCCCTTTGATGATATACATCGCCAACCAGGCGATCAGCGCCAGCATGATAAGGTTGGGGATATAGCTGACCACTCCTTTGAAGATCAGCAGAACCGGTTCGGTCAGATAGGTCAGCAACAGCTGAGCGAAATACCGGGTTTCGGCAAAGGAAAGCAGAACAAAAGACAGGTAGTAGTAAAAGCCCAGAAAGAAGACGACCAGCAATATGAAGTTCAGACCGTAACTGACGAGGGCTGCAATGGCTTCGGCTTGAACGCTTTTGGCTGTTGCCGTTTCCACGTCCTTCAGATGGCGCGATACGAATTTCAGCGTACGCCGTCTGATGCGCCGGTGCAGCCACAGAATAAAGGCGATGAATACGGCAAACCCCAGCGTCCAGCCCAAAGCCTCAAGCGCGCCGGATACACGCGCCTGTTCGGTTCGGTTTGCGCGGTAAGCGACAATCGCATCATGGATGGCCGAGCCATGGAGATAAGTGATGACGTCCAGCTCCATCTGGTCCATTTCGGCATCGGCGACGGTGACCGTCGATACCGGCACGCCATCAACCAGAATACGCGTGCCCAGTTCCGTATCCTCATAAGTGATAGTAACTTCGGGATTTTCCGAGGACAGGGCCACTTGAATAATGTTGTTCTGAACGGTCTCGGCCCGTTCGGGCGCGGGCAGGGCGCTGGATCCGCGCAGGAAAAACAGGCTTTCGCCGTCGATGATGACCGGCGCTTTGAAATTCTCTGATTGTTCAGAGGTTTCAGGCGTTTCGATTGGCGCATCCTGTGCTAGCGCCATCGCTGTGCTGAACATAATCCAGACAAGCGTGAACCAGATGCGTGAAAGCGTGCCAAACGTTTGGATTAATTGAATCATCGGTCCTCCTGCCGGCCAACTATATCCCAGCCGAGCCCGGATCAAAGGACCGATCTGCGACCCTGGTGTATTTCTTTGATCATTATGAGCCAATCATTGTAAAAACCTGTGCTGCCATTCCTTGCAAACAGGTGGTTCAGAGAATAGGTTCTCGCAAAATTTGCGGAGCATTTTCGCAGTATCAAACCAAAAGGAATATCCCATGGAAGGTGGCGCAATCGCCCAGTTTCTCCCGCTGATCCTGATTTTTGCGATCATGTATTTCCTGCTGATCCGTCCGCAGCAGAAGAAAATGAAGGAACATCAAGCCATGGTCGAGGCCGTGCGCCGGGGCGATCAGGTTGTTACCCAGGGTGGGCTGATTGGTAAAGTGGCCAAGGTCAAAGAAGGCGACAACGAGATCGAAGTTGAAATCGCCGAGGGAGTCAAAGTCCGCGTGGTTAAATCGACCATTTCGCAGGTTCTGAACAAGACTGAGCCGGCGAAGTAACTTCGCGATACAATCCCTTGAAAAGGCAGGGTAATGCTGCAAATTGATACCTGGAAGCGGGTTCTGATCTGGCTGGTCTGCGTGACTGGCTTGCTGATGGCCCTGCCGAATGCGTTTTATACGCGCGTTGAACAATCCAATGACGCCAAGACGGCGATTGAGCTTGGCGTCGACACTCCTGAAATGCAGGCCGAGGCGGCGCAATGGCCGAACTGGCTGCCGTCGTCGCTGGTCAATCTAGGGCTGGATCTGCGTGGTGGCGCGCATCTTTTGGCCGAAGTTCGGGTGGGTGACGTCTACGAATCCCGTATGGACGCCATGTGGCCCGAAATTCGGGATGCGCTGCGGGACGAACGTGCCACCGTGGGCACCATCCGTCGCCAGGACTCGGCGCCTGATGAGATTCGCCTTCGCATCAGTCAGCCCGAGGGCATGTCCCGCGCGCTGGAGGTTGTCCGAGGTCTGGCCCGTCAGGTGCAGACCCTCAGCGGTGTAGGGGCCACGGATATCGAGGCCCGCGCCGAAGGTGATACGATCATTGTACAACTTTCTGAGGCCGAGAAGCTGGCCTCAGACGACCGCACCGTGCGTCAGTCGCTGGAAATCATTCGCCGCCGGATTGACGAGGTGGGCACCCGCGAGCCGACCATCCAAAGGCAAGGCACCGACCGTATCCTGATCCAGGTGCCAGGTATCGGCAGCGCAGGAGAGTTGAAAGAGATCATCGGCACGACTGCGCAACTAACCTTTAACCCCGTCGTTGGGCGCGGAACCGACCCCGATGCGATAGCGGGCGTTGGCGAAGAGGTGGTGCCGTCGATTGACGAAAATGGCGTCTATTACACGTTGGATGCCGCGCCTGTTGTAACGGGCGAGGAACTGGTCGATGCGCAGCCCGCGTTTGACCAGAATGGCCGCCCGGCGGTGAGTTTCCGCTTTAACACCTCTGGCGCGCGCAAATTTGGTGATTACACGCTGGAAAACATCGGGGCACCCTTTGCCATTGTTCTGGATGACGAAGTGATCTCAGCCCCGGTGATCCAAAGTCATATCCCCGGCGGGTCTGGTATCATCACCGGTAATTTCACCGTTGAGGAAAGTACAAATCTGGCTGTCCTGTTGCGCGCAGGGGCACTGCCCGCCGGGCTGGAGTTTCTGGAAGAAAGAACCATCGGCCCCGAGCTGGGCCAGGACAGTATCGACGCGGGTAAGGTGGCAACCGTCGTGGCCTTTGTCGCGGTGCTGACATTCATGGCGCTCAGCTATGGCCTGTTTGGTATCTTCGCCAATATTGCGCTGATCATCAACGTTGGCCTGTTGTTCGGTCTGCTTTCCCTGATTGGGGCGACGTTGACCCTGCCTGGGATCGCGGGGATTGTTCTGACGGTAGGTATGGCGGTGGATGCCAACGTACTGATCTTCGAGCGTATCCGAGAGGAACTGAAATCTGCCAAAGGTCCTGCCCGCGCGATTGAGCTGGGTTATGAAAAAGCGCTGTCGGCCATTCTGGACGCCAACGTGACCACCTTCATTACCGCTGTAATCCTGTTTGCTATGGGCAGCGGGCCAGTGCGCGGGTTCGCAATCACTTTGGGTCTGGGTATTCTGACCTCGGTCTTCACCGCGATCTTCGTGACGCGCCTGATGATCGTGATTTGGTTCGAACGCCGCCGTCCGAAAACGATCGAGGTTTGACATGAGACTGAAACTCGTACCCCAGAATACCTCGTTCGATTTCTTCAGTCGCTGGAAGATCTGGCTGGGTATCTCGGCCTTGATGATGATTGTCGCGTTTACGTCCTTCATGCTGCAGGGCCTGAACTTCGGCATTGATTTCCGTGGAGGGACCACCATTCGGACCCAAAGCGCGCAGGAAATCGATGTCGGCACATATCGTGACGCTATTGCGCCGCTTGGACTTGGCGACGTGACGATCACCGAGATTTTCGATCCGAGCTTCGGGCCAGATCAACACGTCGCGATGATCCGCATTCAGGCGCAGGATGATGCTGAGGCTGTCAATGCGGCCACGATTGAACAAATTGGCGAAGCTCTTGCCGCAGCGGACCCCGGGTTGAAGCTGCCCTTCGAAAGCGTCGAATCTGTAGGACCCAAAGTCTCGGGAGAGCTTATCCAGACCGCCGTAATCGCGGTGGTGCTCGCCATTGGGGCGGTGCTTGTCTACATCTGGCTGCGGTTTGAATGGCAGTTTGCGCTGGGGGCTGTCGCTGCGCTGGTGCATGACGTCATCCTGACTATCGGCATCTTTTCCGAACTGCAGATCCGCTTTGATCTGGCGATCATCGCTGCGCTGCTGACCATCGTGGGCTATTCGTTGAATGATACGGTGGTCGTGTTCGACCGGGTGCGCGAGAACTTGCGGAAATACAAGAAAAAGGACCTAAAGGAGGTTCTGAACATTTCGATCAACGAAACGCTCAGCCGGACAGTCATGACCTCTGTCACCACCTTGCTGGCGTTGATTTCGCTCTATGTTCTGGGCGGGGATGTGATCCGCGGGTTTGTCTTTGCTATGATTTGGGGTGTGATCGTAGGTACCTATTCGTCCGTCTTTGTGGCCTCAACCATCCTGTTGTGGCTGGGCGTCAAGCGCGACTGGTCCAAGCCATCAAACACTTCTGGCAACCAGTTTGCCAACATCGATGCCTGAGTATTTTGGCCAGTCCCCCACAGGGCTGGCCATCATAGTTTTTGCTGCCTTTCTTGGCGGTGTAGTGCGCGGCTTTTCCGGATTTGGGACCGCCCTGATATTCCTGCCAATCGCAACCCCATTCCTTGATCCTTTCAAGGCGCTGACCTGCCTGACAATCATGGATATACTGGGCCCGCTGCCCAACCTTCGCCGGGCCTGGCGCGAGGTCGACAGGGGTGATCTGGTCCGTCTGGTGGGAGGGTGCGCACTCGCTCTGCCATTGGGGCTGTGGTTGCTGACCACGGTCGATCCACATGTATTTCGCTATACCGTTAGCCTGTTGGCGTTTCTTATGCTGGCTATTCTGGTGTTCGGTCTGCGCTATCACGGTCATGTCAGTCGCAAAATGGTTTTGGGAATAGGAGGCGCTGGTGGGTTTTTGGGCGGTGTCGCGGGCCTGCCCGGACCGGCCGTTATCTTGTTCTATATGTCTCGACCTCTGCCCGTGGCCGTGATCCGTGCGACGATCCTGTTATACCTGTTCGCCTTTGATTTTCTGCTGCTCGGGTACCTGACTGGCATGGACCGTATCACGCTGCCTGCTGTGATATTGGGTCTGGTTCTGGCGGTCCCCAACCTGGCTGGTAATTGGCTGGGTGGTTGGATGTTCCGGCCCGAGCGGGAAAAGCTGTATCGTGCCGCTGCGTATCTGGCGATAGCGCTTGCAGCCTTGTCGGGCTTACCGCTTTGGGGCTAGATGCCTCCTATGCGTATGAATGAAATCTCTTATGACAATGCGGCCCCTGTTGACGGATATGGTCCTGGGTTTTTCCGCATCGGTGGTCAGGTCTATGACGGGTCGGTACTGACCGGCCCGTCAGGATCAGCGAAATGGGGCGGGTACGACGACAGGGATGGTCTGTTGAAATTGGCGGGTCAGGTCGATGTGCTGTTTATTGGAACCGGCGCTGAGCTGGCCCATATTCCTTCTGATCTGCGCGCCGCCTTGGAAGATTCGGGGATCGGGGTTGAGATCATGAACTCTCCGTCCGCGTGCCGCACATACAATATCCTGTTATCCGAAGGGCGCCGTATTGCGCTGGCGCTGCTACCGGTCTGATCGGATTCTTTTCCTCTGTCCTTGCGCTTAGATGCCACCCAAATACGTTGCTGTCGGTATGCTGCGGCAAATCCCGCCTTTTGCCTCTGACGGCAATAGGATAAGCGGGATTCATGACATTGACCGTGACCGACCTGTCGATCGCCCGAGGGGGCGTTCCTGTGCTGGAAAATCTCAGCTTTTCGCTGGAGCCCGGAAAGGCGCTTATCCTACGCGGGCCGAACGGGATCGGTAAAACAACGCTGCTGCGAACGCTGGCAGGCCTGCAGCCTCCGCTTGAGGGGCAGATCGACGGGGCTGAGGACCGGATCGCCTATGCCTCACATTCCGACGGACTCAAGCCGACTCTGACCGTGGTGGAAAACCTGTCGTTCTGGGCGCAGGTCTTCGGCAGTCACAGCATTCAACCGGCCTTGGACGCGTTTGCTTTGACTGAGCTGTCGGATCGCCATGCCGGCAATCTGTCGGCAGGCCAGAAACGTCGATTGGGGTTGGCGCGGATGTTGGTCACCGAACGACCCATCTGGATGTTGGATGAGCCCACTGTGTCGCTGGATAAGAATGCAGTGCAGATGTTTGCTGACGCGGTGCGCGCGCATCTGGGGCAGGGTGGGTCTGCCTTGATTGCCACCCATATCGACCTTGGTCTGGACGGAGAGGTCCTGGATGTGGGGCCCTACAAGGCTAAACCGAAACCTGTCGATGATCTCGACGGAGGTTTCCTGTGATCGCCCTGCTTTTACGTGATTTGAAACTGGCCTTCCGTGCGGGCGGAGGGTTTGGCCTTGGCCTGGCGTTTTTTCTTATCGTCACCGTGCTGGTGCCTTTTTCAGTTGGCCCGCAATCCGCGTTGTTGTCCACGATTGCACCTGGCGTGCTATGGCTGGGGGCACTTTTGGCCTGCCTTCTGTCACTTGACCGGCTGCTTGCGCTGGATTGGGAGGACGGCTCGCTCGACCTATTGGCGACCGCGCCCCTGCCGTTAGAAGCGGTCATAACGATTAAGTCTTTGGCGCATTGGCTGACCACGGGCTTGCCACTGGTTCTGGCTGCGCCCTTCCTGGGCGTTCTGCTTAATTTGCCTTTGCCCGGCTTTTTCTGGCTTGTCGTCTCACTTTTGATTGGCACGCCCGCGATGAGCGTCATCGGAACCTTTGGTGCCGCTCTTACGGTCGGCTTGAAACGCGGCGGATTGCTGCTGTCGCTTCTTGTGCTGCCTCTTTATGTACCGACATTGATCTTCGGGGCCGAAGTCGCGCGCCGCGGCGCAACCGGAATGGAAACGCAGACACCCTTGTTGATGCTGGCTGGGATCACTGCGGCGACGATTGCCCTGTTACCTTTTGCCAGCGCCGCCGTGTTGCGCATTAACCTACGATGACACAGTGTAACTTTGACGGATGTCAATTGAGAATGAACCCGACTCGGACTAGATAAGGCCCATGTCTATCGCAGCCAAAGCCAACACCCTCTGGGAATATGCCAATCCGCGCAAGTTTCTTGCCACCAGTGAACGGGTGATGCCGTTCTTCTGGGGCGCGGCTTTGGTTTGCATCGTCATTGGTCTGGTGTGGGGATTTTTCTTCACACCCGATGATTACAAGCAGGGATCGACCGTCAAGATCATTTACCTGCATGTGCCCGCCGCACTGATGGCGATTAACTGCTGGCTTATGATGCTGGCGACCTCTCTGGTTTGGCTGATTCGCCGTCATCATGTCAGTGCGCTGGCTGCGCGCGCGGCCGCACCTGTGGGCATCGTGATGACATTGATTGCGTTGGCAACCGGGGCGATTTGGGGGCAGCCCATGTGGGGCACCTGGTGGGCCTGGGATCCACGTCTGACCTCATTCCTGATCCTGTTCCTCTTCTATTTGGGCTATGTCGCCTTGTGGGAGGCGATCGAAGACCCTGATACGGCTGCCGATCTGACCTCGATCCTGTGTCTGGTGGGGTCGGTCTTTGCTATCCTCAGCCGTTATGCGGTGAATTTCTGGAATCAGGGGCTGCATCAGGGCGCTTCTGTCCTGCGGGCTGGTGCCGTGACTGGAGCGGATACCGAAGAGAAGGTCAGCAATATCTATTTCTATCCTCTGCTGCTCTGCATTGTCGGGTTCGTGTTGTTGTTCATCGCCTTGGTACTTTACCGCACGGGTACTGAAATTCGCACGCGTCGGACCAAGACTCTGCTGGCGCGGGAAAGGGCAAATGGATGATCCCTGATCTTGGAAAATATGCCGATACGGTGCTCTGGTCCTATGTGGTTTCCATCGGGCTTTTGCTGGCGCTGGTTCTGGTCAGCGTGATGAGGGGCCGCAGGGCGCAGGCTGAGCTGGAAAAAGTTGAACAAAGGATAAAGCGCAATGGCTAAGATCTCGCCCCTGATGATTGCGCCCCCGCTGATCTTTGGCGCCTTTGCGGTCCTTGCCGGTATTGGCATGTTCCGCGATGACCCAAACGCTTTGCCCTCGGCCCGTGAGGGCCAAACCGCGCCACCGGTTGTATTAACAGATTTTGCAGGCAAGCCACAATTTGACGACGCAACGTTGCGCGATGGACAGATCAAGCTGGTGAATTACTGGGCCAGTTGGTGCGCGCCTTGCCGGGTAGAACACCCAAACCTGCAGGCCCTGTCGGATGAAGGCATTCCTGTCTACGGTATCAATTATAAGGACAAGCTGGAAAATGCCGAGGCATTCCTGAACGAACTTGGTGATCCCTATACGGGTATCGGCCGGGATGAACAGGGACGCATGGCGCTGGACTGGGGCGTTTACGGCGTACCGGAAACCTATGTGGTCGACGGCGACGGAACCATTATCCTGCGCTTTGCTGGGCCGATTACCCAGCGCGTCATCGAAGGAACTATTCGGCCCGCTTTGGAAAAGGCTAAGGCCGATTAACGCGGCAGGGTGAGGGAAGAAACACCAGTCTTCTGAATGATCTGGTCACAATCATCCATCTTGGTGCTGTCACCGTCGCCCCTCTGGTTGGGCAGAACCAAGTGGGAGGTCGGTGAAAAAGCCAGGCACAGTATCCTGGCGCAAATGGAACGTAAAAAGGGCGCCCGACCGGGCGCCCTTTTTAGATTGCTCAGAGATCTTAGTCGGCCTTGGCCAGGTTCCGCAGCACGTAATGCAGCACGCCACCGTTTTCGATATATTCGATTTCGGGCGCGGTATCGATGCGGCACTTAAGGGTTATGGTTTTCTCAGAACCGTCACCGTAGGTGATGGTGCAGGGCACCTCTTGCAGCGGCTGGATCGTATCCAGACCGTGGATCGAGACGGTTTCATCACCCTTCAAGCCCAGCGTCTTGCGCGAGTCGCCACCGGTGAATTCGAACGGTACAACGCCCATGCCAACCAGGTTCGAGCGGTGGATACGCTCAAAGCTTTCGGCGATCACCGCTTTGACACCCAGCAGAGCCGTGCCTTTGGCCGCCCAGTCGCGCGACGATCCGGCGCCGTATTGCTCGCCACCGAATACAACCAGCGGCGTGCCCTGTTCCTGATAGGCCATCGACGCGTCATAGATTGAAGTCTGCTCGCCATCGGGGCCTTTGGTGTAACCACCTTCGACGCTGTCCAGCATCTCGTTCTTGATGCGGATATTGGCAAAGGTGCCGCGCATCATGACCTCGTGGTTGCCACGGCGCGACCCGTAAGAGTTGAACTCGCGCGGTTGCACCTGACGGTCGGTCAGATACTTGCCAGCCGGTGTTGTCGTGGCAAACGAGCCTGCAGGCGAGATGTGGTCAGTGGTGACCATATCGCCCAGAATGGCCAGAACCTTGGCGTCTTCGATGTTCGAAATTGTGCCCGGCTCGGTCCCCATGCCCTGGAAGTAGGGCGGGTTCTGGATATAGGTCGAGGTCGGTGGCCAGTCATAGGTTTCGGCATCGGTGGTATCGACCGCTTGCCATTTCTCGTCGCCTTTGAAGACGTCTGCATATTTCGACAGGAACGCCTCACGGGTGACCGTCTGTTCGACCAATTCCGCCACTTCTTGCTGGGTTGGCCAGATGTCTTTCATGAAGACATCATTGCCGTCCTTGTCCTGACCGATCGGTTCTGAGGTCAGGTCGATATCCATCGTACCGGCCAGCGCATAGACCACGACCAGCGGCGGTGAGGCCAGATAGTTGGCGCGAACATCCGGACTGATACGGCCTTCGAAGTTGCGGTTGCCCGACAAGACCGACGTGGCTACCAAATCGCCCTCGGCAATCGCCTCAGAGAGCTCTTTCTGGATTGGACCCGAGTTGCCGATACAGGTGGTGCAGCCGTAGCCGACAAGGTTGAAGCCGATCTTGTCCAGATCTTCCTGCAGGCCAGCGGCCTCAAGATAAGCAGAAACAACCTGCGATCCCGGTGCGAGCGAAGTTTTGACCCAAGGCTGACGGTTCAGACCCAAGGCTGCGGCTTTGCGGGCCACAAGACCAGCGCCGATCATGACATACGGGTTCGAGGTGTTGGTGCAGGAGGTGATCGAGGCGATCACAACCTTGCCCGATTCCAGGGTATAGTCTTCGCCTTTGACGGCGACTTCCTTACCCATGGGTCGCTTGAACGTCTCGGCCATTTCCCTGGTGAACGCCGCCTTGGCACCGGTCAGAGCAACATAATCCTGGGGGCGCTTTGGGCCCGAGATCGCGGGAACGATGGTGCGCATGTCCAGCGACAGGGTGTCGGTGTAGATCGGTGCGTAATCTGCGTCGCGCCAGAAGCCGTTTTCCTTGGCATAGGCTTCGACCAGCGCAATGCGATCTTCGTCACGGCCGGTGTTACGCAGATAGCGCAGCGTTTCACCGTCAATCGGGAAGAAACCACATGTCGCGCCGTATTCCGGGGCCATGTTGGCGATGGTTGCCCGGTCGGCCAGCGGCAGACGGTCCAAACCTTCGCCGAAGAATTCGACGAATTTGCCCACAACACCCTTTGCGCGCAGCATTTCGACGACCTTCAGAACCAGATCGGTGCCGGTGGTGCCTTCGACCAGATCACCGGTCAGCTCAAAGCCCACGACTTCGGGGATCAGCATCGAGATCGGCTGACCCAGCATAGCGGCTTCGGCCTCGATCCCGCCGACGCCCCAGCCCAGAACGGCCATACCGTTGACCATGGTGGTGTGGCTGTCAGTGCCGACCAGCGTGTCGGGATAGGCAACCTCGTTGCCATCCTGATCCGTGTCGGTCCAGACTGTCTGCGCCAGATATTCCAGGTTCACCTGGTGGCAGATGCCGGTTCCGGGAGGCACAACGCGGAAGTTGTTAAAGGCGCCCTGACCCCATTTCAGGAACTGGTACCGCTCCATGTTGCGTTCGTATTCGCGGTCAACATTCATCTGGAACGCGCGCGGGTTGCCGAATTCGTCAATCATGACCGAGTGGTCGATGACCAGATCAACCGGGTTCAGCGGGTTGATCTTCTGAGCGTCACCGCCCAGAGCCTTGATACCATCGCGCATGGCGGCCAGATCGACCACCGCCGGAACGCCGGTGAAATCCTGCATCAACACGCGGGCAGGGCGATAGGCGATCTCGCGGGGGTTCTTGCCACCTTTGGCGCCCCATTCGGCAAACGCCTTGATGTCGTCGACCGAGACGGAGAACCCGTCATCTTCGAACCGCAACATGTTTTCCAACACCACCTTCAGGGCGGCGGGCAGTTTCGAGAAATCACCCAGGCCGGCCTCTTGCGCGGCGGGGATCGAGTAATACGAGATGGACTTGCCATTCACGCTCAGGCTGCGGCGTGTCTTGGCGGTATCCTGTCCGACTTTGATGGGCATCTGTGGCCTCCCTCTCAAATGACGTGGAATATGGGATTCGCTGAGGGCTATCTGCATCACCCAAGCGCGCGGTTCAAGGTCCAACAGACCAGGTGCGGCAATTTTTGTATACCATTGCACACATTTTTGCGAAAACCTTGTGTCACCGGTCTCAAGAAACCTTGATTGGTGCTTGATCAGCATTCCGTCTAAACCAGTAATGCACCCCATGAAACCCGAGAGCAAACATGTTCAAATCTGCAACCGCAACCGCGTTGGCGTCCCTGTTTCTGGCTACTTCGGCCATTGCAGAAAGCGGACCCGTAGTGGTGGAGCTGTTCACCTCGCAGGGATGTTCGTCCTGCCCCCCGGCTGACCGGATCATGCAGGATCTGGCCAATCGGGATGACGTCATCGGGTTGGCGCTGCATGTGGATTATTGGGACTATATCGGATGGGAGGATGAATATGCCGACCCCACCCATACTGAGCGTCAGCGCAGCTATGCCGGAAATTCCGGGCGTACAGTGATCTATACGCCTCAGATGGTAGTGAATGGTCAGCAGGATATTGTAGGGGCAGATACGGCAAAGCTGGATTACCTGATCGGCGACCATTCCAAGGCCGCTCCGCTGGCGTCGGTTTCGGCCTCGCGTACAGGAGATAACGTAACTGTCGACGTTTCCTCGATCAGTTTGCCTCCGGATCAGGTCTATGACATCCGGGTGGTGCAATACACGCCGATGCGCCATGCCTCGATCCGGCGCGGAGAGTTGGCTGGACAAGAACTGGATTATGCCAATGTGGTCGAGGCCTGGACAGTAGCCGGGCAATGGGACGGGACAGCGCCTAAGACCTATAAGGTATCTTTGACGTCAGGTTTACCGGCCGTTGTGTTGGTGCAAGGGGTTGGCCATGGGCCGATTATTGCGGCAGCACGCGTTCGCTGATCAGGGCATGTCTTTGGCTTGGACGCCTAGCCCGTTCCAGGTTTTCCAGCGACGATGAATCCAGAACCACTGACCCATATGCTGTCGGACAACCGCCTCGAGGTCATCATTGGTGAACTGGGTCATCGTCTTTGGATCCGTATGTGGGACCGGTTCGTGCAGGATGATTTCGAAATCAACCCCATTGGGCTGACGCACCGCATAGCACGGAATCAGGACGGCTTTGTATTTCATTGCCAGTTCAGCATTCAAAACCGACGTCACGGCCGGTTTGCCGAAAAAAGTCAGCTCTTCCCCGCCATGTGCGTGCAGGTCTGACACAATAGCGATGATCCCGCCTTTTTTGAGTGTCCGCACCATTTCGACCATCCCGCGACGGCCTTGTTCGAACATCGGGGCGCCGGTTTTGTAGAACGCATCGACATACATGTCGTTGAAGTAGGGGTTCGCCATTCGACGGTAGAGGCAGCCAATAGGCTGACCGCTGCGTTCTTGAAGGGCTATACGCGCGGCCAGGTAATGGCCGAAATGCGCAGTGATCATCATCACAGGTCGCCCCTCTGCCAAGGCGGAATCAAAGGCAGCAAGGCCCGTACCCGTGACTTTGGCAAAGCGTTGGCGTTCTGTGAAATCCTCGGGCGAGAAGTGCTCCATGATCGCGCGCCCGGCGTTGTCAGGAACGGCCTTGCAGATGCGTTTCACTTCGGATTCAGTCAGGTCCGGGCAGGTGAGTTTCAGATTGCTGCGTACTCTTTTCGAGAACCCGACCAACGGTGCAAGGTTTCTCGCTATGGCGCCCATTGTGGCAATGCGTGTCTCATAGGGCAGCAACCGTAACGCTTTGATAACGCCTTTCAGGAACATGCCGGATACATAGTATTTGCCAAGCTCGGACCTGTTTAGTTCAGACTTTTCAACGGGCATCAGAAGGTCTCGGCGTCTGTTGTGAATTGCCGGGTCAGACATACAAGCCGATCGCGGTAACCACAAGCTTTCTGCTCGGCCAGAAATTTTGGCGCGCTTTCTCTCTTTATTCGTCGCCGTCATCATCCCGGAGCGTGATGGTTCCCTCATCGACAAGTGTCCGGATGGCGCCAATGATCTGGGTCATCGCCTCCTCTGCAGCGGGTTGTTTGATTTTTCCGACCTCATCCATTTCTTCGCGCAGGTTTTCGGCCATACGCGACGACATGTTGGACAACAGGTAGTCAACCGATGCCCTGTCTCCTTCCGTTTCTGCACCGGCGAGCGCTGTAACCAGGACGGGTTGTTCCACACCGCGTAGAATGGCCGGTACATCACGGGGCAGAATGCGGGACGGGATATGGGCGAAGGTGAAAATGGATTGGCGAACTATGGTGGCAAAATCGGCGTCTTCATCTTCTAATGCGCTCAGCAGGCCGTCCCGGGTCGAGGCAGCGGACTGATTCAGTATCGCGCCAACGCGGGCACCCGGTCCGTCGGCAAACGCTGTGGCCGGGCGCTGATCCATCTGAGCCGCCAGCGACCACCCGATCCGCTCGACGGACTCTGGGCTGACATTTGCAGTTTTCGAAACCGCATAGGTAATACGCCGAGCAACTGGGCCGGGAAGGTGCCCTAGCAGTTGCGCAGCTTTGGCGGTTTCAAGTTTCGATAGCATCACGGCCGCAATCTCGGTGCTTTCGGCCTGCGCCATTTCGGCCAGATCTTCTGTAGGGATCTCTCGCAATCGCTGCCAAGGATCGCCGATCTGGCGTATGCCGGCCACTTTACGCAAACGCGCCGCAGTGGCCGGGGCGATTTTGCCGTTCACCACATCCAAAGCGCCCGCCAGACCATGTGGAAAGGACAGGCCAACACTGTCCAGCGCATCTGCAAATTCACCGGCAACTGCGTACAAGGTAACCCGGTCGACAAGGCCCATTTTGCCCAGTTGGTGGGTTAGCTTTTCCTGTAAATCGTCGGGGAGCTCTTCCAGCGGAATGTCCGCCCCATCATTCAGCAAGAGACGCACAACCACCGCCGCCTTTTGTCGGCTGCTGAGGCTGCGGGCCACCAAGCGAAGGTTGTCATCGTTATCTTTGGCCAGCGGGGCAAAGGCCCCCGGCGCCACCTGTACCAATGTGTTTGTGTTCTGCATCTGCCTGCGGTGCCAAAGTTCCTGTTCCACAGGCAGATTACAGAGAGTCGGGTAAAGAAAGGCTGAAGCTTAGTAGTTGTAGGTCAGTCCGGTGCGGATCGCCTCGCGCAGGGAAACCTCTGCCCAGGTTCCTTCGCCGCCACGTGCTTTGATTTCACGCCACTGCGCAATCGCCAGATCAGTTTTGCCCTCGGCGACAAAGCCTTGCGCCATATAGGAACGTGCCAGGATATTGTCGGGATTAGCGTTAATTGCACCTTCATAGAACAGGTTGGCCAGTTCCAGCTTGCCCATCTTCCGATAGGTAAATCCCCAATAGGTCAAGACGCGATCGTCATTCTGGTCCATCACGCGCAGCACGCCTTGGGCGTTTTTGAACTGCCCGTCATAGGCCAGTTCACGCACGGCGTGGTACAGCTGATCCTGAGTGAAATTGGTGTTGCTGGGCTTTACGCATTTGCCCGCGGCCTCATCATAGACCCGTCCGAACAGACATTTCTTGGTGGTGTTTGTTGTTTTTGGCGGCGTCGATCCCCCGCCGCCACCTGCGGCATGAACCATGGGGGCAAATGTAAGGGCCTGAATTGCAATAACCGAAGCTAGGATGAGGCGCATAATTGGTCTCCGTTCGTAGGGCTGCTCAGAATAAGCATAGCGCGTTCTATACAAAAGCTAACAACTGATCGCGCGAATTTATTCACAAGTTAGAAAGCGGGAATGATCCTGCCGTGATCAAGCAAAGAAAAACCCGCACAAAAATTTTGTGCGGGTCAGTATTGCAGAGTCTTTACGAAATTTTACTCGCCAAACACCCGGGCAAAGATCGTATCGACATGTTTGGTGTGATAGCCGAGATCGAATTTCTCTTCGATCTCCTCCTTGCTCAACGCGGCGGTCACGTCAGTATCCGCCAGAAGTTCTTCTTTGAAGTCTGTGCGGTGTTCCCAGACCTTCAACGCGTTGCGTTGAACCATAGCATAAGCCTCTTCCCGGCTGACCCCTGCCTGCGTCAGCGCCAGCAGAACCCGCTGGCTCATCACTAGACCGGGGAACTTGTTCATGTTCTCCATCATGTTCTCGGGGAAGATCAGCATTTTGTCGATCACGCCCGTCAGTCGAGCCAGAGCAAAATCCAGTGTGATCGTGGCGTCCGGCCCAATCATGCGTTCCACCGAGGAGTGTGAGATGTCGCGTTCGTGCCAGAGCGCCACATTCTCCATCGCCGGGATCACCGCCGCGCGCACCATGCGCGCCAGCCCGGTCAGGTTCTCGGTCAGTACAGGGTTCTTCTTGTGCGGCATCGCCGACGACCCTTTCTGCCCCATCGAGAAGAACTCGGCCCCCTCAAGAACCTCGGTCCGCTGCATGTGACGGATTTCAATGGCAACGTTTTCGATGCTGCTGGCGATCACGCCCAACGTGGCAAAGAATGCGGCATGGCGGTCGCGGGGGATGACCTGCGTGCTGATCGGTTCGGGCACCAGTCCCAGCTTGTCGCAGACATGCTCTTCGACCTGAGGGTCGATATTGGCAAAGGTGCCGACCGCGCCGCTGATCGCACCTGTTGCAATCTCGGCCCGTGCGTCGCGCATGCGGGATAGGTTGCGATCCATCTCGGCATAGAAGCGCGCGAATGTCAGGCCCATTGTGGTGGGCTCGGCGTGGATGCCGTGGCTGCGGCCGATGCGGACAGTGTCCTTATGTTCGATCGCGCGGCGTTTCAGAGCGGCCAGCAAACCTTCGAGGTCGGCGATCAGGATGTCGGCAGCGCGGGTCAGCTGAACGTTGAAACAGGTATCCAGCACGTCCGAGCTGGTCATGCCCTGATGCACGAAACGCGCTTCATCACTGCCGACATGCTCGGCCAAATGGGTCAGAAAAGCGATGACATCGTGTTTGGTGACGGCCTCAATCTCATCAATGCGGGCCACATCGAATTCCACATCCTTTGCCTTCCACACGGCATCGGCGTTTTCACGCGGTATCACGCCCAGATCGGCCATGGCGTCACAGGCATGGGCCTCGATCTCGTACCAGATGCGGAACTTCGTCTCGGGCGACCAGATGGCGACCATGTCGGGGCGGGAATAACGTGGAATCATTGGCAGCGGCACCTTTTTATGATTTGGCAGAGGTCGTTGCGGCGCGGTTTAAACCCAGCCGCCCTACGGAACAAGGCGCGAGTGCGGTGATGAGACGGTTTGCCCTGATTTTATCCCTTTGGCCTGGTGTTGCGGCAGCGACAGAGTTCTGGCCGCTGACGGGTGATGAAATTGCCGAAGCCTTGTCGGGCAAAAAACTAACTTATGGCGACGGCATCTGGCAAACATTCGACCAAAGCGGGGTGACCCATTATTTTTCGGGTCGTCCCAGCACCGGAAAGTGGGCCGTGCAGGGCGATCAGTATTGCTCGGTTTGGCCGCCTTCGGATATCTGGGCGTGTTATGATGTTCTGCAAAGCGGTGTCATCATTCGATTTATTGACGACGCAGGCGAGATCACAGACGGGTATTATCCCGAATGACCTTTCCAAACGAACTGACCGACTTCGAAGGAGGCTGGAGCCTGTCACGCACCATTCGGGATGCGCGGGCCGGGCAGGTGGTTTTGGCCGATGGCTCTGCGCGATTCACCAGGTCCAAAGACGGTCTGATCTATGACGAGACGGTAACTCTGCGCATTCCGGGCCAGCCCGAAATGATGGGAACGCGCCGCTACCTGTGGCACGACAAGGGCGAAAGCGTTGCGGTGCATTTTGATGACGGGCGCTATTTTCACACGCTCAGGCTGGGTGTGACGCAGGCTGCGGACCATCATAATTGCTCGCCAGACAGCTATGACGCAGTCTATGATTTCTCAGGCTGGCCCTGCTGGAGGGTCCGTTGGACCGTGTCCGGCCCCCGGAAATCATACGAAATGAATACGGAATACATGCTGCGGTAGCGTAATCATCTTGCAGATGCGGCGCTGACAGGGCATTCCTGTTGCAGAATCTCGATCCGTTTAGGGAGAAACAACATGAATGCGAACGTATTGGCCAATGCATTTGGCCCACGTGAAGGGACGGCGCTGCGCGTCAAACAGGTGGTTTTGGTTGCTTTGGGCATCGTTGCCTTGGCCGTCGCCGCCAAGATCAAAGTGCCGATGTGGCCGGTTCCAATCACCATGGGTACATTTGCGGTTCTGACCATCGGCACCGCCTATGGCGCACGGCTGGGTCTGGTAACCATGATGGGCTATCTGCTGATCGGCGCGCTGGGCTTTGACGTGTTCGCGGGCTCTTCAGCTGAAAAATTCGGCCTTACTTACATGATGGGTGGCACAGGCGGCTACCTGGTCGGATATGTGCTGGCAACCCTGATGCTGGGTACGCTGGCCGCGCGCGGCTGGGACCGTTCGGTCGTGAAAATGGCGCTGGCGCTGGTACTGGCCAACGTTCTGATCTATGTTCCCGGCCTGCTGTGGCTGGGTCAGCTCTATGGCTGGGACCAGCCGATCCTGGCATGGGGCCTGACACCATTCCTGGTGGGTGATGCGATCAAGCTCGCGCTGGCCGCGCTGCTGATCCCCGGCCTGTGGAAGCTGGTGGGCGACGCCCGCACCTAAACCACAGTCAACCTGGTTGACATGAACCGCGCCCGGAGCGATCCCGGCGCGGTTTTTTGTTGCGCCAACAAGAGGCTGGACAAAACCGGTCGACACAGTTCAAGCTGTAGCAATAGAAACAACAGGTTATTCAGATATGCCTAATCTATTGAGGGCTGTAACCCTTTCCTGCGCGGTTGTTTGCGCCGGGGCAGGGAGTGCAAAAGCCGAAACACCGATCACCTATACTGATGAAGGGCGCGCCTTGTTCAGCTTTGCGGTACCAGATTTTTGGTCGGTTCGTACTGGCGGCCCGCGTGAGGTCGATGACACCGAGCTGAACGATCCCCGCGCGGTTGCCCGAGTCATGGGGATCAAACCGGTAACGGATGACAACGTATGGATTGGATTTGTCTCGCCATCTGGAGTGTCATCCATCGACGGTGGCCTGCGATACCTTCAGGATATCGACAAGTTTCTAGTCAAAGATCCGATCGTTTCGGAAACAGTCGCAACCCGGATCGGAGGTCTGCCAGCGCGGGTTATCCGCGGTACCGGCACCCGTGATCGGCGGGGGATAAATTTCACGGCCACAGTGATTGATTTGCCGCGTGATCGCGTGGCTGTAGCAGTGGCCGTATTAAGAGACGGCGCCGACCCTGGCTATGTGGACGAGCTGAATGCCGTATTCGCGTCATTCCGGTCGCTTCAGTGAGGAGGTTTGGATGACTCGTAAGCTGATGAAACGGTCGATCGCCGCGCTGGTATTCGGTTTGACCAGTATCACCTTGTCTGCCTGCGACGGCGTGACGGTTGGTGTGGGATACGGATATGATCCGTTCTATGACTCGATGCTTTGGAACGACTACTATCACGACGTTGATGTGGACATTGATGTAAATCGTCCACCGCAGGGTAAGCCTCCGGTCAAACCCAAACCTCCGGTCACCAAGCCCCCGGCGCGCCCACGCCCCCCTGTCGCCAAGCCCCCCGCACGTCCACCGGTTGCCCGGCCACCAGTTGCCCGGCCGCCTATTCACCGCCCGTCACCGCGGCGGCGCTGATGCGGATCAGGACAGCAATTCCGTCGTGATTTTCGCTGTTCCTTCAAGTGTCCTGTGAACAGGGCACTTGTCGGCGATTTCAAGCAGACGTGCGCGCTGATCCTGATCCAAGGGGCCCTCGAGCCGGATTTTGCGGCGGAACAAATCGACCTTGTTGTCAGTAATAAGACCCGCATCCTGTGCGTGGACCTTGTTATGGCAAACATCGACAGTGATGCCTGTTAGTGGCCAGCCCTTGCGCCGCGCATACATCCGGATTGTCATCGAAGTACAGGCTCCCAGACCCGATGACACAAAGCCATAGGGCGACATACCGCGGTCGGTGCCTCCATATGAGGCCGGTTCGTCTGCTACAGCATGATGCTTGGGGCCGGACTGAATGTCTTGCTGGAATCCGTTGGGATCGGCCTCAGTCACCCGCACCACGCCTTCGGGCGCACCCGGTGGTGGGGCAGGCGGGCGCAGCACCACATAGCGCGTAACCCAAGCCGCTATTACATCTGCCGCATATTCCGCATCCGCCGCGCGTGTAATCAGGTGATCAGCGTCGTCCAGCGTCACAAAGCTTTTGGGATGTTTGGCTGCCAGAAAGATCGCGCTTGCATTGTCAATACTAACCGTTTCGTCGCGTGGCGCATGAAGTATCAGCAGCGCGGCCTTCAGATCCGCAATCGCAGGGGTTAGCGCGGATTGGGCGATATCTTCGACGAACGCTTTGCCAATACGGAACGGGCGACCACCCAAAGTGACCTCGGCCGATCCCTTTTGTTGGATTTCCGACAGTGCGGCGTCGAAATGGTGCGAGACATGCCCTGGATCGGCAGGCGCGCCCAGCGTAACAACGGCCTTAACACTCGAAATACCAGCTCGGGCGCGCAGAACCGCTGCCCCTCCGAGAGAATGCCCGATCAGCAGAGACGGGGACATGTTCCGTCCAGCCAGATACCGTGAGGCGGCGATCAGATCCTCAACATTCGAGGTGAAAGTGGTGTTTGCAAATTCGCCGTCTGAATGACCCAAGCCTGTGAAATCAAACCGCAATACCGCGATACCCATCGCTGCCAGACGGGCTGCGATCCTGCGCGCGGCCGGGATATCTTTTGAACAGGTAAAGCAATGGGCAAACAATGCCGTAGCAAGGACAGGCCCGTCCGGCAGGTCGAGGCGTGCAGCCAGTTGGTGGCCGTCGTGACCGGCAAAGGTGATGCGTTCGGTGGGCATGGCAGTTCCTTACGTCATGAGGTGCCTCAATATTGTGGCCGCCAGCGAGGGGTCTCAACCCCAATGTAAGAAGCGTCACGGGAAGGTGAGACTGGGTCAGGTGCCGGCGGAGTTCTGGCGCGATAGGTTGAATCAACTTTTGTGATGCGTTCCCAATCAAACATTCACTTTAATAAAGCGAACGCCACCTTCATCTTGAGCCTGTCGAACATAACCAGCCACGGAGGCAACAATGGTACATCTCACTTCTCAGCCACATGGCACAAATCTTCGAGTAGATTTACTGATCGCTATCGCCGTAACTGCGGTCGTCAGTTTTGCCGCGGGTCAGAACTGGACACAGCCGACATCTTTTGCCAGCGCGGAAATCGAGGACTGGCATGGGAACGTCAAACGGTCAAACTGGCCGAACTGAGGGGTCAGGCCAGCCCCATAAGCTGTGGGTCAAAGGGATAGGTGGAAAGGTTTTCATACCCATCCTCAGTGATCAGAACCTGATCTTCGAGTTTGATTGAGAAATCTGCACCTATCTCGCCAACCGCGGCTTCGACGCACAGAACCATGCCCGGTTCCAGTTGGTAATCGTAGGCACCTGCAACGGCCTTGTCCGGATAGGCGACCAGAGGCCACTCGTCACACAGGCCAACGCCGTGCATCAGGCAACCGTATTTCTGATCCTGAAACTTGTCATCCAGCCTGTGACTGTTGGCGGTCAGTTCGGGGATCGTAACACCGGGTCTCAGCATCTCCATATTGGTCATGATATGCTCATGCGCGTGCTGCATGGCATAGACCATATCCGGGCGGGGTTTTTCGTCCCCGATCCACCAGGTGCGCGAGATATCGATGCAGATGCCGTAAGACCCGATCAGATCGGTATCGAAGGCGATGATTTCATTCTTTTGCGTGATCCGGGGACCACATTCCTGAAACCAAGGGTTGGTGCGCGGGCCTGACGCCAGCAGGCGGGTTTCGATCCACTCACCCCCTCGCCGGATGTTTTCGGCATGCAGAATGGCCCAAATGTCGTCTTCCGAGGTTCTTCCGTCTCCGACATTGGCGCGGGCAAATGCCTCCATCTCGGCCACCGCGGTCTCGCAGGCGTGATTGGCACAACGCATCGCCAGAATTTCGTCCGGGCCTTTCACGGCGCGGGACTTTTCAGTGACTTCCTCGCCTTCCATGATCTCGAACCCCTGGGCCTCAAGGGCGCGCAAACCGTGCAGCATGATCTTGTCCACAGCCAGCCGCTTGTTACCGCCGCCATGCGCATCAATCAGCGCCCGCACTTCGTTCGAGAGCACATCCGCCGCAACATCGACCTTGTCGCCGCGATCGAAATAGAACAGGTCGGCGCCCGAACGTTGTTCCTTCACTAACGGGTTGAATTTGCTTAGAAAAGGTGAGTTTTTATAATCCCAGATCACCATATACCCGTCGGCACATAACAGCACCGCGCGGAAGGGGTTATGCGTGTTCCAGAGCTGCATGTTGGTGCTGTCTGTGGCGTATCGAATGTTCAGAGGATCAAACATCAACAAGCCACCATAGCCACGATCAACGATGGCCTTGGTCAGACGTTTCCACCTAAACTCACGCATCCTCTCAAGGTTCGGCAAGGACAGCCCGGCGGCTTCCCATTCGGCGAAGGCCAGCTGTGTGGGGCCGATCTCGATCCGGTCCAAATCATTGGGCGTGCCGTCCCCAAGCGCTGTGCCTTTGGTGGGGTCGATCTTGCGGATATCTCTATGGTGACGGTTCATAGTAGCCCTCCCTGCCTGTTTATCGAGCGTGAAGAAGCATTCTTTCAGCGTCTTGATAATTTGCGACCGCCATCCGTCGCTTTTTGACCGACAAGTCGAAGTGCCGATGTTAGGTCGGGTTCATGACGACCATTTTGCAGACCTCTACACCCTATGATCCTTTGAAACCCCGCCCGCTGCCGGGTATTCAGCCCGCCAGTATGGAAACTTGGTTGCATCAGGACGAAGCATTCGCGGCCCAGATGCAGTATCGGGAAGCGTTGCTGAAAGAGCGTCGCGCCGATGTTCTTGCGCTGGCGCCCGAAGCCGAACCAGCCGCACAAGAAGTCTTGGACCTGGTGTTGCAATATGCGTATCCCGGATGCTCAGACCTCGTCACGAGAGCCGATGGGCAGAAGGTCCAGATTGATCGGCAGGCCCCAATGGAAACCCTTTGCAGACTGGTGCAGGAGGATATCTGTATCTTGCAAAAACAAGGGGACGAACATGTTTTGACTGGCGCGGTTTTGTGTTTTCCAGCCAGTTGGCGACTGTCAGAAAAATTCATGCGTCCCCTGATCGACATCCATGTACCGGTCAACAGCTACGACGAAAGCATCGCGCGCCGTGTCCAGCGGTTGTTTGATGGAATTCAGCCCGATAAGCCGCTCTGGCGGTTTAATGCGCTGTGGTATGAGGATGCCGATCTGCATCAGCCTCGAAGCGCTACAGAACCGCGCCAGGTCAGTTCACCCGGAGCCGCACGCTATTTACGCAGCGAGAGGCAAACATTGTTGCGGCTGCCGAAAACGCGGGCTGTAGTTTTTTCGATCCACACCTATGTTCTTGAGGCTGGAAGCCTGCGCCAAAAAGAAAACCCCACCTGACGGCGGGGCTTCCTAGGAGGGTCTTATTGGAATTGGTCTACATGCCTAAAGCAGTAGCCACACCCGCAAAGGCACCGCTGGTGCTGAGCGCTGATATTGCAACCGAATAGGCAAGTACCTGAGTATTCAGGCGGAAATCTTCACCTCGGATCAGGTTGACGGCAGCCATCGAGGCCGCGATCGGGACCGACACGCTGGCCACGGCACCCGTAAGTCCCCAACTGGTAAGTCGCAGGATATCATTGGGTTTCTCGTGGTCGAGGGGGGGAGTGTCGGTCCGATCATCCGGTTTCTGCTCGATCGGTTCTGTCCGAAAAGCAATGCTAAGCAACTGCTCGTCTGACAGCTGGATTGGCCGCGCATGTGAGGTCTGCGTTTTGTTTCTTGGCTCATCCAGATCTTCTGTCTCCGTTAATTCAAGACCTGCAAACGGCCCGGAAACGGATTCGAAAATTTGTTTTCTGTCCCGCTGTTTAACGGGCGCCAGAGTGTCAAAAGCACTCATGAATTGTTCCATGGTCAGGACTGTATTCGGAGACAGCCATTCCACGCGCTGAGTCGCACAGATATCAACCATGCGATACAGGATCACAACAAGCATAAGCTCCGAGATCTCGCTGTCGTCCAGCAAGGCGGAAACAGGGGTAATTGTGACCGTCAACCGGTTTTCGGGCAGGGTCACCCGGGGTTTCGAGACGGTTCTCAAACCGGCCGCACGGTCCCGCCGTTCAAACCGGTCTTCTGTTTCAGCCAGTTGGGTATCCAGCGTAAGGCGCACGAGGTACTGACTTGAGACGATGCTCGCCTCGGTCGTGTTCAAGATCGTTTTGCGCTCAACAAGATGGCCGTAATCTTCCAGGGTTGCCGCCACGATGGCACCAAACCGCTCGATCGCGCCATTGGTCTTGCCTGTGAACTGCAGGCCGCCGTGATAGCTGTGCTTCGGAGTCACTGCGCATTCCTTTGTGCATTCCGTCAGATGACTCAAATTATCAACAGATAAGGGAAAGAATTGGGCGGAAATGGAAAAAAATGAGAAATCGGCAAGATTGATTACGCATTGGAAACCTAGGCATTTTAAGGGCTATTTAGCGTCTGTGGCGACAATGTGTCTGAATTGCGGTCGCCCTACATGACAGACCGACACAATCATCCGTCGATTCGAGCAGCCATGATTGCGATGGATTCTTGGTACACCGTCGCGGCATTCCACTGTTGAATGACCGCAAAATTCGGTTGGCCCGGTTGATATCCGCGTCCGGGCTTCCAGCCCTTTTTACGCAGGAAATTAGCGGTCGAGGCCAGCGCATCGGTCATGTTGTAGAAATCGACCTGACCGTCACCAGTGGCATCAACACCGTATTCCAAGGCATTGCCTGGCAGAAACTGTGTATGTCCCAGTTCACCGTGTTTGGCACCAACGGTGTTGGTCGTAATGCTGCCTTGATCAACCAGTTTCAGTGCTCCAATGGCGTGAGGGACAAAGAACTCGGATCGGCGACAATCGTAAGCCAAAGTAGTTATTGCTGACACAACCTGACTGTCGCCCATGAAATTCCCAAATCCTGTTTCCATTCCGTGGATAGCGATCAGGATGCCTGCTGGTACCCCATACTGACGCTCAAGCGTCGCATAGAACTGGGGGTTTCTGGCTTTGCGTTTGCGGCCTTGTGCAACGATGGTATCCGCGCCGCGGATCTGCATGAATTTATCCAGCGAATACCTAAAGCTCTTTTGGTTTCGGTCCGCGGCAATGGTTCTGGTGGCGTATTGGCTTTGGCTCAGCGCTTGCAGACCTTTCTTTTTCACACCAGCGCGCCGGGCCTGTTTGGCGAAATCCTGTTTCCAAGCCTCAAATCCGTTCCCGGTGTTGCCGCAGGGGGCCGCCGCCGCAAAACCCGGGAGAGAAAATGCCAGAATAAGAGCAAACCGAAACATCGTGTAATCCGATCCAATGAAATGACATAAGCAGCCTAGGCAGGTAAGCCGCGCCCGAAAAGGGGTTAATACAAGTCGAGTTCCCCGGTGCCCTTCAAGCTTTCGAACCACTCATCCGGCGTTTTGTCGATTTTAGCATGCTTGACCATCATAGCATTCATATTGGGGAGATCAGACGAATCCGGCCAGTTTTCAGGGTTCCACAGATCCGAGCGTATGACGCATTTGGGGCAATGTGCGAAAGCGGTCTCGACATGAATCAGAAGGGCCAGCTTAGGGGCGTGATCCTTCACCGCCAGACTGTTCAGCAGATCGGGGTCAGTACATATGCGTGCGGTTCCCCGGATGCGCAGAGTCTCCATCTTGCCGGGCACAAAGAAGATCACGCTGACGCGCGGGTCCAGGAGAATATTGTGAAACGTATCGGTCCGCTTGTTTCCGGGTCGGTCGGGAATGGCGATCAGATTATCCGAGACCACCCGGACAAACCCTTCGGGATCCCCCCGAGGAGAGATATCCAGATAGCCGCCGGGGTTGGCAGAGGCGATCAGGCAGAAGGTCGACTTGGCAATAAAGTCGCGGCACATGCCGTCCAGCGCGGCTTGTTCCTTGGCGATGATCTGGGGAAGGGGCGCGCCGGTGATGCGTTCCAGTTCCTCTTTCGAAGTGACGAAATCCGAGAACGGGGCGAATGCGGTTTCGGCTGACATGCGATCTCTCCTAACCGGGGTAATGGCAAGTGTGAAAGATCGGGCCAAACGAAACAAGGGGCGCCCGATGGACGCCCCTATAGAATTTTCGTCGAAAATGCTGGATTAGCAGCTGTAATACATGCCGTATTCAACCGGATGCGGCGTGTGTTCGTAGGTTTCGACTTCGTCCATCTTCAGTGCGATGTAGCCGTCGATCTGGTCTTTAGTGAACACGTCGCCCTGCAGCAGGAAGTCGTGATCCGATGCCAGGGCTTCCAGAGCTTCACGCAGTGAACCGCAAACCGTCGGGATGTCGGCCAGCTCTTCGGCCGGCAGATCGTACAGGTTCTTGTCCATGGCTTCGCCCGGATCGATCTTGTTCTTGATGCCGTCCAGACCAGCCATCAGCAGCGCGGCAAACGCCAGGTAGGGGTTTGCGGCCGGATCAGGGAAGCGGGCTTCGACGCGCTTGGCTTTCGGGCTTTCAGTCCATGGAATACGGACACAACCCGAACGGTTACGAGCCGAGTAAGCACGCAGGACGGGGGCTTCAAATCCGGGGATCAGACGCTTGTAGCTGTTGGTCGCCGGGTTGGTGAAGGCATTCAGTGTCTTGGCGTGCTTCAGGATACCACCGATAAAGAACAGTGCCTCGTCCGATAGATCAGCATACTTGTCGCCAGCAAACAGAGGCTTGCCGTCCTTCCAGATCGACATGTTCACATGCATGCCGGTACCGTTGTCGCCTGCGATTGGCTTCGGCATGAAGGTCGCCGATTTGCCGTAGGCATGCGCCACGTTATGGATGATGTATTTGAACTTCTGCAGCTCATCTGCCTGTTTGGTCAGGCTGTCAAAGATCAGGCCCAGCTCGTGCTGGCATGACGCAACCTCGTGGTGATGCTTGTCGACCTTCATGCCCAGACGCTTCATGGTCGACAGCATTTCCGAACGCAGATCCTGGGCTTCGTCGATCGGGTTGACCGGGAAGTAACCGCCCTTAACCCCCGGGCGGTGGCCCATGTTGCCCATCTCGTATTCGGTGTCGGTGTTCCAGGATGCATCAGTTGCATCAACTTCGTAAGATACTTTGTTGATGCTGTTGGAAAAACGAACGTCGTCGAACAGGAAGAACTCGGCTTCAGGACCCATATAGGCCACGTCGCCGATACCGGTTGCTTTCAAGTAGGCTTCGGCTTTCTGGGCGGTGCCGCGCGGGTCACGCTCATAAGCTTCGCCGGTGTCGGGCTCAACAACTGAGCAATGCACGCAGATGGTTTTCTCTGCGTAAAACGGATCGACATAGGCGCTGTTGGTATCGACCATCAGTTTCATGTCCGAGGCTTCGATGGACTTCCAGCCAGCGATGGAAGAGCCATCGAACATGAAGCCTTCTTCAAGGAAGTCTTCATCTACCTGATCGGCTACCAGGGTGACGTGCTGCAGTTTGCCGCGCGGGTCAGTGAAGCGGACGTCGACATATTCGGCGCCTTCGTCCTTGATTAGCTGAAGAACTGCGTCCTTGCTCATTCTCTTGATTCCTCTGAATTGAAGATTTGGTCTTGTTACAGTGCGTCCGAACCGGTTTCGCCGGTACGGATGCGAATTGCTTGTTCGACGGGTGAGACAAAGATCTTGCCATCGCCGATCTTGTCGGTTTTGGCGGCGGAAACGATGGCTTCGATGGCGGCATCGACCAGATCGTCGTCCAGCACAACCTCGACCTTCACCTTGGGCAGAAAGTCGACCACATATTCCGCGCCGCGGTAAAGTTCAGTGTGACCTTTCTGACGGCCAAACCCCTTGACCTCGATCACGCTGAGGCCCTGGACTCCGACGTCCTGCAGCGCCTCTTTCACTTCGTCCAGTTTGAACGGCTTGATGATCGCTTCGATCTTCTTCATACCGGGCTCCCTTTAACTCTTGTCAGGATGGCACTGACCACGTCTAAGATCGGGCGGCAATGTGAATGAGAAAATGGCGATGCCGGGTTGCATGGAAATTGGATGGCCGGTGAAATTTTGAACAGTTTGCACAAAAAATAGTCAAAATTGAATCGCACGAGGGTTCAGCATGACAGACTTACTGACTGCAGCACAGATGCGGGCGATCGAACAAGCGGCCATTGAGTCCGGTGAGGTGACCGGTCTTGAGCTGATGGAACGGGCTGGGCAGGGTGTTGTCGAGGCGATTTTCGAGGAGTGGCCAGAGTTGGACAAGCGAGGGGCCAGCCCCTCGCGTTCCCTGACGTATCCGCGGCCAGATGAAGAGGATCCGTTGCGGGCAGTTGTCTTGTGTGGGCCAGGAAACAACGGTGGGGACGGGTTCGTCGTGGCCAGGCTTTTGCGGGAGCAAGGGTGGGAAGTCGCGGTGTTTCTGTATGGCGACCTAGAGAAGCTGCCGCCGGATGCGCGGGTGAATTATGAGCGGTGGCTGGAGCTGGGTGAAGTTTCTAAGCTTACCCTGCCGACACCGACCAAACGTGAAGTTTCCAAGTTGGAGAAACACGCAGCCCGACCGTCAAGTTCGCAAGGCCCTGATTTGATATTGGATGCTTTGTTTGGAACAGGGCTAATACGTCCGATTGGTGGATTGAAACCTGCTCTTGCCAAGCTTCAGATAGGTTCAGAGGCGGATGCCGATCCGTGGTGGCCGCGCGTCGTTTCGGTCGACATTCCGTCTGGTCTTTGCGCTGATAGCGGTAGGATTCTGGGGGACGAAGGTGTAATTGTTGGCGCCCACCTAACAGTGACGTTTCATAGCAAAAAGCGTGGACATCTTCTGGACGTAGGGGCCCAGTTCTGTGGAAAGACCGTCATAGTTGACATTGGGCTGTCTTCACCAAGCGATCTCGGTTCGATCTCGCGCATGTCTTTGGCTGATCTGCATAGCGAGCGACGTTTGGGGAGAGTGCTGTCTCGATTGGTAGATGAAAGTGGATTGCCACAGAATCTCAGCAAGGCTTCGTTTGAGCACAAATACTCGCACGGCCACGCCTTGATCATGACCGGAGGCCCCGGCAAAACCGGTGCTGCGCGGCTGGCAGCGCGGGGGGCGCTGCGGATTGGGGCGGGGCTGGTGAATCTGGGCGTGCCTCCTGCGGCTCAGATGGAGGTTTCGGCGCAAGTGACGGCGGTCATGTTGCAGCGGGTCGAGAGCGCGGATGGTCTGTCGAAAATCCTAGAGGATGAGCGGCTGAACGCTTTGTGTCTCGGCCCCGGATTGGGGCTGGACCGTGCGCGCGATCTGGTGCCGGTTGCGTTGGCTGCGGAGCGGGCGACGGTTCTGGATGCTGACGCACTGACGGCTTTTGCGGATGATCCTGCAGCCCTGTTTGGGATGCTGCATGAAAACTGTGTTCTCACTCCGCATGGCGGCGAGTTTGCACGGTTGTTCCCGGACATTGCGGAAAAACTGAAAGCGGTTCCCATCAAGGGTCCGGCCTATTCCAAAGTGGACGCCACCCGAGAGGCTGCCAGGCGGGCAGGGTGCGTGGTTCTGTTCAAGGGGCCCGATACCGTGATTGCGGATTCGAACGGGCGATGCTCAGTGAATTCGGCCGTCTATGAACGTGCGGCGCCCTGGTTGGCGACAGCCGGGGCCGGCGACGTGTTGGCGGGGTTTATCACCGGGTTGCTGGCGCGGCGGTTCTCGCCTTTGCAGGCGGCGGAAACTGCGGCATGGCTGCATGTGGAATGTGCGCGATCTTTCGGGCCGGGGTTGATCGCTGAAGATTTGCCCGAACAGTTGCCACGGGTTTTGCGGGAAGTGGGTTCTTAATCGCCTCGGCGAAAATCCGCCGCTGCAGTATTCGATGTCCCAAAATGAGCGTATGATGAAATTCAGGTCAGGCGTCAGTATTGCGGCAAGCGGTCTGGGTGACTTGGATGACATATATTCTATCGTTTTGAAGTAGATCAAATTAACACCCTTCAGCTGCGGTTATATTCGCACAAGATGCGCGAGCTGAATGGGCCCGAGACAGGGGATCATAGAGAAATCGCGCACAAGCGAGCAGTGCCCGTAAATGGATCCATTATGGTGAATGACTATGACCCAGAAAGTATCGATAAGCACGATTGCGACTTGTCTGACCGCTGCATCGGCCATCCCAGCAGCGGCAGAGCTTAGATATAACAACAACAGCGGCGGTTATGTTGAGCTGTATGGCCAGTTTAACCCCGTAATTGTCTCGGTTGACGACGGGGATGAGACGGAAACCCGTTTGCTGGACAATGATCTGTCCAACAGCCGTGTAGGGCTGTTTTTGATGCAACCCTACGGTAGCAATGAGTTTACCTTCCGGTTCGAATCCGGTCTGGGCCTGCCGAGCACGGGGAGCGCCAACCAGGATGGGACAAATGCCGATGGTTGGAACCGTGAAGATATTCGGCACGTCGATTTTGCGCTGAAGGGGGGCTTTGGTAAGTTCTCTGCCGGGCAGGGCAGCATGGCCTCGGACGGGGCGGCAGAATCCGATCTGTCCTATGTTGGTACCGCGCTCTATTCCTTTACCAACGATGAGAATGGCGCATTTTTCTTCCGTGAGGCTGATGGTATGCTCAGCGGCATTACCGTTGGTGACACCTCTGATAACTTCGATGGATCACGGCGCGGGCGCATTCGCTATGACACGCCGGATTTCAATGGGTTTTCAGCAGCCATAGCCTATGGTCAAAACATCCTGTCCAGCAGCGATGACGATGATTACTACGATGTGTCGGTGTCCTATGGAAATACCTTATCCAACGGGGTGGAGATTGCTGCATCCCTCGCCTACGCCGTGCGCGATTACGATAGCAGATCCGGGGAGAGAAAAGACACAATCGGGTCCGCCTCGGTTCTGCTGCCCAGTGGTTTCAGCGTAACCGCAGCTTTGGGTACAAGAGATGACACTTCCAGCGGTGCCAGTGACCCGAATTATTGGTATGCGAAGCTTGCGTATGAAGACGATTGGGTGTCATGGGGTAAGACTGGTATCGGCATCGACTATTTCGACGGATCTGATTTCTCGATCGACGGCTCGAGTACTAAGGCCTGGGGTATCGCTGTGGTACAGCGCATCGACAGTATTAATACCGATGCCTACTTGAAATACCGTAACCATGATTTTGATGACACCACGAGTTTCGATGACAACGAGGCTTGGGTGCTGGGTGCGCGCTGGAAGTTCTGATCCCGCGAACAATTCCTCAAGAACGCTCCGGCCAGGTCCGGGGCGTTTTTTTGGTCAAATCGGCGGCAAAACAAGGCTGATCCGGGCTTTGCCCCTTGCACGCGGGCGGCTGGGCAAATAGAAGGCCTCAAATTTGCCCGGCGCGCCGTTTTGCGCGCCCCGAATCCTATGGGGACTACCATAATGCAGGTTACCGAGACGCTGAACGAAGGTCTGAAACGCGGCTATAACATTGTCGTATCCGCAGCTGAGCTGGACGACAAAGTTAACGAGAAACTGGTCGAAGCACAGCCTGAAGTCGAGATGAAGGGCTTCCGCAAAGGCAAGGTACCGATGGCACTGTTGAAAAAGCAGTTTGGTCAGCGTCTGCTTGGCGAGGCGATGCAAGAAAGCATCGACGGTGCAATGAACCAGCATTTCGAAGACAGCGGTGAGCGTCCGGCACTTCAGCCTCAGGTGAAGATGACCAATGAGGATTGGAAAGAAGGCGACGACGTACATGTCGAGATGTCTTATGAGGCCCTGCCTGCCATCCCTGAGGTCGACTTGAAATCGGTTGAATTGGAAAAGCTGGTTGTCAAAGCCGATGACGCGGCCGTTGAAGAAGCGCTGGGCAACCTGGCTGAAACCGCGCAGGATTTCAAATCCCGCCGCAAAGGCTCGAAAGCCAAGGACGGCGACCAGATTGTGTTCGATTTTGTCGGCAAGGTTGATGGCGAAGAGTTCGAGGGCGGATCCGCTGAAGACTATCCGTTGGTTCTGGGTTCCAACAGCTTCATCCCCGGTTTCGAAGAGCAGCTGGTTGGCGTAAAGGCCGAGGAAGAAAAAGACGTAAACGTCACCTTCCCCGAAGAGTACGGTGCCGAGCATCTGGCCGGCAAAGACGCTGTGTTTACTTGCACCGTCAAGGATGTGAAAGAACCCGTCGCCGCCGAGATCAACGATGAGCTGGCCACCAAATTTGGTGCAGAAGACTTGGAAGCGCTGAAAGGCCAGATTTCAGAACGTCTGGAAGCGGAATATAGCGGTGCTTCGCGGGCAGTGATGAAGCGTGCTCTGCTGGACGCATTGGACGTGAAGGTTTCGTTTGATCTGCCACCGTCGCTGGTAGATGCCGAGGCCAAGCAGATCGCACACCAGCTGTGGCACGAAGAAAACCCGGAAGTGGAAGGCCACGACCACGATGAGATCGAGCCGACTGACGAGCACAACAAGTTGGCCGAACGCCGCGTGCGTCTTGGCCTGTTGCTGGCCGAGCTGGGCCAGAAGGCCGAAGTTGAAGTCACCGATGCCGAGATGACCCAAGCGATCATGAACCAGGCGCGCCAATACCCTGGTCAGGAACGCCAGTTCTTTGAGTTCGTGCAGCAGAACGCTCAGATGCAGCAGCAACTGCGCGCGCCGATCTTCGAAGACAAAGTCATCGACTATATCGTCGAGCTGGCCCAGGTTGCGGATAAAGAAGTCAGCAAAGACGACCTGCAGAAAGCCGTAGAGGCATTGGAAGAGGAGTAATCCTCTTCTGCCCATAGAATTCTTATGGGCACAAAAAACGGAGCCGTCTGAAAAAGACGGCTCCGTGTGGGTGGCTTTATGCTATGAGGTGAGGGGGTCAGGCCTCATGAGCAAAAGCACGGGGGGTCCTTAGCAGAGCAGTTTTCTGCTCTGGGGTGAACCGATCCGAAACTGCTTCGATCAGGTTCAATACAGCTTCGGTTTCGGCTTTTGTGGTTGCCGAATTCATCTGTTCGACAAAGTATTTTTCCATCTGGCTTAGTGGTTGGTGGTCGTAATTCGCCACACCTGTATCTGCCGGTGTTTTGTTTCTGGCATACTGATCTATTGCCTGCTCGTCAGTCAGGAATACATCGTGAGCGATGTTCGCATATTCCCGAATTCCGGAAATTCTCTCATCTGAGCAGTCCATCAAAGCGGCCATGGCTACGACTTTACCCATGGGCTTAGCACTGCCGAGGTAGTCATAAGGCGCGTTACCGGACCTTTGCAGAACGCGGTTCATAACTGGATCAATCACCGCGATCGAGTCAAGAACGCCAGCCGCTTTGGCATATTCGAAAGAGCCAATCATAACTTCGCTGGTCACATAGGATACAGAATTTTCACCGCGCCCTCGGCCCAGTTTTTTAGTATCGACACAGAACCGGGTGGCTTCCCAGACTTGCGCGCTCCGAATTGGAGGTTCTCCATCCAAGATCGAATGGAAAACATCGGACAGCATATGCGGTCCTTTGGTTTGCAGTAGTCTCATGCACCCGACAACGTCCCCCTCGTCGTCGATGCTGACTACATGTGCTGGATGCAGATCATCGAAGTGGTCGCGCTCGCGCCCATCCTCAATATTGACCTCCCAACCAAGGCGATCGCCGAAAACACGAGCGCGCAGTTTGAACATGTCATCCAAGACATCTTTGAACTTATGTTGATTAATACCATCAATAACGATGATCATTTCCATCCCCCTACAGTCTGGTTACCGTAGGGATTAGGTTAACCAAGAAATAAGCGCAGACTATTAGGGATTTCCCGTAGAAGTGCTTTTTTTTTGATTAACCAGGGGCAATTAGGCCCAGGCCGATCGCACGACCAATAGCCTGTGAGGTGGTCAGTGCGCCCAACTTTTCACGCCCGGACCGCATATGAACTTCGACGGTACGGTGTGAAATAGACAAAATATCACCGATATCTTGTTGCGACTTTCCATCAGCTACCCATTGGAGGATTTCCTGTTCGCGTGTGGACAGCGTGGGCAGGTAAAGAGCTTTGGCCAGCAAGCCGGATTGCATAACAGTATCGTGGGCTTGAACGGCAGCAAGTTGCAGATCACCCATGACATGTTTCTTTAGCTTATCCCATTCGGAATCCGAACAGTCCCGGGTAACGTTTAACAGTCCGCATTCACCATAAGGTCCACGAACAGGAACTGTTAACCCTCTGGAACTAATGCCAAAATCATGGGCGTCACGGAACACCGCGTTGAACTTCTCGTCCTGATCAAAGCGTCCCCAATCAACGGGTGCAATGCTTAGGACAGATTGATAAAGCGTCGGATCGAAGTGATGAAAGCCCTGGCTGCCATAGTGGATTTTCCACTCATCAGGATAGTTTGCATAGCCCTGCACATCACCTTTCACAGGGTTAAAGGTGGCATAAGACGCATAGTCGAAGCCAAGCTCTTCGCAGACGGCGTTTATAACGTCAGCGGCCGACTTCTCTGTGTGGTCGACCGCGGCCAAATCTATAAGTTTCACCTGTCCAACCCTTGTGGCGGCATATCTCTCCCCCAAGACATGCCAGACTTGTCCTTAGGGGTATACGTTGCGTCAACCACAGGGCATTGTGCAAGCAAATTGTTCGCCTTGTGTAGTCATATTGCGATGTAATGGCAACAGAATGGTCCGAAACAGCATGTCTCAGATGATTCGTTTCGGGGTAAATCCGGTTATTCCGGACGTAGCCCTGTTTCGACCAGCATCCCACGTGCCTTGGCTTCGGGATAGAACCCTTTTGCGTAAAGGAATACGGCGCGTTGCTGGTCGCCGTCGGACAATAGCCAAGCGCCCCGCAGATATTTCCCGGCAAATTCGAGATTTGTGTCTGCATCCAAAAGGCCTTTGGCGTTTCCAGTATATCCCATTGAACGAGCTGTGGCTGGCAGGATTTGCAGCAAGCCATAATAGGGCCGATTCACAGCCCAAGGTCGGTGGGTGCTTTCGCGAATTGCTAGCTTGTGCACCAGTTCGCGCGGCACTTCGTAGTGGTCGGCCCATTTGTTTATGGAGGCCCGCAGTTCCGGTGTTTCGTTGGGATAGAGCGGAGGATCAAACGTGTTCTGGGTTGGGGTATCGGGCCCTCCGCACGCCGCAAAGGGTGCAATTAACAATAATGCCAATACACTGCGGCGCAGAAGAAATGTCATTGATCGTCTCCGAATAGTTATTATGCGATGATAGGAAACCTATTGATGACCGCAAGCAAAGGCCGGGGCCCAAGCTGGATTTCGCCGGGCGGAGGCATAAAAAAGGCCGCACAGATCGTGCGGCCTTTCTTGTTCAATTCGAAACCCGAGGATCAGGCTTTAGCTTCGTCTTCTTCGGCCGAAGCATCCTGAGCAACCAGATCGTCGTCGTCGGAAGCGGCGGACCCGATATCGTCGAACAGCTCGGCGATTTCGAATTCTGCGGCGGCTTCTTCTTCGGCGGCCAGTTCCTGAATCGATTTGCCAGATGCCTGTAGTTCGGCTTCTTCTTGCGAACGAGCAACGTTCATTTCGATTTTCACTTCAACCTCGGGGTGCAGTTTAACTGCGACTGTGTGCAGACCCAGGTCCTTGATCGGTGCGATCAAGGCAATCTGCTTCTTGTCGACAGTGAAACCTGCTTCGGTAGCGGCGTCTGCGGCGTCACGCGGGGTGACCGATCCGTACAGTGCGCCGGCATCCGAGGCCGAGCGAATCACGATGAATTGCTGTCCGTCCAGCTTTTCAGCCAGCGCTTCAGATTCTTTCTTGGATTCCAGGTTGCGGGCTTCAAGCTGCGCTTTCTGGGCTTCGAACGACGCGATGTTGGCGTCCGATGCGCTCAGCGCTTTGCCCTGAGGCAACAGGAAGTTGCGGGCATAACCGGACTTGACGTCAACGACGTCGCCCATCTGACCCAGTTTCGCAACGCGTTCCAGCAGGATAACTTGCATGTCAGTATCTCCTTACTTAACGGCGTAGGGCAGCAGGGCGAGGAAGCGGGCGCGCTTGATAGCACGGGCCAGTTCACGCTGCTTTTTCGCCGAAACGGCGGTGATGCGCGAAGGTACAATCTTGCCACGCTCAGAGATGTAACGCTGCAGCAGACGAGTGTCTTTATAGTCGATCTTCGGCGCGTTCTCACCCGAGAACGGGCAGACCTTGCGGCGGCGGAAAAATGGTTTTGCGGCCATGGTTTAGTGTCCTTTCTTCAGGCGTTAATCAACGGCGCTCGCGGCGGCCTTCGCGCTCGTCGCGCTTCTGCATCTGGACCGAAGGGCCCTCGTTGTGCTCGTCGACCTTGATGGTCAGAACGCGCATAACGTCGTCATGCAGGCGCATCAGGCGTTCCATTTCCTGAACGGCGCCAGCGGGAGCGTCGGTCTTGAGGAAGGAATAGTGACCCTTGCGGTTCTTGTTGATCTTGTAGGCCATCGTCTTGACGCCCCAGTACTCGCTGTCGATGACGTTGCCGCCATTGTCAGCCAGAACGGTGCCGAAATGTTCGACGAGGCTTTCTGCCTGCGCGTTGGACAAATCCTGACGCGCGATCATTACATGCTCATATAGTGGCATGTGCACTCCTGTTTCTATCAAGGCGCATTTCATAGGCGGGGCCGTTTCGTCCTTCGCGACCCTGCCACGAGAGGCTGCGCGATTCATATCGTTTGCGAAGGATGGCCCGATATACACGTTTGTACGCTGGGGGCAAGGCCTGCCACAGATGCCTTTGTGAAGTCGCGCTATTTCCTCTGCGCTGCCCAATTCCTGACGCTTTTCGGCTCAAAGTTGTTTTGTATACCGGAAATTAACCGGACTGACAAAAGTTGGAACGGCAACCTGAGAAACAGGGTACTGAAAATGACCGCGATTAACACAAATACCTTCGAGAAATCCGCCACAGGCGTAAGTTTTGAAAAGTCAGTGCCGGTGCTCATTAGCTTTGCACCAAATTGGAAAGCTCGGATGGTTCTGGCCCGTGTGGCTGGTGCGCTACTGATAGTTTCTGCCTTTTCCATGTGGTTGATGCCCAGCACGGCAATGGCCGCTGAAGTCTGGCCGATCAAATTGGCGGCTTCTCTGATGTTCCTTCTGGTAGGTGTCAGCCTTCTGACCATCGAAGTTCTGGACGCGCGTCCTGATGCGTATTTTGACCCGATCCGCCGCGAGGTCCGGGTATTGCAAAAGAATGAAAATGGCCGCCCGCAGACAGTTTTGCGCCGGAGCTATGACAGCCTGGGTGGTGCCCGTTTCATTGAAGACCAGATCGAGTTGTTCGATGTGGACGGCAGCTTGTTGATGAAATTGCCGCTTGAATCGGCGGATGTCAGCCGAGCGCTCAAAGGTCAACTTAGCGGAAGTGTAACAATTTTCGCCTGAGTTTTATTCTGTTCAATTAAGAACAGATATTGTGAAATAATATTACTTGTGTGCTGCCCTAGGGCAGCACATTTTCGTTGTCGAGCAACCCAAGAGGTTTGCATCTACAAAATTGCGGAGATTATCATGAAATCCACCCTTCTTGCAGCAGCGCTCGCGGTTTCGGCCACAACGGCATTTGCCGGCGCCGAAAAATACGTTCTGGACTCAAGCCACAGCCAGGTTCTTTTCAGCTATAACCACCTTGGCTTCTCGACCACCCATGGCATGTTCTCGGGGTTTGAAGGCGAGATCATGTTCGATCAGGAAAACCCGGCTGCATCCAGTGTTACAGTATCCATGCCAGTGGTTGAGATGATTACCGGTTGGAAGCCACGTGAAGACCACTTTATGTCCGAGGATTTCTTTGGTGTGACCGAAGGAGAAATGGTGACCTTTACTTCTACTGGTATCGAAGTCACGGGCGAAAACACTGCCAACATCACTGGCGATCTGACTATGAACGGCGTGACCAAATCGGTTGTTCTGGATGCCAAGCTGAACCAGGTGGGTGAACATCCTATGGCAGGAAAGCCCTGGGCCGGTTTCGACGCAACCACCACCTTGGTACGTAGTGAGTTCGACCTTGGTCAATTTGCGCCATTCGTGAGCGACGAAGTTGAACTTCAGATTTCAGTCGAAGCCCAGAAGGCCGACTAATACCATTACAACGAGTTGAAACGAGGCCGCCGGAATAACCCTTCGGCGGCCCATTTTCTTAGTTGCCACGTTTTGCTGAAAGATCAACTGATACTGTAACAGCAAAACCCAGCGAATCCTCGGTCGACTGCGAAGTGCCGATGTCGAAATCCAGCCGGTTCAGTTCAAGCTGTCCTGAAATAGCTGCGCTGTCATCCTGAAGGTCGAGAGTAAATGGCAACACTACGTCCACACTCTTGTCGCGAATGGTCAACGCGCCGCGCGCTTCGTACCCGTCCTCAGTTTTGAAGAGATCAGCTTTGAATTGAGCGGTTGGAAATTGCGCACTGTCGAAGAAATCAGCACCCATTGCCTGATCTGTGACTGTCCCGAGCTTGAGCGACGTTATCGCGATTGTGACATCTGCTGATCCGGCTAAGCCCGGCGTGGGCGGATCTTCGAAAGCGATTGCAGCGGTCCAATCGGAAAAGCTGCCGGTTACCGGGCTGCCCAGCTGGGTGATGGTAATGCTTAGATTGCCTTCCTGGACGTTCCAGTCGGACTGTACCTGGGTCAGTTCTGCGACCTCTGTGCTAGCTGTAGATTGGTGGTCAAACGCGCCGATTGACCATCCTCCGACCAGAACGGCACCCCAAATGGCCAAAGAGGCCAATGCGGGCGTCATTGAATGGCTTTGCTCTGGCGGTTCCGGTGCATCCGAGGCGCCCGGCATCATTCGACGCAGCGTGCTGTCTTTGTCGATAATGTGGTGTTTTAGCGCTCCGGTGACGTGCAGCGCGACTGACCCGGCCAGTGTCCAGACGAACAGCCAATGCAGGCTTCCGGTCAGCTCTGCCAGAAACTCGGATTTTGGTATAAGGGGTAGGTCCTGTCCGAAGGGCCACAAAATCGGAGCGAAACCTTCGGCGGCAGCGTGATGGGTCCAACCGGTCAGTGGGGCCAGAACCAAAGATGCGTAAAGCAGCCAATGCACGGTTTCAGCTGCAAAGGCCTCGGGCTTGTTCTCGGCGTTCAATAGGCCGGGTTTGGTCTGCGTTATCGCCCACAAGATACGCGCGAGCGCGACGAAGAAAACAGTGATCCCGACGGTTTTATGGAGAGAAAAAAGGCTGGCGGCGCGTGCAATGTCATCTTCGGTTGTGGCTATTGCAGGATCGTAAATCGCATGGGCCAATCCGTTGGCGACCCACCCCAGAGGGAATGCGGTGAAGATAAGTAACGCGGTCAGCCAGTGAAAAGTTTTGGTTACGCTTCCATAGCTTGAGAAGGTGTTTGACGAAGGCATCTGAGGCTCCGGAAGGTGGATCGTATGCAACAACCTACCGCTACAAGCCTAGGACACAATAGCAAGGGATGCACAGAGCCGGTGCCAAAGTGCAGAGATCAGGCAAAGCTTGTGCCGCGCGGTCTGTCGGTTTACACCCCGCGGCAACCTAACGTCATCCAAGAGGTTGCAATGACACGCGCATTTGTTTTCCCGGGGCAAGGTGCCCAGACTATCGGTATGGGTAAGGCTCTGGCCGAGGCCTATCCGGCTGCACAGGCTGTATTCGACGAGGTGGACGAGGCGCTCGGGGAAAAGCTGAGCGATCTGATCTGGGAAGGTGATATTGCGGACCTGACCCTAACCCAGAACGCGCAGCCAGCGCTAATGGCGACCTCGATGGCTGCGATGCGAGCCCTGGAGGCCAATGGGATTTCGATTGCGGATGCTGGTTTTGTCGCTGGGCATTCGCTGGGGGAATACTCCGCGCTCGCTGCGGCAGGGGCATTGTCGGTCGCTGATACGGCGCGCCTTTTGCGCACCCGCGGGCAAGCGATGCAGAGTGCGGTTCCCGTTGGAGAGGGCGCAATGGCCGCTATTCTTGGATTGGATCTTGATGCTGTGCGCGCTGTTGCAGACCAAGCTGCGCAGGGTCAAGTTTGTCAGGCTGCCAATGACAATGATCCCACACAAGTCGTGGTATCAGGCGCAAAGGCTGCCGTGGAACGCGCCGCCGAAATCGCCAAAGAAAAAGGCGCCAAGCGCGCGGTCATGTTGCCCGTCAGCGCACCTTTCCACTGTGCATTGATGCAACCTGCCGCTGATGTCATGGCCGAAGCCCTGGCAAATGTCGAAATCAAAGCTCCTGCCGTGCCATTGATTGCCAATGTGCGGGCCGAGGCTGTCACAGATCCCGATCTGATCCGTGGGTTGCTGATCGAGCAGGTCACAGGTTCGGTTCGCTGGCGCGAAAGCGTATTGTACATGGTTGCGCAAGGCGTGAGTGAAACTTGGGAAATCGGGGCGGGCAAAGCTCTGTCCGGTATGATTCGCAAAATTGACCGTGCGATCGTTGGTAAAGCTGTCGGTACGCCTGATGACGTGCAGAATGTGACACAGGCCGAATCGTAAGACACCGAGCATCAAGAGGAAAACCGAATGTTTGATTTGACAGGTAAGAATGCACTGATCACCGGTGCATCGGGCGGGATCGGTGGCGAAGTTGCGCGAAGTTTGCATGCGGCCGGTGCAACTGTGGCTTTGTCTGGAACGCGAGTTGAGCCGCTACAGGCTCTGGCCGACGAATTGGGTGAACGCGCCCATGTTCTGCCCTGCAACCTGAGTGATGCCGAGGCGGTGACAGCCCTTCCGAAGCAGGCTGCTGAGGCAATGGGATCGGTTGATATCCTGGTGAATAATGCCGGGATCACGCGAGACAATCTGTTCATGCGTATGTCCGATGAAGAATGGCAGAGCGTGATCGACGTCAACCTGACATCTACTGCCCGGCTGTGCAAAGGTGTTTTGAGGGGCATGATGAAAGCGCGCTGGGGCCGGATCATTAATATCTCATCGGTGGTGGGTGCGACAGGGAACCCGGGTCAGGCCAACTATGCTGCATCCAAAGCAGGCATGGTGGGCATGACCAAATCGTTGGCCTATGAGGTTGCCAGCCGTGGAATCACCGCCAATGCGGTGGCACCCGGTTTCATTACGACTGCGATGACCGACAAACTGACCGAGGATCAGAAATCTGGGATTTTGACGCAGGTTCCTGCCGGTCGCATGGGTGACCCCTCGGAAATTGCTGCGGCTGTGCTGTATCTTGCAAGTGCCGAAGCCGGATATGTTACCGGAACCACCTTGCATGTGAACGGCGGTATGGCCATGTTGTGAGCGCGGATCGAGGTGGGCGCGAAAGCGTTTGCCTCGGGCGTTGTCTGTGTTATAGGCGGCGCACATATGCAGGGGCTGGCCGGATGGTCAACCTTCTACTTACCCGGTAATCGGGGACCTAAACCGCCCAGAACGGGCACATCAAGGCCAGCCTGAGCGGGCAAGGGCAGAACCGGGCACTATGCCCTGAAATGAAATGAGGAATAGACATGAGCGACGTCGCAGATCGCGTTAAAAAGATCGTTGTTGAGCACTTGGGTGTTGAAGAAGATAAAGTGACCGAAAACGCGTCCTTCATCGACGATCTGGGTGCAGACAGCCTGGACACTGTTGAGCTGGTTATGGCCTTCGAAGAAGAGTTCGGCATCGAGATTCCTGATGACGCAGCCGAAACCATCCAAACTTTTGGCGACGCCGTCAAATTCATCTCTGAAGCGTCTTAAGACCTTCTTTATCCGCTAAAACGGCGCTTCCGGGCAACGGAGGCGCCGTTTTTTTTGTCCAGCCGGAATTCGCGCTTGCCAGATAGCTATTGACCCGCAACCATTTACGCGAGGCAGGAAATTCTGAGCGGGCAGGGCATGCTACGATCCACCCCGATGATAAATACGGCACGTCTGATGCTTTGCGCTATGCGTCCCGACGACTTTAGTCGTTACGCTGAGATTTGGCGGAACCCTTGTGTTGTGCGCCATCTTGGCCGGGAACCACTATCGCGGGGCGAAGCGTGGGAATCCTTTCTGAGGAATGCCGGCCACTGGCAGATGGCCGGTTTTGGCCAATGGGCCGTCTTTCGACAGTCGAATCGTCAGATGATAGGTCAAGCTGGCTTTTTCTATCGTAACCGAGGGTTAGGCGACGACTTCGACAGCTTTCCCGAGGCCGGATGGCTATTGGCACCAGAAGCCCAGGGGCAGGGATTTGGTTTTGAAGCGGCACAGGCCGCACATGATTGGTTTGACAGAATTATGCCTGGACCACTGGTTTCCCTGATTGATGCTGAAAACCACGCGTCGCAGAATCTGGCGGCAAAGCTGGGTTATGAGCTCATGGCCGAGCGCGACTATATGGGAAGTCAGGTGAACCTGCTGAAAAGAAACGGGCCGCCCAAACTGGCTTAACCTTTCTCCTTGATCGTGCCGCAAATTGCCTTTGGTTTGCCGAAACTGGAAATTCTCGCCGATAGGGTTGAGGGTATGGTATCCTCTATTGACGTTGCGATTGAGCGGAGGAGCAAGCTCATGAGGATTTACCCTACGATGGAACTGCAGAACGGCCGCTGTGTCACACTGGACAAGGGTCGTCTGGATGAGGCCATGATTTGGCACGTGAATCCCGCAGAAACGGCACGCAGTTGGGCCGATGCTGGAGCCGAGTGGATGCACTTGACCGATTTTGACGCGATTGAAGGGCGCGATACCAATTCGGAGTTGGTTGAAGAGATCATCCGTTCTGCCGAAATCCCTGTGCAGTTGGCAGGTGGTATGAGAACGCGCGAGCAAGTCGAGCACTGGATCGACAAGGGCGCAGGCCGGATTGTTATCGGCACTATGGCTGCGTGGGATCCAAATCTTGTGAAAGAATTGGCCAAACTCTATCCGGACCAAATCGTTCTGGCCGTAGACGTTTGGCAAGGCTTAGTGATGACCGACGGTTGGCGTAGTCAAAGTGCGTTTACACCAGAGGCCTTTATCGAAGCGTTTTCAGAAACGCCGTTTGCGGCAATTCTGGTCACTGATATCGATAGCGACATGGAAGACGTTGAGGCACAGCTGGGCCTGATCTCGGGGCTGGCAGAGACATCTCGCACACCGATCATCGCAAGCGGTGTGGTCCGCACGACAGATGATATCTCGCGGTTGGCTTATATCCCGAATATTTCGGGCGCCTTGGTTGGCCGCGCGCTGTTCAGAAAGACGCTCGAGCTTTCAGATGCGCTGAATGTTGCCAGCACAGCGCACGAACCGGTTGCGGCGTTTCAGTAAGATTTCTTCCAAAACAACAGGTTCCGCCCTTTCATGTCCAGTGAAAGGGCGGGCTTTCATCTGGCCAGGAGCCGCATTGCAAGAGTGTATACTGTAGATGTTCCGCTCAATCTGCTTGTATGATGATTGCGCCTTGCTCTTGCCCCCGCACCCCGGCCCGGGGTATGAGCGTTTCTCAAACAGGAAGCAGGCAAGAGGCATTTTATGCGCAGAGTCGTTGTAACCGGTCTTGGGTTGGTCACTCCATTGGCCAGCGGGGTCGAGGAAACATGGTCGCGGTTGCTGGATGGGGAATCCGGTGCAGGCCCGATCACGCAATTTGATGCTGAGGCAAGTGGGGTCACCACAACGTATGCCTGCGAAGTTCCGCGAGGCGACGGCACCGACGGGACGTTCAATCCTGACGACTGGATGCCGCCGAAAGAGCAGCGCAAGATCGAAGACTTCATTCTGTACTCGATTGCAGCTGCTGAAATGGCCTGCAAGGATTCCGACTGGCTGCCCGAGGATGAAGAGGCGCGTTTGCGCACTGGTGTTCTTATCGGTTCAGGTATCGGTGGGCTGGGCTCCATTGCAGCAACGGCTAACCTGATCCGTGACAAGGGCCCTCGACGGGTGTCGCCTTTCTTTATTCCAGGCGCGCTGATTAACCTGGCCTCGGGTCAGGTGTCGATCCGCCATGGATTCAAAGGCCCGAACCATTCGGTTGTGACTGCATGTTCGACCGGTGCTCACGCTATTGGTGACGCAAGCCGCATTATCCGTGCCGGTGACGCTGACGTAATGGTTGCCGGTGGTGGCGAAGGGTGCATTTGCGAAATCGGTATCGCTGGATTCAACGCTTGCAAGGCGCTGTCGACCAAATACGCGGATAACCCCAAAGCAGCCAGCCGCCCCTATGACGTCGACCGAGACGGTTTTGTCATGGGTGAAGGTTCGGGCATCGTTGTTCTGGAAGAGTACGAGCACGCAAAAGCGCGTGGCGCGAAAATCTATGCCGAAGTTCTGGGCTATGGCATGTCCGGTGATGCCTATCATATCACCGCACCCAGTGAGGACGGCGATGGCGCAGAGCGTTCTATGAACGCAGCGCTACGCAGCGCGGGGCTGGAGCCGAAGGACCTAGACTATATTAACGCGCATGGCACATCGACCATGGCCGATACCATTGAATTGGGTGCGGTCGAGCGTCTCCTGGGCGAGCATTCGGCGAATGTAACCATGAGTTCGACCAAATCGGCCACGGGCCATCTGTTGGGCGCTGCAGGCGCGATCGAAGCCATTTTCTCGATCCTCGCAATCCGCGATCAGGTTGCGCCACCGACGATCAATTTGGACAACCCAGCGGTCGAGACACCGATTGATCTGGCTCCGAATGCCAAGCGTGAGCGCAAGATTGATGTGGCGTTGTCAAACTCGTTTGGATTTGGCGGCACCAATGCAAGTGTGATCTTCGGAAAGGTCAGCTAAATGTGGCGCGCGATGGCCTCCAACATGCTGACCATCCTGGTGGTCGGCCTGTTTCTTGCCGGTGGACTGATTTTATGGGGGCAGGCGCGATACAAGAATGCGGGCCCTCTGGAAACTGCGATGTGTTTGCAGGTCGAACGTGGCTCGAACATGACGCAGGTCAGCCGACAGCTGGAGGATCAGGGCGCGATCAGCAGCGCTACTATATTCCGTATGGCGGCGGATTATACCGACAAGGCACCTCAGCTGAAGGCAGGCAGCTTTCTGGTCCGCGAGGGTGCTTCGATGGAGCAGATCATTGATGAGATTACGCGGAGCGGGGCCAGTACCTGCGGATCCGAGATTGAGTACCGGATCGGTGTAACCCGCATACAAACCCGTGTACGCGAATTGAACCCCGCAACATTGGACTTCGATGAAATCGCATCGTTCGATGTAGCGGAAGAAGAAATACCCGCGGCTTATACCCAAAAGCGCGAAGACTCAGACACACGGTACCGGGTCTCGATTGCTGAAGGTGTTACATCCTGGCAAGTGGTCGAGGGTCTTAAGCAGATCGACGCGTTGACGGGGGAAATCCCTGAAATACCGGCCGAAGGGGCGCTGGCACCGGACAGCTATGACATTGTGCGAGGTGCCGATCGGGCGGCAATCCTGCAGTCGATGCAGGATAAGCAGCAACTGCGCATTAACGCCGCCTGGGAAGGGCGGCAGGATGATTTGCCAATCAATACCCCCGAAGAGATGCTGATTTTGGCGTCAATCATCGAAAAGGAAACTGGTGTTCCGCATGAGCGTGGACAGGTCGCTAGCGTATTTGTAAACCGGCTTGAGCGAGGCATGAAGCTGCAGACGGACCCGACTGTAATCTATGGTGTCACCAAGGGGCAGGGCACGTTGGGCCGAGGCCTGCGCCGCAGCGAACTGCGCCGTGCAACGCCTTGGAACACTTATGTGATTGATGGGCTCCCGCCAACACCTATCGCAAATCCTGGTCTTGCAAGTCTTGAAGCCGCAGTTTCGCCCGAAGCGACTGATTTTGTTTTCTTTGTTGCAGATGGCACCGGCGGACATGCTTTTGCCGAGACACTGGATGAGCATAATCGAAACGTCGCCAAATGGCGTGAGATTGAGGCCGAGCGCCAAAGCACCGGAAATTAAAAAAGGCGCCGCTAATAGCGGCGCCTTTTAGATTTAGGCGGCGGAGGATCGACGCGGTCGCCGACGTTTTGGGCCTCCGGGATTGCCCGACTTGTTAGCTGCTTGCGGTTTTGGACCACGGCGACGGAACCCTCCGCCTTTCCGCGATTTTGCGGGTTCGGCGAACTCGGGCATTGTGCCGCTGGCGACCGGAACCTCAATTTTCATCAGTTTCTGAATCTGCTTCAGTTGATCCAGTTCATCCGGTGCACAGAAAGCGATCGCCTCGCCTTCGCGACCGGCACGGGCGGTTCGGCCAATGCGGTGGACGTAGTTATCCGGCACTTCGGGTAGGTCGTAGTTGATGACATAGGCAACGCCCGGGATGTCGATGCCGCGAGCGGCCACGTCTGTTGCCACTAAGACATTTATTTCGCCTGCGCGGAAAGCTTTGATCGCCCGGTCACGCTGTCCCTGACTTTTGTTGCCATGGATCGAGGCGGCGTTGAAGCCGTCGGCCACGAGACCCTTCATCAGCTTCTCGGCGCCATGTTTTGTACGCGAAAACACCAGCGTCAGAGCTTCTTTGTCCGCAGATAAAATCTCCCGCAGTTTGCTCGGTTTTTCCGCGCGGCTCAGGAAATGAACCGATTGGGTGATCTTGTCGGCGGCTTTACCCGGAGGGGACACTTGAATGCGTTGCGGGTTTGTCAGGTAGGCCTGGCTGAGTTCTTCCATCTGCTTGGGCATAGTGGCAGAGAACAGCATCGTTTGGCGGGGCGTGCCCAACTGCGGTGCAATCCGGCGCAGAGCATGAATAAAGCCCATGTCCAGCATCTGATCGGCTTCGTCTAGTACCAGATGACGTACCGAGCCGAGGTCGACTGCTCTGCGTTCCATCAGGTCGATCAAACGACCAGGGGTGGCAACCAGAATGTCTGTGCCGCGTGCCAGAAACGAAATCTGCCTACTGATGGACTGACCGCCAACAACTGTCGCCACACGCAGCTTCGTATTCGTGGTCAAATTGCGCAGGCTATCTGCGATTTGGTTGACCAGTTCACGGGTCGGGGCAAGGATCAGAGCCTTGGCGGTTTTCGGCGCAGGCTTGCCGGTCTGAGCCAGCAGGTGGTCGATCAGAGGTAGGCCAAAAGCCAGCGTCTTGCCGGTGCCGGTCTGGGCAAGGCCCAGAATATCGTGCCCCTGCAATGCCATGGGGATTGCCTGGTTCTGAATCGGAGTGGGTTGTGAAAAATTGGCGCGTTTCAAAGCGTCGTTCAGGGCCGGGGCCAGGCCCAGCATATCAAAGTCGAACAAATATCATTCCTTTTTTGCCCCCGGCGACTGGATCACCACGGGCGACATAAATCAGCAGCGCAATATGCGATGCCAACAGGGTTACGCTAAGACTCTGGATGCACAGGCGTTTCCTGCGGCATCCGGCCGTCGCATTCAGAACCCTGCGTGAAGGGGAACTATGGGGTGAATCGAGCGCTGTGGAGCAGGTCGGACCTGCCAATGCTCACGCGTCAGCGCTTTGTTAAGGCGCTCATGCAGGTTGCGGGGCGGAATGTCAAGCTGTGCGTTATAGATCACATCCGGCGAAAAGGATCGTTGTGGGCTGTCTGCAACCTTTAAGCAGTGAGATTGACCGCTTGGTTGATCGCAAAACCTGTTCTTACAGCTCGATATGTAGGGAAGGGCATCCGCGCGGCAGTTTCAATGTCCCGTCGGATCCAGTCGAGCGCCTCTAGCTGTTGAAGGGACGACGACAGCGCCCGATCCGTGATCGATACCAAATCCGATTTGATGGCGGAAAAGCGGTGCGGAGTGCCGGTGAGTGCCAGGATCGGGACGGTCCAGGATTTACGGACGAGCTTGAACTTGGTGTCATCCGGAACGGCGTTTACGATTGCGCTGGCCATACTGGCGGCTTCGATCCCCGGCAGGGTTAATCGGAATTCAGGGCGCAATGGGTGCCCGTGGCCCGGATTCCTTTCGATCAGGTCGAGGCGTATGAGATGGTCCAGACTTGCCGCGAAGGCAGTTCTTCCTGCGCTGGTGGCAGCAAGCAGAGCGGCCTGCCTGCCAGGAGTGCCGGAATGCATGAGTGCCAGAATATTCAGCGACCAAGCTCGGGAGGTCAGCTTGACAAGCAAATTAATGTCCATAAAGTATAGTTAATATAATTTAGCTCAAAAGGAAAGATTGATGCCCCTTGTTTCTTTGAAAAACACGATCACCCTTGCAATTTCGGTTCGGGACCGCCATGCAAGCGCCGAATGGTTCAGCGACAAATTGGGGTTTGAACTTTCCCATCACATAGATGAGGCGGGTTGGAGTGAGATGCGCACCAATGTGGATGGCGTCACATTGGGTTTAGGAGAGCAGGCCGAGCCCTCACCGGGAAATTGTGTTCCAGTGTTTGAGGTCGCCGATATCTCCACCGCGCGCAGTGCGTTAGAGGATGCAGGGGTGGCATTCGACGGTGCGACGGAAACGATCGAAGGAATGGTCAGCACGGCCACGTTTTATGATCCGGATATGAATGCGCTGATGCTGGCACAGGATTTGACTGGCAGCAGCTAAAGACGCGCGCGGGGAAGAAATTGTTAACCTGCACCGAACGTTCCCTGTTGCGTGGGTGTTGCGCAATTCATTGACTTTTCGAACTTAATTTGGTACGAACTGTGTCATGCTAGAAGAAGTGAGCAACGGCCTCGGGGTAACATCCGGCGGCCGTTTTTCGTTTCTCTCGTGCGGAGAAAACTCACGCATGAGGTCAATACGCAAACATGACATTGATTACCCCGGAAGAGCGGATTTTCCAAACGGCTGACTTGTTGCAGTCACTTGAGACATCCATTCGCGGTCTGCGCAAAGCAGCGGAAGAACTGCGCAGGCAGATCAGTGCCGGGGAGGATGCAGATATTGCTGGTGCAGGTAAGCAACTGGGACAGCTTGAGGGGCTGATCCGAAGTTGCCAAAAAGTGGAGACAAGCCTTGTCGAACAACATCACAGACAAGCCGGAGTTGTTCAAGGGGGCTATGCGCTCGACCTTGATCGGGCACGATCTGAGATCGGGTGCAGGCTGGCTCGCCTCCGCGCCTGTTGCGGTGCAGGACAGATTTCTGAGTGAGATCGGGGAGGGGGGGCTGTGCGCCCTCCCTTTCCTGTTTGAGTTCTGGGCGCTGCCGCATCAATTGCCGCCAGAAGGTGACTGGCGGTCCTGGGTGATCATGGGCGGGCGCGGAGCCGGTAAGACCCGAGCCGGGGCTGAATGGGTGCGGTCTATGGTCGAGGGGTCTTTGCCGTTGGACACGGGTAAGGCGCGCCGGGTGGCTCTGCTTGGCGAGACGTTTGATCAGGTGCGCGACGTGATGATCTTTGGCGATAGTGGGATATTGCAATGCTCACCACCGGATCGTCGACCTATTTGGAAGGCGTCAGAGCGAAAACTAGTCTGGCCAAATGGGGCCGAGGCGCAGGCGTTCTCGGCCCATGATCCTGAGGGGTTGCGCGGGCCACAATTCGATGCGGCCTGGGTTGACGAGCTGGCCAAGTGGAAAAAGTCTGGGGAGACATGGGATATGCTGCAGTTTGCTTTGCGGTTGGGGGATCAGCCCCGGGTCTGTGTGACAACCACGCCGCGCAATGTGAAAGTTTTGAAGGATCTGCTGGCGTCGCCGTCCACGGTGCAGACCCATGCGCCGACCGAGGCGAACCGGGCCAATTTGGCGGGGTCGTTTCTAGCCGAGGTGCGCGCGCGCTATGCCGGTACACGGCTGGGGCGGCAGGAGCTGGATGGGGTGCTATTGTCGGATGTCGAGGGGGCGCTGTGGACGGGTTCTATGCTAGAGGCAGCGCGTTGTGCGCAGGTGCCCGAGTTGGATCGCATCGTGGTGGCGCTGGACCCGGCAGTGACGGCGGGGGCGGATGCGGATGCCTGTGGGATCGTGGTCGTGGGCGTGCGGTTGCAGGGGCCGCCCGAGGACTGGCGCGCCTATGTGCTGGCTGACCGGACGGTGCAGGGCGTTGGCCCGGCGGGCTGGGCGCAGGCGGCGATTGACGCGATGGATGCGTTCGGGGGTGAACGGCTGGTGGCTGAGGTCAATCAGGGTGGCCAGCTGGTGGAAGAGGTCGTGCGGCAGGTGGACCCTCTGGTCCCGTACCGCGCGGTGCGGGCGTCACGCGGCAAGTTCGCGCGGGCGGAGCCTGTGTCGGCCCTGTACGAGCAGGGGCGGGTGGCGCATGTGGCCGGGCTGGACGCGCTGGAGGAGCAGATGTGTCAGATGACCGCGCGGGGGTATCAAGGGCAGGGCTCGCCCGACCGGGTCGACGCGCTGGTCTGGGCGCTGCATGAGTTGGTTGTAGGGCCTGCGGGGGCGTATCGGCGGCCTAGGGTGCGGAGTTTGTGAGGATAAAAAAAGGCGGAGAGCGGCGGTTGAAGGACTGATCGCGGTCCGAAGTGACGTAGCCAGCGATTTATGCTAGGAATACACCCTTTGCGACCACAGGGTCGGGGAGGGATTTCGTAGTGTCTACAAGTGACAAAAACTTCACCGGCTCAATTCCAGACATTTATGATGAATTTCTGGTTCCATTGATTTTCGAATCTTATGCCGCAGACTTGGCAAAGAGAGTCGCTGATACCAAACCCAAAGCTGTTTTGGAGACCGCCGCGGGTAGCGGAGTAGTAACACGTGCGTTGGCCCCGCTGCTGAGCGACGAAATTCGTTATGTGGTTACTGATTTAAATCAACCGATGTTGGACAGAGCGTCAACGCAGCAACCGAAAGCCAATCGAATAGAATGGAAGCAGGCGGATGCGTTGGCGTTGCCCTTTGAGACAAATACATTTGACGTTGTCTGTTGCCAGTTTGGGGTGATGTTTTTTCCTGACAAAGTAGCTGGTTACAAGGAAGCCCTTCGTGTTTTGAAGGATGGCGGGTGTTTTATCTTCAATGTTTGGGACAGTATCGAAGAGAACGAGTTTGCGCATTGCGTGACGAAGACGGCATCTCGGTTTTTCCCGGAAGATCCCCCAGTGTTTTTAGCAAGAACACCCCATGGGCACGGCAATATTGATTCAATTGTCGATGATCTTAAGGAAGCTGGTTTTACGGATATCGAAACACTGACCATTTCCGAGCAAAGCCGAGCGAGCAATCCGCAAGCTCCGGCAGTGGCTTACTGCCAGGGGACACCGCTTAGAAATGAGTTGGAAGAACGTGCTGCGGGCTCATTGACTGAAATTACAGACGCCGCCGCCGCCGACATCGAAAAGCTGTTTGGTAAAGGGCCGGTGTCCGGCAAAATTCAGGGGCATGTTTTTCTTGCGAGACCGTAAACGCCAAATTGATTTTTCTACCCACTCTATTCGCTTCTGCGTTGTGAATTAGTAAGAATTCCAACCCGTTGCCCTACCCCCGTACGTTCTATTCCCGAGGCATAAACTTCTCTGCGTCATAACTCCTTTCAACAAGCCGGACACAGCGGCGACAGAAAGGAGCATCTGGACATGGTATTCGATTTCTTGCGTCGTGGAGCGGCAGAGGAAGCGCCCGAAGCAAAGGCAAGTGCAGCCGGACCCGTGGTTGCATGGCAAACCGGTGGGCGCGTGGCGTGGAGCCCTCGGGACGCTGTATCGCTGACGCGGACGGGGTTTTCGGGGAACCCGGTGGGGTTTCGCTCGGTCAAGCTGATTGCCGAGGCGGCGGCGGCGTTACCTTTGGTGCTGCAGGATCAGGCGCAGCGGTATGAGACGCATCCGATCCTGTCCCTGATGCGGCGTCCTAATGCGGCGCAGGGACGGGCAGAGTTGATGGAGGCCTTGTTCGGGCAGTTGCTGCTGTCGGGCAATGCCTATGTTGAGGCTGTGCAGGTCGAGGAAAGACTGCCGGTTGAGCTGCATGTGCTGCGATCCGATCGGATGAGCGTGGTGCCGGGAGCGGATGGCTGGCCCAAGGCGTATGATTACGCTGTGGGCGGCAAGAAACACCGGTTTGCGGCGGAAAATATCTGTCATATCAAGTCGTTCCACCCGCAAGATGATCATTACGGGTTCTCGCCGATGCAAGCGGCGGCGATGGCGATTGATGTGCATAACAGCGCGTCGCGTTGGTCAAAATCGCTGCTGGACAATGCGGCGCGGCCTTCGGGGGCGCTGGTCTGGAAGGGCGGTGATGGCCATGGAGTTATGGCCGAGGACCAGTTCCGGCGTCTGTCCGATGAGATTGAGCAGAACTATCGCGGGGCGCGGAATGCTGGTCGTCCGATGGTTCTGGAAGGGGGGTTGGATTGGAAGCCGATGGGCTTTTCGCCCTCGGACATGGAGTTTCAGAAGACCAAGGAAGCCGCCGCCCGCGAGATCGCGCTGGCCTTTGGGGTCCCGCCGATGCTGCTGGGGATACAAGGCGACGCGACCTATTCGAACTATCAGGAGGCCAACCGGGCGTTCTATCGCCTGACAGTGCTGCCTCTGGTGACGCGGGTGGCGGCGGCGGTGTCGGAGTGGCTGGCGGGTTTTTCCGGTGAGGAATTGGTGCTGAAGCCCGATCTGGATCAGGTGCCTGCGCTGTCGGCGGAACGGGACGCGCAATGGGCGCGGGTCAATGGGGCCGAATTCCTGAGCGATGCCGAAAAGCGCGCCTTGCTGGGGCTGCCGGAGCGTGCAGATGGCTGAAGGATATCCGCCATTCGATTGCGCGCCAGGCTTGCGGCTGGCCGCGCATGAGCGGGTGGCCGAGATCCAGCATGAACATCTGTGCAGGCGGCTGGATCAGATCGAAGAGATGATGGAGCGGCTGGAGAGGCGGTTGTGGCTGACGGTGTATGGCGTGGCAGCGGTGATCCTAGCGCAGGCGTTTCAGTCATTCCTTTCAGTAACACCATGAATTCAGCAGGTTACATGGAGAAGATTATGGATTTGGAGCATAAGTTCGCACGGTTCGGAGAGGGCCTTTCGGTGACCCAGGACGCGGTGATCGAAGGTTATGCCAGCCTGTTTGGACAGGTGGATCAGGGCAGTGACGTGGTGCAGAAAGGTGCGTATCGCGGTTCCCTTGAGGGGCTGGCTACAGCGGGCCAAAGGGTCAAGATGCTGTGGCAGCACGATCCGGCGCAACCCATCGGGGTTTGGGACGAGGTGCGCGAGGACGACCGGGGCCTGTGGGTCAAGGGCCGTCTGCTGAAAAGCACGCAAAAAGGCCGCGAGGCGGCCGAGTTGATCCGGGCGGGCGCAATGGATGGCCTGTCGATTGGCTATCGTACCAAGCGCGCCGTGAAGAATGACAAGGGCCAGCGGGTCCTGACCGAACTGGAGCTGTGGGAGGTGTCGCTGGTGACGTTCCCGATGCTGCCCAGTGCGCGGGTGGCGGCAAAGGGGGTGGACCCCGAGGCCGAGAACACCTGGCGCAGTATTGCCGAGGTGTTTGATCACGCCCGGCAGGAACTGGCGCGAACCTAGCGCGCCGAAACCTCACCCCCAAAAAGGAAGTGCTGATGAGCAAGACCGAAACCCCGGCCTTGACCGGAGAGGGTGTGCCCCTGGTTCAGGAGGTGAAGCAGGCGATGACTGGCTTCGTGAACGAATTCAAGGGCCTCAAGGCTGAAGTTAAGACAAAATTGCAACAGACAGAAGAGCGACTGACCATGCTGGATCGTAAATCAACCATCGCGGCACGCCCGCATCTTGCAGCCTCAATCGAGGAAGGCGCACCGCATCAGAAGGCCTTTGATGCCTATGTGCGTTCGGGTGAGGATGACGGCCTGCGTGGTCTTGAGATGGAGGTGAAATCCCTCTCGAGCGCTGTGAACAGTGACGGTGGGTACCTGATTGACCCGCAAACCGCCGAGATCATCAAATCGGTGCTGAAATCTACGGCCTCTATCCGCTCGATTGCTTCGATCGTAAATGTCGAGGCGAACTCGTTCGATGTTTTGATCGACCACACGGATGTCGGTGCGGGCTGGGCAGATGAAAATGCTGCGGCGAGCGAAACCAGCACCCCGTCGATTGACCGAATCTCGATCCCGCTGCACGAGTTGAGCGCACTGCCCAAAGCCTCGCAGCGACTGCTGGATGACAGCGCGTTCGATGTCGAGGGTTGGCTGGCCGGCCGTATCGCGGACAAGTTTGCACGCGCCGAGGCCTCGGCCTTTATCAACGGCGACGGTGCGGACAAACCCAAGGGTATTCTGAACCACGCCAAGGTCGACAACGATGTTTGGGATTGGGGTAACATTGGTTATGTCCCCACCGGCATCGATGGCGGTGTCGAGGCGGATGCCATTGTGGACGTGGTTTATGCGCTGGGTGCGCAGTACCGGGTCAACGGAACCTTCGTGATGAACTCGAAAACTGCTGGTCTGATCCGCAAGCTGAAAGACAGCGATGGCCGCTTCTTGTGGTCGGACGGTCTGGCGGCGGGTGAGCCGGCACGTCTGATGGGCTATCCGGTGCTGATCGCCGAAGATATGCCGGATGCGGGAACCGACAGTTTCTCGATTGCCTTCGGTGACTTCCAGGCGGGCTATACCATCGCCGAGCGCCCGGACCTGCGCGTATTGCGCGATCCCTTCAGCGCCAAACCGCATGTTCTGTTCTATGCGACCAAGCGCGTCGGCGGTGATGTCAGCGACTTTGCTGCGATCAAACTCGTGAAATTCGGCACCGCCTAAAGCGGGCTGAATCCCGGGGGGCCTTCGCCCCTCGGGGCGGCGGGCGCGGGTCGGGGTGAGACCCCTGCGTTGTCTAGCTGCTCCCCTCCGTCCGAGCAACGTGGGGCGGCGCGTGCCCGTCAATTCCTGAAGTTACGGCCCCGGAGGGGTCCGAGATTGCGGAGTGAATGGATGATGTTGATCGAAGAAACCGCCATCGCGGATGCGGCGCTGCCGGTGGATCAGTTCAAGGCGCATTTGAGGCTGGGAACAGGCTTTACTGGTGCCAGCGTGCAGGATGAAGTGCTCAAGGGCTTCTTAAGGGCGGCGATTGCTGCGATTGAGGCGCGTACCGGGAAGGTACTTATCACGCGTGAGTTTTCCTGGAGCCTTAACAGTTGGCGTGACCCTGCGGGCGAAGTGCTGCCTGTGGCGCCGGTCTCGACCATCAATACGGTCAGTTTGACGGATGCAGCGGGTACTGAAACCGCCGTTTCGTCTGACAGATACAGATTGGATCGCGATAGCCAGCGCCCGCGGATACGCCCTGCCGGGGCTGTCTTGCCCGCTATTTCGACCGGCGGATCCGTGAAGATCGCGTTTATCGCCGGTATTGCCGGGGAATGGTCAAACTTGCCGGCAGATCTTGGGCAGGCGGTTCTGTTGTTGGCCGCGCATTACTATGAATACCGGGATGAGACCACGTTGGGTGCCGGCTGTATGCCCTTTGGCGTGACCAGCCTGATCCAACGCTATCGTGTGGTTCGTTTTGGTGCAGGGGTGGCCCAATGAAGGCACCCCGGCTGAATAGAAAACTGTTGCTTGAATCCTCTGTGCGCACCGCTGATGGCGCCGGTGGGTATCTGGAAACATGGGTCGCCTTGGGCTCGGTTTGGGCCGAAGTCACTGCGCGCAGCGGGTCAGAGAGAAATGTTGCAGGGTTGCCGGTTTCGCGTGTCGGCTACCGGATTGTGGTTCGTGGCAAGCCAGAAGGATCGAGCATGCGCCCCTCGCCGGATCAGCGGTTTGCGGAAGGCACACGCCGTTTCGTTATCCGCGCCGTCGCCGAGCGAGACCCGCGCGGCCAGTACCTGATCTGCTTTGCGGATGAGGAGGTGGCGGTATGAGCTATGGCGTTTCAGCCGCGTTGCAGGCGGCAATCTACCAGAAATTGTCGGAAGACACACAGATCAGCACTCTTTCAGGTGGAGCGATCTATGACGCCGTTCCAGCGGGTTCAGTTCCGCGAACCTATGTGACGCTGGGCCCGGAAGAGGTGCGCGATGCCTCGGACCGATCGGGGACCGGTGCCATCCATCGTTTCACGGTGTCCGTCGTGTCCGAAGCTGCCGGGTTCGGTGCAGCAAAAACGCTGGCGGGGGCGATTTGTGACGCCTTGGACAGTGCAGGGCTGAGCCTGGATCGAGGCCGATTGGTCGGGCTGTGGTTCGAACGTGCCTCGGCCCGTCGGACCGGAACGGGCGGCGCGATCCGCCAGATCGACCTGAGATTCCGCGCCCGCGTGGAAGACGATTAAGTAATCAACGGAGAGAGTAAATGGCTGCCCAGAACGGAAAAGACCTGTTGGTCAAAGTGGATATGAACGGCTCAGGCCTGTTCGAGACCATTGCGGGGCTGCGTGCCACGCGGGTCAGTTTCAATGCGGAAAGTGTCGATGTCACCAGCCTGGAAAGCCAGGGTGGCTGGCGCGAGCTATTGTCGGGCGCGGGGGTCAAGTCGGCCTCGATCTCGGGCTCGGGCGTATTCAAGGACGCGGGAACGGATGAGCGCGCGCGACAGCTGTTCTTTGACGGTGAGACACCTGGTTTTCAGATCATCATCCCGGATTTCGGGATTGTTGAAGGTGCGTTCCAGGTGACCGGCATCGAATATGCGGGCTCTCACAATGGTGAAGCGACCTATGAAATGAGCATGGCAAGCGCCGGTGCTCTGACCTTTACGGCGCTGTAACGATGGCCAATCCGTGGACGGGAGAGGTGGCACTGACCATCGATGGAGAGCAACGGGTTCTGAAGCTGACGTTGGGCGCTTTGGCGGAACTGGAACGGGAGTTGGGCACAGGGACACTGGTTGAACTGGTGCAACGGTTCGAAGGCGGCGCCTATTCCAGCGGTGATGTTCTGGCGCTTATCGTCGCCGGGCTGCGGGGGGGCGGGGCCAATGTCACCCGCGCCGATCTGCTGAGTGCCGAGATTGAGGGCGGGCCAATGCACGGCGCGTGTGCTGCGGCCGAGTTGTTGGCAAGGGCCTTCATGGTGCCGGGGCAGGCATGAGCGGGTTCGACTGGCCCGCATTGATGCGGGTCGGATACCTCAGCCTACGCCTGACACCGGATCAATTCTGGAGCCTTACCCCGGCCGAGTTGCGGCTGATGCTGGGGCATGGCGCGGGCATGCCTTCGATGAACAGAATGGGTCTGGACGCGTTGCTGGCGGCCTATCCGGACAAGACAAAAGGAGAGCGTGATGACGGATCGTAACGGGTTGGAAGACCTGCAGGAGCGGGGCGAGGCGCTTGGCGACTCGTTGGGTGATGCGGCGTCGATGGCCGCGGCATTTGATGGGCAGATGAAGCGCATCAAAGCAGCCTTTGAGGAAACGGGCAAGGATGTGGCGACGCTGGAGCGTGGCATGTCCGGTGGCCTGCGACGGGCGTTCGATGGAGTCGTGATGGACGGAATGAACCTGTCCGATGCGCTGGACGTGTTGAAGAACTCGATGATCCGCACCGCTTATTCTGCTGCGATCAAACCGGTCACGGATCATTTCGGCGGCCTTCTAGCCAATGGGATCGGAGGTTTTGTGAAGGGCATTCTTCCTTTTGCTGACGGCGGCAGCTTCAGCCAAGGACGGGTGATGCCCTTTGCCAACGGTGGAGTGATCAGCGGTCCAACCACGTTTCCAATGCGTGGGGGCACCGGGCTGATGGGCGAGGCTGGCCCCGAGGCCATCATGCCGCTGGCCCGCGGTACCGATGGGAAATTAGGTGTGCGCATGTCTGGCGGCGGCTCTGCGGTGAACGTGGTGATGAACATCACCACCCCGGACGTGCAGGGTTTTCGTCGAAGCCAAAGCCAGATCGCGGCCCAGATGAGCCGCGCGCTGGGCCGTGGCAATCGCAATAGGTAGATCAGGGAGCAGACCATGAATTTCCACGAAGTGAGATTTCCGGCCAGCCTGAGTTTTGGTTCGGTCGGTGGGCCCGAGAGGCGCACGGATATTGTGACGCTGGCAAACGGGTTCGAAGAGCGCAATACCCCTTGGGCGCATTCGCGGCGGCGCTATGATGCCGGTTTGGGGATGCGGTCCCTGGATGACATCGAAACGTTGATCTCCTTCTTCGAGGCGAGGCAGGGGCAGATGTTTGGATTTCGCTGGAAAGACTGGTCCGATTTCAAATCTGGTGCGGCTACGGGCGAAGTTGCCCAAGGCGACCAGATCATTGCGCAAGGTGATGGTGTAGCGACAGAATTCCAGCTGGTAAAAACCTATTCCTCGGGTGGATTCACTTATGTAAGGCCGGTCGTCAAACCCGTATTGGGAACCGTCCGCGTGGGCGTCGAGCAGGATGAGATGCGTGAAGGTGTCGACTTCGAGGTGGATCTGAACTCGGGGTTGGTCACGTTCTATTCGCCTCCGCCTGAACGGGTTGATATCACCGCCGGCTTTGAATTCGATGTGCCAGTGAGGTTTGACACCGACAAGATCCAGACAAGTGTCGCGAGTTTTCAGGCAGGGGACGTTCCGAACGTGCCAGTGGTCGAGGTGCGTGTCTGATGGCTGGTGACAAACAGGCCCTGCAGGCCCATCTGCAGAGCGGTCTGACAACGACCTGTCGGTGTTGGGCGATTACGCGCACAGACGGTGTTCAGCTTGGCTTTACCGACCATGACCTGAAGCTGAGCTTTGAAGGCCTGGACTTCAATGCAAGTTCGGGTCTGACGGCGGCCGCGATCGAGCAGGCAACGGGGCTGTCCATTGATAACTCGGAAGCAATGGGTGCGTTATCGGATGTCGCAGTAACCGAAGAGGATATCGAATCCGGTCGCTTCGACGGGGCCGAGGTGCGGGCATGGCTTGTGAACTGGGCCGATCCATCGCAGCGAATGTTGCAGTTCCGCGGATCAATTGGTGAATTGCGACGGGCAGGTGGGGCTTTTCATGCCGAACTGCGGGGCCTGACAGATAAGTTGAACCGACCTTTGGGCCGGATTTACCAAAAGCCCTGCACAGCCGTGCTGGGCGACAAGGCGTGCGGGTTCAACACCGATGCCCCGGGATATTCTGACGAAGCCGAAATCGTCGGTTTGACGGGGGGCAGTATTTTGCAGCTGCGAGGGGCGGAAACTCACCTTGAGGCATGGTTTGAACGTGGGCGGCTTGATGTGCTGACAGGCCGTGCGGCTGGGCTGTGGGGGGCGGTCAAGAAGGACCAAAAGACCGACACAGGTCGATCGGTCGTTCTGTGGTCTGCAATCAGCGGAGGATTGGCCGAGGGCGACAAGGTAAGGCTGACCGCGGGTTGTGACAAGCGCATGGCGACCTGTCGTGTGAAGTTCAATAATATCAATAATTTCCAAGGTTTTCCTGACCTGCCTTCCGAAGATTGGGTGATGGCCGTTCCCAAGAACAACGGGGCGAACCGCGGAGGCAGCAGACGATGATCCCGATAAAGCAAAGCATTGTTGATGAGGCCCGAAGCTGGCTTGGTACCCCCTATGTTCATCAAGCTTCTGTCAAAGGGGTCGGAACAGACTGTCTGGGCCTGCTGCGCGGCGTATGGCGGGCGGTGCTTGGGCACGAACCTGAGGCCGTCCCGATCTATAGCATGGATTGGTCTGAACCACAGGGCGAAGAGCGTATGTGGGCCGCAGCACGCCGCCATCTTATCGAGAAAGACCCGGCATGGTTTTCTGTCGGAGACGTGTTGCTGTTTCGTATGCGGGAAAGTGGCGTTGCCAAGCATTTGGGGATTGTCAGCACCTGTCGAGACATCCCTCGGTTCATTCACGCTTATTCCGGACATGGCGTTGTTGAAAGCGCCCTGAGCGACCCGTGGCGACGGCGGGTTGTTTCTTGTTTTGAGTTCCCCACGGAGGATATCTAGATGGCGACGATATTACTGTCTGCGGCGGGTGCCGCAGTTGGCGGGGCCATTGGCGGGACGGTTGCGGGCCTGTCCACGGCAGTTATCGGCCGTGCCATTGGTGCCACTCTTGGGCGTGTCATCGACCAGCGTTTGATGAGCCAGTCGGTCATGGGCAGCGGCAGCGAAGTTGTAGAAACGGGCCGATTGGACCGTTTTCGCCTTACTCAGACGGGCGAGGGCGCCGCTGTCGCCAACATCTTTGGTCGGATGCGTGTCGGGGGGCAGGTTATCTGGGCTTCGGATTTTCTGGAAGCCCGCAGCACCAGTTCTACCACGCAATCGGTTGGGGGTGGCAAGGGATCCCCCAAGCAGCCCGAGGTTACAACGACCACCAACAGCTACAGCTATTCAGTTTCATTAGCGGTCGCGTTGGGCGCGGGGCAAATATCTGACGTGCCGCGTGTCTGGGCGGATGGCGAAGAGATTGAGCGCAGCAGTTTGAATATGCGCGTCTATCCTGGCACCGACGATCAGCTGCCCGATCCGTTGATCGAAGCAATCGAAGGTACTGGAAATGTCCCGGCCTATCGTGGCACCGCCTATATTGTGATCGAAGATTTGAAGCTGGGCGCTTTTGGAAACCGCGTCCCGCAGTTCTCGTTCGAGGTCGTGCGGCAAGAGCAGCCTGGTTTGCCTGATACCGAAAATTCCTTGTCACGTATTGTACGAGGCGTGGCGCTAATGCCTGGGACCGGTGAATATGCACTGGCGTCCCAGCAGGTGAATTACACAAAAGGCCGCGGCCGCAGTTGGGCGGCCAATGTGAATTCAACCTCTGGTTTGCCTGATCTCGTGACGTCCACACAAGCCTTGAAAAGTGAACTTCCGGGCTGTGAAGCCGCCTCTTTGGTTGTGTCCTGGTTCGGAAGTGATCTGCGATGCGGTCAATGCAAGATACAACCAAAGGTTCTGCAAAATGGTATCGAAGGCAAAAATATGCCCTGGGGTGTCGCGGGGCTGACAAGGGCAACCGCCCAGATCGTTCGTCAGGAAAATAACGAGCCCGTCTATGGCGCGACACCAGCGGACGCGTCGGTCATTCAAGCGATCCAACACCTTAAGCAAGAGGGGAAGCGGGTCATGTTCTACCCGTTTATCCTGATGGATCAGATCGGTGGAAACGGATTGCCCGATCCGTGGTCAGACGCCAGCGATCAGCCCCACCTTCCCTGGCGCGGTCGCATCACCCTGAGCGTTGCGCCTGGGCGGGACGGGTCTCCGGACCAGATGGCTGAGGCCGATGTTCAGGTGTCCGATTTCTTTGGTCAGGCGCGAGCGGATGATTTTGTTATCGGAAACGGCACGGTTTCCTACTCTGGCCCGCAGGAATGGGGGTTGTGCCGATTTATTCTTCACTACGCTGCCTTGTGTAAGGCGGCAGGTGGGGTGGACTCCTTCTGTATCAGTTCGGAAATGCGTGGTCTTACCCAGATTCGTGGCCTAAACGGATTTCCGGCCGTTGAGCAGCTGCGCGTTTTGGCAGGGCAAGTGCGTAGTATTCTGGGGCCAGACACAAAGATCGGTTATGCGGCGGACTGGAGCGAGTATTTCGGCTACCAGCCAAATGATGGCAGTGGGGATCGCTACTTCCACCTCGATCCGCTTTGGGCGGATGACAACATAGATTTCGTCGGTATCGACAACTACATGCCTCTGTCCGACTGGCGGGACGGTGAAGATCACGTGGATGCGGATGCCGGCGCAAAATCCATCTACGATCTTTCCTATCTGCGTGGGAACATCGAAGGTGGCGAAGGCTATGACTGGTATTATGCCTCGCCCGAAGAAGAGGCGGCACAAATCCGCACACCGATCGAAGACGGCACCCATAACGAGCCGTGGATCTGGCGTTATAAGGACGTTCGCAACTGGTGGTCACAACCGCATCACGAGCGAATCAATGGTGTGCGCAGCGATAACCCGACTCTTTGGTTGCCAGAGTCCAAGCCAATCTGGTTCACTGAGCTCGGTTGTGCGGCAGTAGACAAAGGCACCAATCAGCCCAACAAGTTTCTGGATCCTAAATCTTCAGAATCCGGGTTGCCGAAATATTCAAACGGGTTTCGGGACGACTTTCTGCAGGCGCAATACCTCAGGGCGGTCCTTGGCTATTGGTCGGACGCAGATATCAATCCAGTTTCATCCAGCTATGGTGGCCCGATGGTGGACGTGTCCAATGCCTATGTCTGGGCGTGGGATGCGCGGCCCTATCCGACCTTTCCAAACCTGCGCAGCCAATGGAGCGATGGGGCAAACTATGCCCGCGGCCATTGGCTTAATGGGCGTTCCGGCTCACGAACGCTGGCCTCTGTTGTGACCGAACTTTGCCATGCAGCCGGCGTTACCGAGATTGATGTCTCGGGTCTTTACGGTACCGTTCAGGGCTATGCGGTTGAACAGGTTTCGGATGCCCGTTCGGCATTGCAACCGCTCATGCTGCGGTATGGTTTCGATGCGCTTGAACGCGAAGGAAAGCTGATCTTTCAGATGCGGGATGGCGCACGTGCCCTGACCCTGAATGAAGAGCAGTTGGCCATCACTTCGGACATTGACGGACACGTGGAATATCGTCGCGAGGCTGAGGCGGAAATGTCTGGCCGTGTCAGGCTGCGCTTTGTTCAGTCTGATGCTGACCATGAAATAGCCTCGGAAGAGGCTGTGTTGCCTGATGATGAAACCCATTCGGTATCGGTAAATGAGATGCCGTTGTCCATGACGCGGGCCGAGGGGCGTCAAACGGTGGAACGCTGGCTGAGTGAGGCGCGTGTCTCGCGTGAAACGGCTAGGTTTGCATTACCGCCTTCGCTTTTGAATGTCGGGGCAGGGGATGTTGTGCGGCTGGTCAGTGGTGGGCAGGACGCGCGCTATCGCATTGACAGGCTTGAACAGGCCGAAATGCAACTGGCCGAGGCTGTCAGGATCGAGCCCGGCGTTTACACACCGCCAGATACCCCCGCTGATGAAGTTACGACGAAGCCATTTGTCGCTCCGGTGCCGGTGCTGCCGGTATTCTTGGACCTGCCTCTGATCACCGGTTCCGAAGTGCCGCATGCGCCATATCTTGCGGTTGCAGCAGATCCCTGGCCAGGAAGCGTTGCGGTGTACGCCGCACCCGGAGACGAAGATTATGTGCTGCAACAGGTGATTACAGGGCAGACCGTCATAGGTTTCACCGAAAGCCCGATGCGAAGGGCCAGTGCCGGACTTTGGGACGAGGGCGATGCCTTGCAGGTCAATCTGGTAGATGGCCTGTTGGAATCTCGTCCACGGTCTGCCTTGTTAAGCGGGGCAAATCTTGCGGCGATTGGCGACGGAACGCCGGACAACTGGGAGGTGTTCCAATTCGCGGATGCGGCTTTGCAATCGACAGGTGCCTACTCCGTGTCCGGGCGGTTGCGCGGTCAGCTGGGGACAGATGCGATTATGCCCGATCTCTGGCCCGAAGGGTCAATGTTCGTGTTGTTGGACGAACGTGTCTTCCAGACAGGGTTGTTGCGGTCGGAACGTGGCCTGACCAAACATTATCGCATTGGCCCTGCAACCAGAGGGTATGAAGATCCCTCTTACGAGCATCTGGTCGAGGCCTTTGAAGGCAATGGTTTGCGGCCCTATGCCCCCTCTCATCTTCGCGTGCAGCAATCCAGCTCGAGGGACGTGTTCTCATGGGTGCGGCGGACACGTCTGGATGGCGATGACTGGTCCGGGCTGGATGTGCCGTTGAATGAAGAAACCGAAGCCTACCTTGTTCAGGTCCGGCAGAATGGTAGCCTGATCCGCGAAGAGGTCGTTGCCCAGCCGGATTGGCACTATACGTCATCCATGAAGGCCACGGATACTGTTACAGGGTCTTATGAGGTGTCGGTTTCGCAGATATCTGCGGCTTACGGACCCGGATTGCCTGTCAGGCTGCAGGTCGGATAGGCGCGGTGCGGCCCGTATTGCACGGAGATGTCAGCGCGGCGGCGCGTGTTTTGTTGAACGCGCCGCCCGATCAGCGTGACCGTTTATGCCGACGTATGATTGCCGAAGCTGAAACGGCTGATGGCCATGTAAGTAAAACAGGGCGGCTACACCCGTTGTTCGGCAACGGTTCGTTAATGGCTGCGGCGCGAAACCGGCGCCTTGCCGCCGAACCCTCATTCGATGATCTGCAGTATTGCCGGTGTTTTGAGACGGTGCTGCGTCATTTGATCCGGTTCCGCATTAACCAGAAGCACAGCTGACACATCTGGTTGCGGCGAGGTCCAATTCAAGTCGGCCATTTGGAATCGGCTCGCCGCAATCTTCGCAGAATCCGTATTCTTGACTTTCAATCCGCTTCAGCGCGGCCAAAAGGCGTCGGAATTCCAGGTCCCGATTGACTTGGTGCGCCTTGGCCATGGCCTGGTTCTGTAGCGCATCCATCCGGCTCAGACGACCGATAGATTGTTGATCCAGTTCAACAACAGATTGCGCATCTTTCCCGGCCTGCGCTTGGCGCTCCAATTCGTCCATCCTGGCACGGATTTTCTCGTTGATTTGCTTCAGGTCAGCCTCATTCATTTTCGTTGCTTTGCCGATCACGGGTTTGCGTTTGGCGTTTTAGCCACTAAATGGCATTCTAGGCGCAGCAAAGGATCAAAAGCCATGTTGGAAAAGCGCAGTCATGTCACACCTGTAGATCCCGTTTGGGATCGCATCACGACCGAGGCTCAGGCCGCGGTCGAGAATGAACCACTGATGGGTGGATTGGTGCACGCCTGTATTCTGCATCATCGCAGCCTGACCAGAGCATTGTCCTATCGCGTTTCCGCAAAACTATGTTCGAACGAAATGTCGATGATGGTTCTGCGCGAGATCGTGGACGAAGCTTATGCTGACGATCCCCATTTGATTGAGGCCGCCCGCGCAGACCTGATGGCGGTCTACGAGAGGGACCCGGCCTGCCACCGTCTTCTGCAACCGATTCTGTATTTCAAGGGTTATCAAGCGATGCAGGCCTACCGCGTCGCCCATTGGCTATGGCTCAAGGGGCGATATGATCTGGCCTATTTCTTCCAGATGCGGTCCTCTGAAATCTTCGGTATCGACATTCACCCGGCTGCCAAAATCGGCAAGGGGATCATGATCGACCATGCTCATTCCATCGTGATCGGTGAAACGGCCATCGTTGGCGACAATGTTTCGATGTTGCATTCGGTCACGCTGGGCGGGACTGGAAAAGAAGAGGAGCAACGTCACCCCAAGATTGGTGATGGCGTTTTGATCGGCGCCGGCGCCAAAGTCTTGGGCAATATCAAAGTGGGCCATTGTAGCCGGATTGCCGCCGGTTCGGTGGTGCTGCAAGAGGTGCCACCATGCAAAACTGTTGCCGGTATTCCGGCCAAGATCGTCGGTGAAGCTGGATGTGACCAGCCCTCGATCTCGATGGATCATATGCTGGGCAAAGATCACTAGATCTGAAGGTTCTTAAAGAAAAAGGCCGCCCAGTAGAGGGCGGCCTTTTTTAGCCAGATATCAGGCTAGCATGACCATCGGGTTTTCCAGATTGTCGACGATCGCCTGCAGCAGCTGCGCACCGAGGGCACCGTCGATGACCCGGTGATCGACCGACATCGTAACCGACATGACTGTTGCAACCGTCAGTTCGCCATCGTCACCAACAACTGGTTTCTTTGCGCCAGTGCCGACGGCCAGAATGCCCGCATGCGGTGGGTTCACGATAGCGTCGAAATTGTCGATGCCGAACATGCCCAAGTTCGAGACCGCAAATGTGCCGCCCTGATACTCATGCGGGGCCAGCTTGCGTTCGCGGGCACGGGCAGCCAGGTCCTTCATCTCGGTTGAAAGCGCTGACAGCGACTTGGTGTCGGCGTCTTGCAGGACCGGCGTGAACAGGCCACCTTCGATCGCGACGGCAACGGCCACGTCCGAGGGTTTCAGCTGCAGAACCCGATCTCCCGCCCAGACGGCGTTGCATTCGGGCACCTGTTGCAGCGCATTGGCCAGGGCCTTGATGATGAAGTCATTGACGCTGAGTTTGAGGCCGCGGGCCTCAAGTTGCTTATTCAACTGACCGCGGAATTTCAGCAGTGCATCCAGCTTGATATCCCGGCGTAGATAGAAATGCGGGATTGTTTGTTTGGCCTCGGTCAAGCGCGCGGCGATGGTTTTGCGCATCCCGTCCAGCTTAACCTCTTCGTAATCGCGGGATTCGTACATCCGCATGACCATATCCGTCGAGGGGCCGGTTGGCGCGGCTGTGGAGGCTGGTGCTAATGCGGCCTGTACAGGGGCAGCCGCCACAGCAGGGGCTGCGGTTGCGCTTTCGACATCCGCCTTGACGATACGCCCATGTGGGCCGGATCCACTGATTTGCGCTAGGTCGAGACCTTTTTGCGCAGCGATGCGACGAGCCAGGGGCGAGGCGAAGATACGACCGCCATCTGCCTTGACCGGCGCTGCCGGGGCGGGGACGGGCGCTTCGGACGCCGCTGGAGCGGAGGCCTCGTTGCCCATGGCGGCTGGCGCCGCCGCCGGAGCCGCTGCAGGCGTTGCACTGATATCATCAGCGCTTTCGCCTTCTTCCAGCAAAACCGCGATGGCGGTGTTGACCTTGACCCCTTCGGTTCCTTCAGGGATCAGGATTTTGCCGATTGTGCCTTCGTCAACGGCCTCGAACTCCATTGTGGCCTTGTCGGTTTCGATTTCGGCGAGCAGATCTCCGGAGGAGACTGTGTCGCCCTCTTTGACCAGCCATTTGGCAAGCGTGCCTTCCTCCATGGTCGGCGACAGGGCGGGCATCAGAATTTCGGTGGGCATCTGTCTGTTGCTCCCTTACCGGTAGGTCACTTGTTTGACGGCTGCGATCACCTCGTCGGTGGTCACCAGCGCCAGTTTTTCGAGGTTCGCTGCGTAGGGCATCGGAACATCCTTGCCGGTGCAGTTGATGACAGGCGCGTCGAGGTAATCAAACGCTTCCTGCATCACCACCGATGAAATGTAGCTGCCGACCGAGCCTTGCGGCCAGCCTTCTTCGACGGTCACAAGACGGTTGGTTTTCATCACCGAATTGATGATTGCGCCTGTGTCCATCGGGCGGATGGTGCGCAGGTCGATCACTTCGGCACTGATACCGTCCTCGGCCAGTTTGTCGGCGGCTTCCAGTGCGAACTGCATGCCGATGCCAAAGCTGACGATGGTCACGTCTGTGCCCTCGCGCCAGATGCGGGCCTTGCCCAACGGAATGCTCAGGTCATCCACCTGCGGTACTTCGAATGAGCGGCCATAGAGGATTTCGTTTTCCAGGAAGATCACCGGGTTCGGGTCACGGATCGCGGATTTCAGCAAGCCTTTGGCGTCGGCCGCTGAATAGGGCATGACGACCTTGAGGCCGGGGATCTGCATATACCAGGCCGCATAGTCCTGACTGTGCTGGGCTGCCACGCGGGCGGCGGCACCGTTCGGACCCCGGAACACGATGGGACAGCCCATCTGACCGCCGGACATATAGAGCGTCTTCGCGGCCGAGTTGATGATCTGGTCAATCGCCTGCATGGCGAAGTTGAAGGTCATGAACTCGACAATCGGTTTCAACCCGCCAAAGGCCGAACCAACTGCGATCCCGGCAAAACCATGTTCGGTGATCGGGGTGTCGATTACGCGCTTGGCGCCAAACTCATCCAGCAAACCTTGCGAGATTTTATAAGCGCCCTGATATTCGGCGACTTCTTCACCCATCAGGTAGACGTCACCGTCATTGCGCATTTCTTCGGCCATGGCGTCGCGCAGGGCTTCACGCACGGTTTCAGATTTCATCTCGGCATCAGCTGGCCAATCTGGGGACAGATCTACCTTAGGTGCGGCTGGGGCAGAGACAGGAGCAGGGGCCTCAACCGCAGCAGGGGCGGCTTCGGTCGTCGCTGCGGCTGTGGGTGCAGCCGCAGGCAGGGCGGAGGCGTCTTCGCCTTCTTCGACGAGGATGGCGATAGGGGTATTTACTTTGACCCCTTCGGTGCCTTCAGCGATCAGGATCTTGCCCATGATCCCTTCATCAACGGCTTCAAACTCCATCGTGGCCTTATCTGTTTCGATTTCGGCCATGATATCGCCGCTTGATACGGTGTCGCCTTCCTTGACCAGCCATTTGGCCAGGGTGCCCTCTTCCATCGTGGGGGAAAGGGCGGGCATGAGAATTTCGGTTGCCATGTCTTAATCGTCCTCTCAGGCGTAGATATCTGTCCAAAGCTCGTCCAGCGACGGCTCGGGGCTTTCTTTCGAGAATTCAGCGGCTTGATTGACGATCTCCTTGATCTCTTTGTCGATCGCCTTCAGGTCATCCTCGGTCGCGTGTTTGCCGGAAAGCAGCAGCTCGCGGACATGTTCGATCGGGTCGCTTTGTTCGCGCACCTTCTGAACCTCTTCGCGGGTGCGGTACTTGGCCGGGTCGGACATCGAGTGTCCGCGATAGCGATAGGTTTTGATTTCCAGAATGTACGGACCTTTGCCTGCGCGGCAATGGGCGACGGCCTTTTCGCTGGCCTCTTTGACCGCTAGCACATCCATGCCGTTGACGATCTCGCCGGGGATGCCGAACGCCTCGCCTCGATGGTAGATGTCTTTGGTCGAGGTCGAACGTGCCTGGGACGTCCCCATGGCGTATTGGTTGTTCTCGATCACAAAGATCACCGGCAGCTCCCAGATCGCGGCCATATTGAAGGTCTCATAGACCTGCCCCTGGTTTGCGGCGCCGTCCCCGAAATAGGTGAAGGTGACGCGGCCGTTTTCCTGATACTTGTCGGCAAAGGCCAGACCGGCACCCAGAGGAACCTGCGCCCCGACGATGCCGTGACCGCCATAGAAATGCTTCTCTTTCGAGAACATATGCATCGAACCGCCTTTGCCCTTGGACAATCCGCCCTCGCGCCCGGTCAGTTCTGCCATTACGCCGCCCGGATCCATGCCGCAGGCCAGCATATGCCCATGATCGCGATAAGAGGTGATCCGCTTGTCACCTTCTTCGGCGGCTGCTTCCAGTCCCACAACAACTGCCTCTTGACCGATATACAGGTGGCAGAAACCACCGATCAGACCCATGCCGTATAGCTGGCCAGCCTTTTCTTCGAATCGGCGGATCAGCAACATTTCACGGTAATAGGTCTTGAGTTCTTCCGCAGAAACGTTTGGTTTCTTTGTGGTTTTTCGCGCAGCCATTGTGGCGATCTCCCCCTCTCGGCAAGATAGTTTAGCGTTAAACTATCTAATAGAACATTTGAGGCTTTCTGGCGAGTGGAAATATTGCGCTGTGGTTTGACACGCGGAAAACCGTTCAGGTAGGGACGTATACGTTACCACAGCAGGGATTTCCGACGAAGAATTTTGGTCCCGCTCAGCGGATGACAATCTCATCCGAGCGGATCATACCAAGGATCGAGCGCGCCTGCTGATCCAGTAAATCGAGGTCAAGATAGGTGTCTGAAAGCCTGCGGGTCAGATTTTCCATTTCGGCGATTTCGGTGCTCAACGCTGCAAGGTCGCGCGACAGAGCATCCCGTTCCGCTGCAATCTCGACCCGTCGAAACAGGCCATAGTCACCTTGGACGGCAGCAAAGGTGAAATACACACCCAGCATGAAAGCCACCGAGAAAAAAGCAACTGAGCCCAAACCGGGCCGATGGGAACGGGACACTCTGTTTACCGCCGTATGAAGTCTGCCTCAATGTCGTGCCATTATGCTTGGCATCTGACTGCACTATGTCACAGGTGATTCGGCTTGTGAATCCCCCGATTCGCAAAATTACCCGTGCAGCTGAATTTATTGTTCCAGCGCGGCGACGCCGGGCAGGGTTTTTCCTTCCATCCATTCCAGGAATGCGCCGCCTGCTGTCGAGATATAGGTGAAATCCCGCGCCGCGCCGGACGCGTTCAGAGCGGCTACGGTATCACCACCGCCCGCGACCGAGACCAACTGGCCCGAACGGCTGAGCGCGGCAGCCTTCAGTGCGGCCGCATTCGTTGCAGCATCGAACGGTTCCAGTTCAAAGGCGCCCAAAGGGCCGTTCCAGATCAGGGTTCGGCTTTGGCTGATGACTTCAGTGATAGCGGCGACACTCTCGGGGCCTGCATCCAGGATCATGCCGTCTTCGGGGCATTGGTCTGCGGGCAAAACTTGATGCGGCGCATTGGCCTGGAAGGCTTTTGCAACGACCACGTCACACGGCAGAACGATCTGACAACCAGAGTTTTCCGCCTTGGCAAGAATCTCTGCGGCAGTGTCTTTCATCGCGGTTTCGGCCAGCGATTTGCCGACACTGATACCTTGTGCCACCAGAAAGGTGTTGGCCATGCCACCGCCGATGATCAGGTGATCCACCTTGTCGATCAGGTTGCCCAGCAGCTCTAGCTTGGTTGACACTTTTGCCCCACCGACCACCGCTGTCACCGGACGCTCGGGCGCGCCAAGGGCGCTTTCAAGTGCTTGCAGCTCGGCCTGCATCAGCCGACCAGCGCAGGCAGGCAGCAGGCGAGCGATAGCTTCGGTTGAGCTGTGGGCGCGGTGCGCAGCGGAAAAGGCGTCGTTGCAATAGACCTCGCCCAGTTTGGCCATGCCAGCAGCCAGATCAGGATCATTCTTGGTTTCAGCAGCATGAAAACGGGTGTTTTCCAACAGCAATACTTGTCCGGCTTGCAGAGTGTCTGCGACAAGCTCGGCCTCGATTCCGACGCAATCGGCTGCGAACAGAACCTGCGCGCCAAAGGCGCTTTCCAGTGTGGGAATAAGTTGTTTCAGCGACAGGCTTTCGCGCCGCTCTCCGCCCGGGCGTCCGAAATGGGCCAAAAGGATAGGCTTGCCGCCTGAGGCGAGAATATCGCGTACTGTGGGAACGATGCGCTGAATCCGGGTAGCGTCGGTCACGACCCCATCCACCACGGGCACATTGATATCCACGCGCACCAGCACGCGTTTACCGTTCAGGTCCATATCGTCCAGTGTTTTCCAGCCCATCGCGCGATCCTCGTGTTTGGCAACCGATCTAGGCGGTTCTTTTCCTGCATTTTGCCCTCAGGTCAATGCGTCACTTGGCTTTCGCGTGTGTGGCGCATAGGTATTTGCGCAAGATAAACGACAGGAGGGCCACATGGCCGAGATCAAGGATCCCGAAAACACAATCATCATCGAGCTGAAGGGCGGCAATGTCGTCATCGAGCTGCTGCCAGATTTGGCCCCGCAGCATAGCGCTCGGATGAAGGAACTGGCGCGCAGCGGTGAATATGACAACGTGGCATTTCACCGTGTGATCGACGGTTTCATGGCGCAAACCGGTGACGTGCAGCACGGCGATATGGAAGACGGATTCAATCTGCGCAGTGCAGGCACAGGCGGGTCATCGCTGCCGAATGTTCCGGCAGAGTTTTCGAAACTGCCGCATGATCGCGGTACGTTGGGCGCGGCTCGGTCGCAGAATCCGGACTCGGCCAATTCGCAGTTTTTCATCAACTTTAGCGACAACCATTTCCTGAACGGCCAATACACGGTCTATGGCCGTGTCATCGACGGGATGGAGCATGTGGACGCCATCGTTCGGGGCGAGCCACCCGCAAGCCCGGATCGTATGATCAGCGTCAAGGTGGCTGCCGATGTATAAGCTGGCCGCCGCATTTGTCCTGTTGGCCGGTCCTGCACTGGCCACGGGCCTAGAGATCGAGATTGAGGGTGAAGGGGCCAATGGCACCGTAACCGTTGATCTGTTTGACGATATTGCCCCCAAGCATGTTGAACAAATTAGCGCCCTTGCCGCTGCTGGTCAGTATGATGGCGTGGTGTTTCACCGCGTGATCGACGGCTTCATGGCTCAGACCGGTGACGTTGAACACGGTCGGGTCGGTGGCGATATGCGTCGTGCCGGTACTGGTGGTTCGGATCGGCCGGATCTGCCAGCTGAGTTCTCGGACTATAACTTTGATCGTGGTGTTATTGGCATGGCGCGGGCCCAGGATCCCGACAGTGCCAACTCGCAATTCTTCATAATGTTTGAACCTGGGCCGTTCCTGAACGGTCAGTATACTGTTGTCGGTCAGGTCACTGACGGTATGGACGTTGTTGATGCGATCAAGCGGGGCGAAGGCCCGAACGGAGCCGTAATCGGCCAGCCGGATGCGATGAAAAAGGTCACCGTGACCGAATAGATAAAAGGACCCCGGTGCCTGATCAGGTGCCGGGGTCTTTTTGTAAGCGTGCGCTTGGGTCAGTCGTCAGACATGGCCTTCCAGATCAGCGCACCAATCGCGCCACCAATCAGCGGGGCAACCCAGAACAACCATAGCTGAGCCAGCGCCGGCCCATCGGCAAACAGGGCAACACCGGTTGACCGTGCTGGGTTGACAGATGTGTTGGTCACCGGGATCGAGATCAGGTGGATCAGCGTCAGCGCCAGACCGATGGCAATCGGCCCGAACCCTGCCGGAGCACCGCTTGAGGTCGCGCCCAGAATGATCAGGATGAAAAATGCCGTCAGCCCGATCTCGATCACCAAGGCGGACATCATCGAATAGCCCATGGGTGATGCCTCGCCATAGCCATTGGACGCAAAGCCTCCGACCCCGGCGAAATCTGGTGCGCCGCTGACGATCAGATACAGAACAGCCGCTGCTGCAATGGCTCCGATAACCTGAGCAATCCAATAGGGCAGCAGATCCTTAGCCGGGAACCGTCCGCCGATCATTAAACCCAGACTGACTGCCGGATTGAAATGCCCGCCTGAAATGTGGCCAACGGCAAATGCCATAGTCAGCACTGTTAGGCCAAAGGCGAAAGATACGCCCAACCAGCCGATACCGACATCCGCGACGCCAGCCGCTAAAACAGCGCTGCCGCAACCGCCAAGCACCAACCAGAATGTACCGAAAAATTCAGCCATGAGTTTTGTTGACATGAAAAGTCCTCCGAAAACCAACGGGCTGTAGTGTAATCCAAAACACAGAAATATCGAAGCTACTCATCACACATAGAAATTCGGCGGAGAATGAAGGGGTATTTGAGCGCGCTTGCCACGTCAAAAGTGGGCAGATAGACCTATGGGTGTGGCATGGAAATATGGGTTCAGCCTACGATGACGTCAAAGACGAATAAGCCGGTTAAGGCCAAGTTATTGCCGGATGATCCGTTCTTCCCGCTCATTCAGGATGCTTATCGCGTTTTTAAACGTCCAAAGCCAAGCAATATCGAGGTCTGCGAAGGGTGCTGCATGGAACCGGATATCGAGGCTGATTTCTTTCACCCGCCCATTCAGGAACTGCCGTTGCACTATCTTCAGGACTGGTATTTTGCAGCGAGTTATCCGGGAGGGATTGCCAAGAATACCTGGGCCTATCTTTTGCCGCGTGTGCTAGAGGTCTTGGCCTGTGGCGAAGAGGTAAGCTCTGTCGGGATCGAAGTCAGCCTGAGCCGGTATCCGACGGGACAGGCCCGGAACTGGTCGTCGGAGGAGTGGCGTGTCCTGGACGATTTCCAGAAACGTTTTCTTCTGAAGGCGATCGAAGGGGGCTCAGAAGAATGTCTGGACGATACGCTTTGCATGTTTCGCCTCGGGGGTTGGCCAATGGATGGCCTTTTGGCGCAAGTAGCCGCAGCTAAAACGGCGACTTTGGCAGAACGGTTCTGGCAGGACTGGTGTTACGGGTATGCGCCCTCGGTTTGGATCACGGCCTTCTGGGAAAGCCCGGACGGCACGGCTGCATTTGATTTTTACACGTCTGAAGTCATGTATCGAAGAATGCAGCAGCTTGCCTTTGATGATGGCACGCCACCAGAATTGTCCGAAAAGGCGCTGATGGTCGCAGAAGTGATCGAGGCCAATGCGACCTGGAACCAACCTGATCAGTGAAAGTCTTTCGGTCAGAATTGCAAAAGAAAACGCCGCAGGCTGTCCCGCGGCGTTTGTTTCCTGTCAGTCTGTCAGGATTACTGTTTGACGTCAGCAGCCGGGTTAGCGCCCGGTTTTCCGCTGCGGCCAGGGTTCAGAGGATCGTCCTGACGCTGAACGGAGCCTTCGAAATGCGCGCCGCTTTCGATGGCGATTGTCTTGTGAATGATGTCGCCTTCGACCCGTGCGGTCGAGGTCAGGCGCACTTTCAGGCCACGCACGCGGCCAACGATACGGCCGTTGATGACAACGTCATCTGCAGTGACTTCGCCCTTGATGGTCGCCGTTTCACCGATGGTCAGCAGATGCGCACGAATGTCACCTTCCACCGTACCTTCGACCTGAATGTCACCCGAGGTTTTCAGGTTGCCGGTGATGTGCAGATCCGAAGACAGGACCGATGCGGGTGGCTTGGGTTTGGGCGCGGTGCTGGCCTTGGTTTCCGTCGGTGCAGGGGTTGCCGGAGTGGCCGGAGCGGCAGGCTTGGCGGCCTCTGGGGCATTGGTTCCGGGCTCGTTGATTTTGCTCTTAGAAAACATTTCTTGCAGCCTTGATGTAAGTCATTGGGTTAACTGGTTTTCCGTTTACGCGGACCTCATAGTGCAGGTGCGTTCCGGTCGACCGTCCGGTGTTACCCATATCAGCAATATGATCCCCGCGCGAGACCCTTTGGCCAACCTTAACCCGTAACTTGGTGTTATGAGCGTAAAGTGTCTCAATTCCGAAGGCGTGCCGGATTTTGACCAGACGCCCGAAACCCGATTGCCAGCCCGCATGGGTGACTACGCCGTCGGCGGTCGCAAAGATATCAGTTCCATGTGCACCGGCGAAATCGGAACCGTTATGCATGCGGCGACCGCCCGTTTTTGGGTCACGGCGCGTGCCGAAGCCACTGGTAAAGCGGACAGCCGCTTTCACCGGGCTGGCAAACGGGGCCTTTTCTGCTGCGATACGATAGAGGTTCAGCTGGTCCATCTGTTGCAACAGAGTGTTCGCGCGGATCTCGTCGGGGGTCAGGTCCTCACCGCGCGTGCTGAAGGAAATTGGGGTGAGGGGGCCACCCATGCCGCTATAGCCACGCCGTACTTCTTCAATGATACGGTCAGTTGGCATACCTGCCTGTCGGAACATCTTGTCGAGCGGTTCGACCGAGATGATCATTGCTTCTTCTAGCTGACGGAAAATTTCGTCGCTGCGTTCCTGCATCAGCCGGATCTCAAGCTCGAGATCGTCCCGCTGATCCAGTGCGTTCCGGGCGTCGGCTGCGATCTGATCACGCTCTTGCGCGGTGCGGGTCAGAGCAACGGTCATAAATTCCATCTGTTCGGGGCTGGCAGTGTTTGCCAACGTGAGCCCATCATCAGAATCTGATTGTTGCAGCGCCGCAAGCTCCTGACGGGCAGATTCCCGTTGTTTCATGGTGGTGCGCAGGGTGGACTGGATTACCTCGATCCCCGTTTCCAACTCACGGCGGCTGTTTTCGGACGCCAGCAGCTCGGATTGCATCGCAGAGATCTGCTCAAGCGCGGCGTTGAACCGGTCCTGAGCCATCAGAGCCTCATGAGCGCGCACGTCACGCTCTGCTGACAGGATATTCAGCCGCTCCTGATATGTCGCCTGATCGCGCTTGGCCTGTTCCCGGAAGTTGCCTGATCCGATGCTGTCCATCAACAGGATTGCCGTAGTGACCGCAGTCCAGCCAACAAACAGGGCAACACCAGCAACTGCAAAGATTTGTGTCTCTGAGCTAAGCCGGATGAACCGTGTGTCATTGTCAGATTTCAGAAAGACCCGGCGTTCCGGGAAGTGCTGCTCAAGCAGCGAATGTAGTTTGATTGCCAGACGTGTTCGCACGCGCCTTACCTCTCGATCCCCAAATTCGGGATCGGTTGTGAGTGGTCTCCGTCCCTTGGGGCAACTGAATAGAGGGGACGTCCGATTTGGGCAAGTTTGTTAACTAGTTCACACGACAAACAGGGTTAATCCCGCCAATTCTCGGCGAGAAATTGCCGATTACATCAACTGGAGGATGTTTCAAAGACCGCTATGACCGTGCATGCCGACCTAGCAGGCAGAGCCGGGCGGCGGCAGGCCTTCGGTCAGCGGCCAATAGAAATCCGGCGGTAATCCGGCTTCGGCCCGCTTTTCTTCGTTGAAGGGCGGTTTAAGAACGCCATGAAAATAGCGCCGGACCAGATCGTGAAAGATACCCTTTGGGTCAGCGTTCTCGCGTCCGCAAAGGAAATGGAACCACTTGGACCCGTAAGCAACATGCCCGACTTCTTCGGCGTAGATCACCTCGAGCGCGGCAATGGCCTGTTCAGTCTTTGCCTTGCGGAAGATGTCAATCATGCCGGGGGTCACATCCAGACCCCGCGCCTCAAGCACCATTGGCACTACGGCCAAACGGCCCATCAAATCTTCTGCTGTATCTTCGGCCGCGCGCCACATACCCGCATGGGCGGGCAGGGCGCCGTAATGACTGCCCATCTGTTCCAGGCAATCGCAGACCATTTCGAAGTGGCGCGATTCCTCTTCGGCGCATTTGACCCAGTCGTCGTAGAAACCGATAGGCATAGGGACATGGCCAAATCGGGCGATGATATCCCAATGCAGATCAACCGCGTTCAGTTCGATATGGGCGACCGCGTGTAGCAGGGCAATGCGCCCAGCCTCGGAGCCGGGGCGGCGCTTCGGCACATCCCGGGGGGACAGCAAATCTGGTTTGTCCGGTCGGGCGGGATTCAACGGCGGTGTTGCGGTGCCCACTTCAATCGCAGGAGCGTCCCCTGATCGCGCCGCAAACCAAGCTGCGGCATGGCGCTTGGACAGGGCGGTCTTTTCGCGCCCGTCTGCTGTGGTCAGAACTTCGGTCGCCATTTGGGTCAGTGTTTTCGACACCGGGATAACTCCGCTTTCAAGATTTGTGCGGGTCATAATCCGGATGACGACCGCGGTGAAGGGGTTACAGCGCGCGCACGGCTTCCAGTACCTCTTCCACATGGCCGGGCACTTTGACCTTTCGCCAGATGCGAGCGATCTTACCGTCGGCGTCAATCAGAAAGGTCGAACGCTCGATCCCCATCGACTTGCGCCCGTACATGTTCTTCTCGACCCACACACCGTAATCCTCGCAAACGGTCGAGCCTTCGTCGGACAAAAGTGGCGTCGTAAGACCGTGTTTGGCGACGAATTTGTCATGCTTAGCCACCGTGTCGCGCGAGATGCCGAAAACCTGGGCGCCGGCATCAGCAAAGGCTTGAAGTTGTTCCGAGAAACCGATGGATTCCTTGGTGCAGCCCGGCGTATCATCACGGGGATAGAAAAACAAAACGACGGCGCTGCCTTTCAGGTCTGACAGCGTAACCTCACCACCGCCGTCGCGGGGCAAAGTGAAACCGGGGGCGATGTCTGTAACGTCGGGCATTGGAAACTCCGCTAAAGGTTTTTAAGTGCTGCCTGACATCATGGTGCGGTGCAAGCAGGTAATAGGGCGTGGGTCGGAAATTGGCGCGGCAAGAAGATACACAAGAAGGCCCGGACGGGAAGCCCCGCCGCCGTCGGTCACGCCGCCGCATCGCTGCGTGGGGGATCGTCGGAACCTTCCTGTTGCTTTGCCTGCTGGCCTTTGGCGGCTGGTTCTTTCTGATTGGCAAACAGCTGCACGCGCCTGACTGGATGCGGGCCCAGGCCGAAAAACGGCTGGATCAAAGCCTTGGGGGGATCAAGATCCGCTTTGGCGATGCTAGCTTTATCGTCAACGAAAACTGGTTGCCACGTTTGCGACTGACGGATGTGACCATAAGCGACTCGGCGGGACAACAGATCGCGCAAGTGGCGGATATGCGCACACGGTTGTCGATGCGGTGGCTGCTACGGGGGAAAATCCGGCCGCGCACGATTACCCTGCGCGATGCCCAAATCGCATTGACCCGCGGCTTGGACGGGGCGCTTTCGTTGACAGTCGGTTCTGGCAGTGCACCGGTTCAGCGGGCGCGGACATTGATCGAGTTGATCGAGGAATCTGACGATGTCTTTTTGTCACCGCTGCTGTCGGGCCTGCGGTCGGTCGAGCTTGAGTCGTTGACGCTGGACTATCAGGATTTGCGCCTGTCGCGCGCCTGGGTTTTCGACGGCGGACATATTTCGATCATCCGTACCGGTGACGAAATGCGCATGTCCACTGGGTTCTCTGTTCTGACAGGGCGCGATTATGCCAGTTCGATTGAGGTAAATTATACCAGCGTACTTGGAACGCCCCAGGCAAGCTTTGGCTTTGCCATAACCGACCTGCCTGCCGAGGATATTGCAAGTCAAAGCCTTGCCTTGTCATGGTTACAGGTCCTTGACGCTCCGATCTCGGGCGCGGTGCGCGGCAGTGTTGATGGCAACGCGGCGCTGGGGCCGTTATTTGCGACCCTGAACCTTGCGGCAGGCGCGGTGCAAGCCAACCAAGAGACAAAACCGATCCCGTTTGAATCCGCCAGGGCTTATTTCAGCTATGACCCAAGTCGGCAGGAGCTGGATTTCGACGAGGTTTCTGTAGTCTCCGCCTGGGGGTCCGTTCAGGCCGAGGGAAGGGCCTTTTTGAGAGGTATCGAGAATGGACTGCTGGAAAGCCTGACCTCTCAACTCCGTCTCAGCAGCATCGACATCAACCCGGCTGGGCTGTTTCCGGAACCCCTCAAGTTGGCGCGTGCCGACCTTGATCTGAAGATGAAGCTGGCCCCGTTCGAGTTGCGCCTCGGACAGATGACGGTTGAAGACGAAAACCTAACGCTGCGTGCTACGGGTAATCTGAATGGTGAAGCCGAAGGTTGGTCGGGGTACCTCGAGGCCCATCTGGACGAGTTGGAGTCAGGCCAGTTGCTGAGATACTGGCCCCAATTACTTGCCGAAAAGCCGCGTAAATGGGTGTCCGACAATTTATATGAAGGCCGGCTCTCGGATGTCGATTTTGCATTACGGTTGAAGCCGGACACCAAGCCGGACATTTACTTGGACTTCGGGTTCGACGACGCCAAAGTCCGCTTTGCCAAAACTTTACCTCCGGTCCAGGACGCTCAGGGGCAGGCCAGCCTGATCAACCAACGGTTTACCGTGACAGCCGAGAAAGCGGTTGTCATTGCCGATCAGGGCGGCCCGATAGACGGGTCAGGAACATCCTTCATTATTCCGGATACGTCGATCAAAAAGCTTTCGCCGGCGATTGTGCGCGTCAAGGCCAAGGGCTCGGCAACGGCCGCCTTGTCTTTGATGGATCGTCCCCCTCTGCAGCTGATGACAAAGGCAAATTTGCCCGTGGATGTGGCCTCTGGCGATGTGGAACTGTCAGGCACCTTATCTCTGCCGATGAAGAAGGGGCTGAAGTTCGATGAAACCCAGTTTCACTTTACTGGTAAGATTGGTGATGTGCACAGTGATCGCTTGGTCAAAGGTTTTGTCGTCAGCGCGCCTCAGTTGACTATTTCAGGTGACCAATCCGCTGTCGAAGTCGGCGGCGACGGATATTTCGGCGACGTGCCCCTGCAGGCAACCTGGCGCCAGCCTATTGGGGGTCGAGAACCGAAACCCAGTGAACTGAAAGGGCAGATCGAGATTTCGCCCCGGTTGGTGACCGAGCTGCGTGCCGGGTTACCAAAGGGTATGCTGACCGGAAAAGGCGTTGCCGACATAACCTTGGGCATCGGTGCTGGCCGCCCCCCGAAACTGACGGCGACATCGAATCTGGAAGGCGTTGTGCTGTCCATCCCCGAGCTCGGGTGGCGCAAAGGCGCTGGTACCAAGGGGTCGATGGATGTCGAGGCAACGCTGGGCGATCAGATGCGCGTGGATACACTTCGGCTGGATGCGGCGGGGTTGCGAAGCCTGGCCTCCATTAATTTCAAAAATGGTGCTTTCGATCGCGTTGAGTTCAGCTCCTTCGAGCTGGGGAACTGGCTAGCGGTTCCGGCGGAGCTGATTTCACGGGGGTCAGCTTTGCCCGACATCAGGGTTTTAGGGGGCGTGATGAATCTGGGGGGCGCGACCTTTGGATCCTCCGAAGGTGGTGGCGGTGGTTCCGGGCAGGGGCCCGAGCTGGATGTAGTGTTGGATCGCCTCCAGATTACAGAGACGATCGCCCTGACCGGGTTCAAGGGAAAATTTGCGACAACTGGCGGTGTCAGCGGCGCGTTCACGGCGAATGTAAACGGCGGTGCTGCTGTGCGCGGACAGGTGACCCCGCGCGGAGGGCGCAGTGCAGTCAATCTGACCTCTGGTGATGCAGGTGACGTTCTGAGATCGGCCAAAATGATAACCCAGGCGCGCGGTGGCAAACTGGACCTGCAACTGGAACCGGTCGGCGGGGCCGGGAATTTCGATGTCATCATGAAGATCGTGAACACCCGAATTCATGACGCCCCGGCCATGGCTGCCTTGCTGAACGCAATCAGCCTTGTTGGACTTGTGGATGAAATGGCTGGGCAAGGCATCTTTTTCTCGAGCATCGAAAGCCGAATGCGGATTACTCCGACCGAAATCAAGGTTCTCAGCGGCAGCGCCGTCGGTCCTTCGATGGGATTGTCCTTCGACGGGACAATCGACACGGTTAGCGAAATGCTGAACTTGCGTGGCGCGATTTCCCCAATCTATCTGGTGAATGCGATTGGAAGTGTCTTCACCAAAAAAGGTGAGGGTGTGATCGCGTTCAATTATACTCTGACCGGCCCTTTGAAATCACCCTCTGTCTCGGTCAACCCTCTGTCAGGGCTTGCGCCATTGTTCTTGCGCAACCTTCTAAGGGAGCCCGCGCCGAAGGTTCAGGATGGGCCAAATGCACAGAAAGCCAAGCCGGATGAGCCCAAGCGCACCTTTGGATCGCCGCCAAAAGACAACTGAACAGGGATATAGCCGAATCTGATACGACCCTGTAAGGCGCGCCCATGAAACTCAGCGATTTCGATTTCCACTTGCCCGAAAATTTGATTGCCACTCGGCCTGCCAACCCGCGGTCCTCGGCGCGTTTGCTTGTGGCCGAGGGCGATGCAATCTCGGATGCGCACGTCTTTGACCTGCCAGACTGGCTGCGACCCGGTGACCGGCTGGTGTTGAATGATACGCGGGTCATCCCAGCACGCCTCACCGGGCGGCGTCATCGCGACAGTGCGCAAGGGCCGGTTTCTGCGTCGATCGAAGCGACGTTGCTTGATCCGCAGGCAGACGGCACCTGGGCCGCGTTGATCAAACCGCTCAAGAAGGTCAAGACAGGTGAGGTTATCCGGTTTTCGGATCAACTGAGCGCTGAGTTGGATAGGGTGGCGGACGGGCAGGCCTTTCTGCGGTTTAACCTTACGGGGCAGGATTTCGATGCTGCGCTGGAACAGGCCGGCGCCATGCCGCTGCCGCCCTATATTGCCGCCAAGCGCCCTGCCGATGCGCAGGACAAGACGGATTACCAGACGATCTGGGCGCGCAACTCCGGGGCCGTGGCCGCGCCCACCGCGTCGCTGCATTTTGACGAAGCGCTGATGCAGGCGCTTACCGCGAGCGGCGTTTCTGTTTCCTACGTTACGCTTCATGTCGGTGCCGGAACGTTTCTGCCAGTCAAGGTCGAGGATGTGACGACCCATAAGATGCATGCAGAATGGGGCAGGGTCAGTGCGGAAGCCGTCAGTGAAATTCGTGAAACCAAAGCCATAGGTGGCCGTGTCATTCCGGTGGGCACAACCGCGCTGCGATTGATCGAAAGCGCCGCCCGCAGTGGGCAGATCGTACCCTGGGAGGGCGATACCGACATCTTCATCTATCCGGGCTTTCAGTTTTACGTCACGGATGCGCTGATCACCAATTTCCATCTGCCGAAATCCACGCTGCTGATGTTGGTTTCAGCTTTGATGGGGCAGGATCGGATGCAAGAGGTTTATGAGCACGCGATTGCGCAGAACTATCGGTTCTTTTCATATGGGGATGGGTCGCTTTTGATCCCTTGAGCGGCGTGTTGTCGGGATCGTTGCGTTTCGATGTCGTAGACAAGCTGGTTCAAAGCCGTTTTTGATATAAAAACGAATCTCTAGTTCAGGTTAGCAATCTCGGAGGCCTCTATGCTTCAGGTCATTACCAGCGCGTGGTCACTTCTTCTTGGCATGGGCCTGCTTATGATTGGCAATGGCCTACAGGGCACAATCCTGGGCGTTCGAGGCGAGATCGAAGGGTTTTCGACCCTTCAGATGTCTGTTGTGATGTCAGCTTATTTCGTAGGTTTCCTCGGAGGTTCTCGCCTTGCACCGGAGATGATCCGGCGGGTGGGGCATGTGCGGGTCTTTGCTGCGCTCGCTTCTTTTATTTCGGCCGTGATGATCATGTATCCGATGTTGACCGAGCCAGTCGCGTGGGCTTTGGGGCGTGTCGTGATCGGGTTTTGTTTCTCGGGAGTGTATGTCACCGCCGAAAGCTGGCTGAACAACGCGGCCAATAACGAGAACCGGGGCCAGGCGCTTTCGCTTTATATGATCGTACAGATGACTGGGATCATCACCGCTCAGGGGCTTATGCTGGTTGGCGATCCTGCTGGTTACGAAACCTTTGTGATCGCATCCATTCTGGTTTCGGTTTCCTTTGCTCCGATTCTGCTGTCGATTTCACCGACACCGGCATTTGACACGACCAAGCCCATGACATTGCGTGAACTGATGGGGAAGTCGCCGTTGGGCTGCGTGGGCATGTTCCTGCTGGGCGGAGTGTTCTCGGCCCAGTTTGGTATGTCGGCGGTCTATGGCGCGCGCGCTGGGCTGACACTGGTTGAGATTTCGACCTTCGTGGCGGCTTTCTATGTCGGGGCAATACTGCTGCAATATCCGCTGGGTTGGTTCTCGGACCGGATGGATCGCCGGTTCCTGATCATGCTGGCGGGCATCATTGGTGCTTGCGGGGCGGCCACTGCGATGATGTTCGGGTCGACTTCATTTCCGTTCCTTCTGGCCTCGGCCTTTGTGATTGGCGGCATGTCTAACCCGCTGTATTCGCTGCTGATTGCGCATACGAATGACTTTCTGGAGCATGAGGATATGGCGGCGGCCTCTGGCGGTCTGGTCTTCATCAATGGACTGGGCGCCATTGCTGGCCCGCTGATTACCGGTTGGTTGATGGGCGATGACGTGTTCGGACCGTCGGGCTTTTTCCTGATCATCTTTGCACTGCTTGCAGCCACTGCTGTCTATGCGATGTATCGCATGACACAGCGTGCGGCGATTCCTGTGGATGAGACGGGCACCATGTCTCCGCTTTACCCAACGGCCTCGCCGGTGGCGTTCGAATTGGCGCAAGAGGTGGCTATCGAAGCCGCCGAATCCGATCAGGAAACGCAAGATGTAGCCTAGGACACGAAATTATGTCGCAAGTGTTGCAAATTTTTACTGTCACAAATCTGTAAATCAGCCTTAAATGACGTTACGTCCCTGGGGAGGGCAAAACGACGGAGCAAGGCAATGGTAGGGCCTGAAGAAGTATTGAGTTTTTGGCTGGATCAAGTGGGTCCAGATGGTTGGTATATTGAGGATGAAGCGCTAGACGCAGAGATCCGCGAAAAATTTCTTTCCACATGGGAAATTGCTAATGAGGGAAAGTTCTCTCTCTGGCTGACATACCCCAGCGGGGCACTGGCCTATATCATTCTGATGGACCAGTTTCCTAGAAATATGTTCCGCGGCAGCGGCAAGGCGTTCGCCACTGACAGGGCAGCCTTGTCTGCAGCGAAATGCGCCATCGACAAGGGTTGGGATATGAAGATTGACGAGCCCGCGCGGCAGTTCTTTTATCTTCCACTGATGCACTCGGAAAATCTGTGTGACCAAGAGCGTTGTGTACGCCTGATGTGCCAGAATATCGACGGAGCCAAGTCAACCAACCTGCTGCATGCAAGGGCGCATAGGGAGGTGATCCGAAAGTTCGGCCGTTTCCCCTATCGTAACGAAGCATTGTCGCGGCCCATGACCGAACATGAGGCCGCCTATGTAAACATGGGCGGGTACGGGTCCACCGTCCGAGAGCTTCAGGCCGCAGGTTAGCCTTCGACCGAACATCCTTTGATTGTGATAATACGGTCGGCCACAGTGTCGGCCGTTTTTTCTATTGCGGTGCTGATAAAGGCGTCAGGCGTTTCGGCAACCCCAACGATACGAGACTGCGCCACCTGTAGCGTATCTTCGATTTGGCTCAGACGGTCGAGCGTTTGCGAGACCCGTTGGGCGGTGGCGGTGTCGGCAAGCGCGCCATTGACTTGTATTGTCGCGAGTTCAGTGCGAAGTGCTGCCAATTCACTGCGCACCCCTTGAACCTCTTCGCGCAAAGGGGCGACGATCTGAACCTTCTGTGAAAAATCAGACATCAGGGACTGCGCTGTTGTGGTCAGCTTCCAGCCCAAAAACAAACACAAGGCCACCAGGATAAGCGTGGCGTTGATTAGGGCGAGGACCAGATCTTTCAGCGTTTTAGCCATGTTATGCCTTTCGCGTAAATGGATTTAGAATGGAGCAACTGGGATACTTAGCTATCTTCTAGCGTTTTGAACGGGTGCGGTATAGGCTCGAACCTCTGCAATCCGTATGGGTTTACCCTGCGTAGCTTTTGTCGCGGGGACTAAGTGTTGAAGGGTGGCTGATATTAGTTTAATGGTAAACTAATTTGGAAATGACCTGCTCCGAGAGGGAAACATGGCAGCACAATCTTTTGATCTGATCGTAATCGGCGCTGGTCCTGGCGGGTATGTCGCAGCCATTCGCGCAGCACAGCTTGGTTTGAAAACCGCCGTGGTCGAGCGCGAACATCTCGGGGGGATATGTCTTAACTGGGGCTGCATCCCAACAAAGGCGCTGCTGCGGTCTTCAGAAGTGTTTCACCTGATGGAGCGCGCAAAGGATTTTGGGCTGAAGGCCGAGAAGATCGGATATGATCTGGATGCTGTGGTCAAGCGATCGCGCGGTGTCGCCGGGCAACTTTCGGGCGGTATCGGTCACCTGCTGAAAAAGAACAAAGTGACGGTTGTCATGGGCGAGGCGACGATCCCGGCCAAGGGCAAGGTCTCCGTCAAGACCGACAAGGGCAGCGAAGAGTTGACAGCCAAGAACATCGTTCTGGCAACCGGCGCGCGCGCCCGCGAGCTTCCCGGGCTGGAAGCGGATGGTGATCTGGTTTGGACTTACAAACACGCCCTGCAGCCGCCGCGGATGCCAAAGAAATTGCTGGTCATCGGGTCGGGTGCAATCGGGATCGAGTTCGCTAGCTTCTACAATACGCTCGGTGCAGATACGACGGTGGTTGAAGTCATGGACCGGGTTCTGCCCGTCGAGGATGCCGAGATCAGCGCCTTCGCCAAGAAAGCCTTTATCAAACAGGGCATGAAGATCATGGAAAAGGCGATGGTCAAGCAGTTGGACCGCGCTAAGGGTAAAGTCACCGCGCATATCGAGGTGAAGGGAAAGGTTGAAAAGCACGACTTTGACACCGTGATTTCTGCCGTGGGCATCGTCGGCAATATCGAAAATCTGGGGCTTGAGGCTTTGGGTGTCAAAATCGACCGGACCCATGTTGTGACTGACGAATTCTGTCGCACCGGTGTCGATGGCCTATACGCCATCGGTGACATTGCCGGAGCGCCATGGCTGGCGCATAAAGCAAGCCATGAGGGTGTCATGGTGGCCGATCTGATCGCCGGGAAACATGCCCATCCGGTCAAACCCGAAAGCATCGCGGGTTGCACCTATTGCCATCCGCAAGTTGCGTCTGTCGGCTATTCCGAGGCAAAGGCGAAGGAGCTGGGCTATGACGTCAAAGTCGGCCGCTTTCCATTTATCGGCAACGGCAAGGCAATCGCACTAGGAGAGCCCGAAGGTCTGGTTAAAACCGTCTTTGATGCCAAAACCGGAGAGCTGTTGGGCGCCCATATGATCGGTGCGGAAGTCACTGAATTGATTCAGGGATATGTGGTCGGGCGTCAGCTTGAAACCACCGAAGAGGATCTGATGAACACCGTGTTCCCGCATCCGACTTTGTCCGAGATGATGCATGAAAGCGTTTTGGACGCTTACGGGCGCGCGATCCATATGTAACTCAGGGCAGGGGGCTCTGCCCCCGCCGCCCTTCGGGCGACTCCCCCGAGGTATTTTTGGCCAGATGAAGCAGGGGATCCAATCTTCATCTGGCTCTAAATACCTCGGAGCGCGAGGCAGAGCCTCGCCAAATGTTACTGGGTCAGCGCTTCGAGAATGCGCGCCCAGGACCGGATGCCTTTGTGAAAGCTTTTGACGTCATATTTCTCATTCGGTGAGTGAATTGCGTCATCATCATTGGCAAAGCCCACAAGCATGGAATCCATGCCAAGTTCCGTGTCGAAGTAGCCAACGACAGGGATTGACCCGCCCATTCCGGTAAAGACAGCCTCGCGCCCCCATTCATCGGACAATGCACCTCGGGCGGCTTCGAATTCGGGGCGGTTGATATTCATGACGGATGCGGGCGAGCCTTCAAGTTCGTTGTCCCACTGTACTTTCGCGTCGGGTGACAGGCGGTCTTCTACATGCTTGCGAATCTGGTCGCGCAAGGCGTCAGGGTTCATGTCACCCACCAGACGGCAGGTGATCTTGCAATGCGCCTGTGAGGGAATGACCGTCTTCGAACCGGCGCCGTTATAACCGCCCCAAAGCCCGTTTACCTCAAGCGTCGGGCGCGCCCATTGTTGTTGCAATGTCGAATACCCTTTTTCGCCATGTGGCTGAGAATACCCCACCGAGTTCAGATAATCCGCCTCATCGAACCCGCAGTTTTCCCATTGGCGCAACTGTTCGGCCGGGACCTCATGAACCCCGTCATAAAAGCCTTCGACAGCGACGCGACCGGTTTCGTCGTCATAGAACGAGGCGACGATCTTGGAGAGCTCTCGCAGCGGGTTTAGCCCCGGTCCGCCGTAATGGCCCGAGTGCAGGTCGATCCGCGGACCGATGATGGTGAATTCGTCCTTGAGCATCCCGCGCAGCTGAGACGCGATTGATGGCACCCCACGCGACACCATCGAAGTGTCGCATACCAATGCCAGATCCGCTTTCAACTCGGCCACGTTTTCACGCAGGAACGGGACCAGCGACGGCGAACCGGATTCTTCTTCGCCTTCGAAGAAGAAGGTGATGCGGCAGGGCAGGGTGCCATGGACGGCCTTCCATGCGCGGCACGCTTCGACGAAGGTCATCAACTGTCCCTTATCGTCCGAAGAGCCCCGACCCCGGATAACTGGCCCATTTTCGGTTTCTTCAATGGCCGGATCGAACGGATCCCGGTTCCACTGGTTCAGCGGGTCAACGGGTTGCACGTCATAATGGCCATAGAACAGAACATGGGGCGCGCTGTTGTCCTCACCTATATGCCCGACCACCATGGGATGTCCGGTGGTTTCACGTTTTTCAGCCTGAATTCCTATGTTTTTCAGGTCAGATACCAGCCAGTCAGCTGCCTGGTTGACCTGTTGGTCAAAGGCCGGATCGGTGGAAATTGACGGAATGCGGAGCAGTTCCATCAGGCGGTCGATTGAGGTTGGCAAATCGGCGTCGATGCGGTTCAGAACAGCGTCCAGCGACATAAGAGGGCTCCTGCTTGATTTGGATTTTCCGGAACCCTATCAGCGCCACTTTTGCCGTCTAGCCCGCAAGGACAGGAATCTGGTATAATATCGGAAACCCGGATGAGATAATGTGCTGTGCCTGCGTCGTTTCCTCGCGTCCAGGGGGCGTAACTTTACTTGTCGGTCAGGGTCAGAGCGGATATTTGATGCAAATCAAATAAGCGTTCACTGTGCTTGCGGTATCAAGCAGGCAGTGGGAAATGCTCTGGTGCAGATTCGTATCCTGCGCAGAAGAAGACGTTCGGTCGCCGTAATATCGGTCGGGCAACTAAGGAGAAACCGGTGGATTATACTGCTCAGCTTGATTCAGCGATCGCAAGGCTGCATGACGAAGGACGGTACCGGACCTTCATTGATATCGAACGTCGCAATGGTCATTTCCCGCATGCGGTGCGCACGCGCCTCGATGGATCGCAGCAAGATATCACCGTCTGGTGCGGCAACGACTATCTTGGCATGGGGCAACACCCTGTGGTGCTGGAGGCGATGCACGAGGCCGTGGATGCCGCAGGCGCCGGATCAGGTGGAACCCGCAACATTTCGGGCACCACGGTTTACCACAAACGGCTTGAGGCCGAGCTGGCCGATCTGCACGGCAAAGAAGCTGCGTTGCTGTTCACCAGCGCCTATATCGCAAATGACGCGACACTCAGCACTTTGCCGAAACTGTTTCCTGGTCTGATCATTTATTCTGACGCATTGAACCATGCTTCGATGATCGAAGGGGTGCGCCGCAACGGCGGGTCCAAGCGCATCTTCCGCCACAATGACGTCGCCCATCTGCGCGAACTGCTTGAAGCGGATGATCCCGCAACGCCCAAACTGATCGCTTTTGAGTCGGTGTATTCGATGGACGGCGATTTTGGCCCTATTGAAGAGATATGTGATCTGGCCGATGAATTCGGTGCGCTGACCTATATTGATGAGGTCCACGCCGTTGGCATGTACGGACCGCGCGGCGGTGGCGTGACCGAGCGTGATCGTCTTGCCCATCGGATTGACATCATCAACGGCACATTGGCCAAAGCCTATGGCGTCATGGGGGGCTATATCGCGGCCAGCACTAAAATGTGCGACGCTGTGCGGTCTTATGCTCCGGGCTTCATCTTTACGACGTCCCTGCCACCTGCCGTTGCTGCGGGTGCCGCAGCTTCGGTTGCCTACCTCAAAACTGCGTCCGAATTGCGAGAGCAGCATCAGACGCAAGCAAAGATCCTCAAGCTTCGACTCAAGGGGATGGGCCTGCCACTGATTGATCACGGCAGCCACATTGTGCCCGTGATTGTCGGCAACCCCGTGCACACGAAGAAACTCAGCGATATGCTGCTGGATGACCATGGAATCTACGTTCAGCCCATCAATTTCCCCACTGTTCCGCGTGGAACAGAACGCCTGCGTTTCACACCGTCCCCGGTTCATGGACCTGACGAAATGAACCGTTTGATCCAGGCGATGGACGAACTTTGGTCACATTGTGCGCTAAATCGCGCCGAACTTGCCGGTTAACCTAACGCTAAAGTGTGCAATTCGTATGCCGCGTGCTAAAATTACGCTAACAAAACTACGGCGCGAATCATTCTTTTAATGATTCGACCACGGCGTGAAACACGCACAGGCAGAATGGGGCAGCAGGGATGATTGGGCGCAGATCACAGCGCGGATCCGAAGGCGACACTGACGTCAGGCCCAAGGGCTTTGACGACTATGAGGTGCGGCTGGGTGACAGGATGCGTGGTGAACGCGCAACAATGGGCAAATCCCTGCTGGATGTGCAGCGCGAACTGCGGATCAAAGCCAACTACATTGCAGCCATAGAAGATGCCGACCCGGACGCCTTCGATACGCCCGGATTTATCGCTGGGTATGTGCGCTCTTACGCCCGCTATCTGGGGATGAACCCCGACGAAACTTTCTTTGCGTTTTGTAAGGAAAGCGGGTTTGAGGTCGCGCATGGCATGTCGGCCGAGGCGTCAGTGGTTCGAAAGACCTCGGGCAGCTTGCCGGCTCGCGGTCCGATGGGGCGCGATCCGTTTATCTCGCCAAACACTCCCTATATTCCCGGACGGGAATCGTTGGTCAGCCAGATCGAGCCGCGTGCCATCGGGTCGTCTCTGGTTCTGTTGGCTGTGATCGGCGGTATTGGGTATGGCGGATGGTCCGTCCTGAACCGGATTCAGCAAGTGCAGGTAAGCCCGGTTGAACAGGCTCCGGTTGTCTTGTCTGATTTGGACCCGCTTGAGGCGGCGCGTGGCACTACCGAAGATCAAGTCGCGCTGATCGACACCCCCTCGGCTGAGGCTCTGGATAGGCTGTATCGCCCACAGGCCCTGGATTTGCCGGTGCTCGTTGCCCGTGATGCACCAATTTCTACACTGGACCCGCGTACCGTTGGCACCTTCCAGCCGCCTGAGCCGCCCAAGGTTGAGGTTGCCGAAGTCCATACGGTTCTTCGCCCGGCATTGCCGCAGGTGGTTGAACAGATTGATACGACCCTGAAAATCGTCGCCGTTGATCCGGCGTGGATGCGGGTCACCGCTGCGGATGGAAGTATCATCTTCGAGGGTACGCTTGGAACCGTCGAACAGGGCAGTACATTCGAGGTACCGCTGACAGAAGAACCGCCTAACCTACGTGCAGGTGCCGCCGGATCTGTCTATTTCTCGATGAATGGTGACCATTTCGGCCCGGTCGGAGCACCAGGAACTGTCGCCAAAGGTGTCGTTCTGTCCAAGGATGCGGTTTCCGAACGCTATACGGTAGCTGATCTTGAGGCCGAGCAAAACGTCGCCCTCAAGCAACTGGTGGCGGAACTTCAGGCGCAAAGCTCTGCCGCACCGACAGAATGATCTGACCATTGCAGTGGCCAGTTAGGCTGACTATTTAAAGATCAACTCAGACAGTCTTGGACCCGTCCACATGTCCCTTAATCACGTGCGCCCATGGCGCAATATCTACCGCCGCAAATCTCGTCAGATCATGGTTGGAAACGTCCCCGTCGGAGGTGACGCTCCGATTGCGGTGCAGACGATGACCAACACGCTGACGACGGATGTGGCGGCGACTGTGGCTCAGGTGCAGGCCGCCGCAGAGGCGGGTGCGGATATCGTGCGCGTTTCGGTCCCGGATGAGGCCTCGTCCAAGGCGCTGAAAGAGATCGTGCGCGAAAGTCCAGTACCTATCGTGGCGGATATCCACTTTCACTATCGCCGTGGGATCGAGGCCGCCGAGGCAGGCGCAGCATGCTTGCGGATCAACCCTGGCAACATTGGGAATGAAAGTCGGGTGAAAGAGGTCATTCAGGCCGCGCGTGACCATAATTGCTCGATCCGGATCGGGGTGAATGCGGGAAGCTTGGAAAAGCATCTGCTCGAGAAATACGGCGAGCCTTGCCCCGAAGCGATGGTTGAAAGCGGGCTAGAGCATATCCGTATTCTTCAGGACAACGATTTCCACGAATTCAAGATCAGCGTGAAAGCCAGCGATGTCTTCCTGTCGGCAGCTGCCTATCAGGGCATCGCCGAGGCCACGGACGCCCCCATCCATCTGGGTATTACCGAGGCCGGAGGACTGGTTTCGGGCACCATTAAATCGGCGATTGGTCTGGGCAATCTGCTGTGGATGGGCATTGGCGACACGATCCGCGTCAGCCTGTCTGCGGATCCTGTCGAAGAGGTCAAGGTAGGGTTCGAGATTCTGAAATCTTTGGGCTTGCGCCATCGCGGGGTTAATATCATCTCATGCCCCTCTTGTGCGCGGCAGGGGTTCGATGTGATCAAAACAGTCGAGGCGTTGGAACAGCGTCTTGAACATATCAAAACACCAATGAGCCTATCGATCATCGGCTGTGTCGTGAACGGCCCGGGCGAAGCGTTGATGACCGATGTCGGCTTTACCGGCGGCGGTGCCGGATCGGGTATGGTGTATCTGGCGGGCAAGGCCAGCCACAAGATGTCCAACGATCAGATGGTCGACCACATTGTTGAAGAGGTCGAGAAGAAGGCCGCTGAATTGGACGCTGCGCAAGAAGCCGCTGAGTAATTTTCCAGCTTGATTGGCCGTTGAATGACCAGATCGGCGGGCATGCAGGGTCAATTCATAGGGCCTGCATGTTATTGGCCGCGTGTATCTGGTGGACCCCAATCCCAGACACCTCATTGAAAACGCGACGATGTTGGTCCACATTATTGTGAGGAATGAGATTTTCATTCCCGCTTAGATTTGTTGTTTTTGTTTCATGGGTTTCTTAGTCGTATGCCAGTAAGCGATCGTTTGAAGATTAGATTGTCTCCTGCCTCTTCGGCCCTCGGTCTTTGCGGTCCGGACTCTAACAGGGGGCTTATGCAATGCGCCGTAACTTGAAAGCCTTCGGCCTGGGTGCAGTGATCGCCGGGTGTTCGGGTTTCATGGTGGCAGATAGCGTAGTGGCCGATCAGCCCGCATTTCCCGGTGCGGTGGGATATGGGCAGAACGCTACGGGTTGGCGTGGCGGCGAAGTGTTTCATATCACAACCCTGGACGATACCGGCCCGGGCAGCCTGCGTGAGTGCGTCGAAAATGACGGCTCCGGACGGGTTTGCGTTTTCGATATTTCAGGGACGATCACTGTAGACACCCAGATGAAAGTGGCTTCGAACACCTATATCTCCGGACAGACCGCGCCGGGACAGGGGGTGCAGATCAAACTTGGCAAGGTTCTGGATTCACCCCTGATGATTTTTGAGGCGCAGGACGTTTTGCTGCGGAACCTCAAATTTCGGCCTGGACCCAGTTACAAGCCCTCGTCGAACGTGGACGGGCTTTCCATAGAGAGCAGTTCGAATATCTACGTTGACCGTGTCTCGATCCAATTTGCCACGGATGAGAATCTGGGCGTTGGAACGGAAAACCTGCCAAGCGAAGATATCACGATAGCCCGCAGCATCTCAGCCCTGGCTCTGGATAAGTCCACCCATACAAAGGGAAAGCATTCAAAAGGTGCTCTGCTGTGTTCCGATGATGGAACGGCAAGGCAATGTGGGCGGGTCACCCTGTATCAAAACCTGTTTGCCCATAACCGCGACAGAAATCCAGACATCCAGTCGTCACCATCTGGGCAAGTCGACATTATTAACAACGTGTTCTACGACGCGACCTCGCAATTCGGTGAGTTCTGGAACCATTACGGCGACACATGGATCGCCTATGTGGGAAACGTGGTCCTGCCGGGCCCCAGTACACGGAACAGGCCGCCCCCCGCCGCATTCGAGGTGTTCCCTTATGGCGCGGACAAAGGGTTCAGCATCTCGGTTTTCGAACAAGATAACCTGCATCTGGACAGCCGTATTGAGCTGCTATGCGACAGATCAGTGAAGGGCAAGATTGCGGATGATGCGGCGGTCGAATTCCTTGTGGCTGAACCTCACCAGCCGCTGTCGGTTGAACCTGCCGAGGTGAGCACGACATACGAAACCGTTCTTGGAACCGTGGGGGCCCGGCACGGGGATGACCAAGCTTTGGACAGTCTGGATGCGATGGTGATCGAAAACGTCCGTGGCTGTGATGGACATCGGATAAACGATCCGGGCGAGGTGGGCGGTTGGCCGGATTTGCCCATTGTTCACGCGGCAGTTGATACTGACCGGGACGGAATGTCTGATACTTGGGAAACAGGGCGGACTGGCCTGGACCCGAATGATCCCTCTGATGTCTGGGCGGACCGGGACGGCGATGGCTGGTCTAATCTAGAGGAATATCTAAGCCACCTTGCTGGCGACCCGATGCCCTGACGGAATGGCCGGCTCCTGTTGCGGAACCGGCCTGCCAAATCAGCCTTGCTCGGCGCGAACGGCATTCGCAATTTGCTGCATCTGATCTGCTTTCAGGTACCCGCGCAGCATTTCGGTGCCCAGAACAAACGAAGGCGTGCCCGAAATCTGCATCCGCTGCGCCAATTCACGGGTCTTTTGGATTTCCTCGGTGACCTGTTCGCTGTCCATTGCCGCCAGAATCGCGTCACTGTCTAAACCCAGCCCGTCCGAGATACGGCGCAAAGTAACCGGCGACGGTTCCCCGGTGAATTCGAGCAGGGCATCGTGAACATGTTTATAGGCATCGTCCCCGGCAACATGTTTGGCGGCAACGGCAAAGCGGGATGAGATCATCGACGCGTCTCCGAGGATCGGAAACTCTTTGATCACAAGCCGAATATTGCCATCTTCGGCCAGCAGGCTGGCCACTTCGGGAACCGCACGGCGGCAATATCCGCAGCGATAGTCCATGAATTCGACCAGAGTAATATCTCCGTCCGGATTGCCGCCCACCCAGCTGTACCCGTCGTTGAAAAGCTCATCAGCATTGCTGGCGACAAGCTCTTTATCCGCCTGCGCTTCTTCCACGGCGTTGCGTTGTTCCAGAATGTTGATCGCTTCGATGATGACTTCGGGGTTTTCCAGGAGGTATTCGCGTACCTGCTCTCCGAATTGTTGTTTTTCGGCGTCGGTCAGCTGGCTCAGGTCCAGGGCCTGCGCCGATCCTGCGATCAGGGAAAGCCCCAGAAGGGCTGGTGCAGCGTGTCTGAGGGTCATTTCCGTTTCCTTTTCGAATTACTCTTGTTTGCTTGTTCAAACGCAATCAACACATCTTGGGCCCGTTGCCAACCCGGTGATCCGACCGGCAACTGCGCAACCGCGCGTTTCGCGTGAATACCGGCGTCATCCAAACGGCCCTGCAGGGCATATCTTTCGGCTGTAACCGCCGATGCCATGCCAGTATTGCCTGTTTTGGCATAAGCTGCACCCAGGTCTTGCATCAATCTTGCGTTACGAAAATCTCTGGCCCGTGCTTTTTCAAGAATGGGCAAGGCTTCCACTGTCTTACCTTGAACCAACAGGGACCGCCCGTATCCGGCCAGGATAAGTGGGTTATTCGGCGCCAATTCAACGGCTTTGCCATATGCTGCTACCGCATCAGCCACTTGACGGTTTTCAAGCATGATCTGGCCTTTGAGGTCATAGTAATAGGGGTCATTGGGCCGGATTGCCAAAGCACCATCAATCGCGGCGCGCGCTTTGGTTAGATCACGGTTTTGATGGTGGGCTGCTGCCTCGCGCATCAGTCGTATGTCCTGGGCGGTTTCTTCTTTGGCGCGCCGCATCGTCCATGTGGGCGAGCGGATGAAGGCCGATAGTTTACCTTTCGCCCTTGCGAACCAGTAATCGGCATTCTGGCTGGGTTTGGCTTTGTCGCCGAACTCTTCCAGAAACGCCTCGGCGGCACGCAGCCTCTCGCGGCTGGTGGGGTGTGATCGCATGTATGGGTCCTGGTTGACCGTGTTTAACAGCTCTTGCCCCGCGAATTTACGGTGCAGAGACACCATGCCACTGGGCGAGATGCCGGCCCAACGTAAATAGCTTGCTGCGCTGCGATCCGCCGAGGACTCTTCAGCGCGGGTGTGGCCAAGAAAGCTGCGCAGGGCTGCCGAATTAGTACCGGCCGCAATTCCGAATGCAGCCTCGCCGCCGCCAGCAGCTGCAGCAATCAGAGCCAAAGCCGTCCCAAGCCCGGCTTTTTGCCGTGCTGCATTCAGGTTTTCGTAACGGCGCGATAGATGCCCGTTGGCGATATGGGCCGCCTCATGTGCGATAACCGCCTGCAACATCTCGGGGCTTTCGACTGAAAGGATTAACCCATAGTTCAGATAGATCGCATTGTAATCCAGAACGAAGGCATTGAACGTGCTGTCATTGACCACCAGTATCTGGACCCGGTTGGTATTCAGACCGGCGGCGCGCAGAACGGGAAAGGCCAGCTCTCGCAGACCGTGTTCAATATCTGGATCACGGATCAGGCTTTGGGCCTGAACAGCGCCTACGAGCCAAGTCACTGCAAACAGCAACAGGGCTGGGATTGACGCCAGCCTGGATACGCGTTCAAAAGCCATGATTGCAACATGGGAGATGGCCATGCGAAACTCAAGCCGGTCCGGGGTCGATCCGTTCATCGTGATGGACGTGATGGAGGCTGCCCGCAAAGCTGAAGAAGCCGGCCGTCACATCATCCACATGGAGGTCGGCCAGCCTGGAACCGGCGCACCCAAAGGGGCGACCGAGGCATTGGCTAAGGCAATGGAGCAAGGCCCGCTGGGATATACCGTTGCATTGGGTCTGCCAGCACTGCGCCGCCGGATCGCGCAGATGTATGGCGAGTGGTATAATGTCGATCTCGATCCCGAACGGGTGGTGGTAACCCCCGGTTCGTCAGGCGGATTTCTGCTGGCGTTCACCGCGCTGTTCGACAGCGGGGATCGCGTGGGTATTGGGGCCCCCGGCTATCCGTCATATCGGCAGATATTGCGGGCCCTGGGGCTGGTCGCGGTTGATCTGCCCACCGCTCCGGAACACCGCCTGCAGCCGGTGCCAGCCGATTTCGCAGGGCTAAATTTGCAGGGGCTGATGGTGGCCTCGCCCGCCAACCCGACAGGCACCATGCTGGATCGCTCCGCAATGGGGACGCTGATCGAGGCCGCTCAGGGGCAGGGTGCGTCTTTCATCAGTGATGAGATTTACCACGGTCTGGAATACGAAGCCAAAGCCGTCACCGCGCTGGAGCTGACAGATGAGTGCTATGTGATCAACTCATTCTCCAAGTATTTCTCTATGACAGGTTGGCGCGTTGGCTGGATGGTTGTGCCTGAGGATCATGTGCGCGTCGTCGAGCGGATTGCGCAGAACATGTTTATCTGCGCGCCTCACGCCAGCCAGGTGGCAGCGCTGGCGGCGATGGATTGTGATGAGGAATTGCAGGCCAATCTTAATGTCTATCGGCGGAACCGGGCGCTGATGCTGGACGGTCTGCCCAAAGCCGGTTTCACCAATATCGCGCCACCTGATGGGGCATTCTATGTCTACGCCGATGTGTCTGACCTGACCGACGACAGCCGTGCCTTTGCGGCTGAGATTTTGGATAAGGTCGGCGTGGCGGTCACTCCGGGGCTGGATTTCGATCCTCAGCGCGGGCACGGCACCATCCGTTTTTCCTATGCACGTTCGACTGGGGATATCGAAGAGGGGCTGCGGCGGCTTCAGCGTTTCATGGCTGATCGGGGCTTGATTTCTGCCCAAGCCTAAAGCGTTCACATCCAAGTGCGGGTCGGGTAGGCTGCGCTTCAATCGATCTCGGGAAAACTTGAGGCCATGAGCAGAATTATCTACGCCATCGCGCTGATCTGGGCGCTAGGCAGTACCGCCGTTGCGCAGGATTTCAGCGCACTCGCCCGTGTTTTGCCAGACCAAAGTTCGATTGTTGATGACGGGCGGTCCGGTGTAAGCATCCAGCTTGGGCTTAGCCAGGGGGTGCCTTATCGCGTTTTTACCCTGCGCGACCCGTATCGGATGATCCTGGATTTCCAGGAGGTAGACTGGACCGGTCTTGATCGTGACCGCTTTCTACAGACTGGTCGTATCAGTGGTGTGCAGTTCGGCTCTTACGTACCGGGCTGGTCCCGCATGGTGCTAGAGTTGGGCGCGCCTCTGATGGTCGAGACGGCGGATATGCGAGTGGACTCTGCGACTGGGGCCGCGCATTTGACGCTTGGGCTGCAAGGGACAGATTTCGACAGTTTCGCAGCCAGCGCTGGCACGCCCCGGCAAACCGGCTGGGATTTGCCGGAACCGGCGGTAACATCTGTCACGCCAAGGGGGCAGGGCAACGGAACTTTGCGTGTCATGTTGGATCCCGGGCATGGAGGAATTGATCCCGGCGCCGAAGTTGACGGTGATGATGAGAAAACGCTGATGCTGACCTTTGCCCGAGAGCTGCGCGAGATGCTATTGCGCACGGGCGGATACGAGGTTGAGATGACGCGGACCGATGATCAGTTCGTTTCTCTTGAACGTCGTATTGCATTGGCACACCGTGCAGGTGCAGATGTGTTCATCTCTATACATGCCGACATTCTGACAGAAGGGCGGGCTCATGGCGCGGCCGTTTATACGCTGTCTCAAGATGCCTCGGATGTGGCAAGCCATAAACTGGCCGAGCGGCACGACCGCAGTGATTTGATTTCGGGCGTCGATCTGAGCGGTGCGGATGATCAGGTTGCAGATGTTCTGCTGGACCTTGCGCGTCAGGAAACCAGGCCGCGTACGGATGCGTTGGCACAAATGCTGGCGAATGGAATGACGCAACAGGGCGGTCCGATGAACAACAAGCCAATTCGCACCGCCTCATTTTCGGTTCTGAAGGCAGCGGATATTCCTTCCGTTCTGATTGAGCTTGGCTTCCTTTCCAGCCCTAGAGATTTGAAAAATATACGAAATCAGGAGTGGCGCATGGGAATGGCGCGCGGTATTCGGGATGGGCTAGAGAAATGGCGCCAGGACGATATGGTAAAACGATCCCTGATTGGACAGTGACCCCGTGGCGCAAACCGGCTATTATTGGCCATGGTGTTTTGACCCTGCACAGGTGCGACACTATATAGGCGGCACCGCGAGCAAAAGGCAGTAACGTGATCCGTTTCATTCTTTCGATTTTCGGGGCGATATTCAGCCTCGTGACCTTGGGTATTTTTATGGCTGCGCTGGTTATCGGCGCGGTGTTCTGGATGTATGGGCGCGACCTGCCCAGTCACGAATCCCTGGCGCAGTACAAACCGCCCACGATCAGCCGGATTTATTCTGGCGAGGGTCAGCTGATCGACGAATTTGCGCAGGAACGCCGTCTGTTCACCCCGTCAGAAGAAATCCCCGAACTGGTTAAGCAGGCCTTTATTTCGGCCGAAGACAAGAATTTCTATAACCATAAGGGCTATGATCCGCGCGGGATTATTGCCGCTGGTGTCGAGGCAGTGAAATCCAAGGGCGAGAATGTACGGGGTGCATCGACGATCACACAGCAGGTAATGAAGAACTTCCTGTTGTCGGGGGACCGTCGGGCCGAGCGCAAGATCAAAGAGATCATCCTGGCCACACGGCTTGAGAATACGCTGGATAAGGAACAGATCCTAGAACTGTACATGAACGAGATTTTTCTGGGCCAGAACTCGTATGGTGTAACCGCAGCAGCGCAAACCTATTTCAACAAGACCCTTCAGGAATTGGCTCCGCATGAGGCCGCCACTTTGGCGGCTATGCCCAAGGCGCCGTCGGATTATCACCCGGTTCGGCAGAAAGAACGCCTTGTGAACCGGCGCAATTACGTGCTGCGCGAGATGAACCAAAACGGTTATATCGACACGGCGACCTATGAGGCCGAGGTCGAGATGCCTTTGCGGTCTGTCCAGAATGGTGATTTCGAAAGTTTCCGCACCGCCTTACCGCCGCGGGATTACTTCACCGACGAAATCCGCCGCCAGCTGAGCGAAGATTTCGGCGAGGGCGAGTTCTTTACAGGTGGTTTTACTGTCCGCGCCTCTGTGGACGAGGAAATGCAAGTCAAAGCCGCGCACGCCCTGCGCGAGGCGCTGCAGAAATACGACCGGTCTCGTGGAAAATGGCACGGGACCGACGAAGTGATCGCCGAAGAAATACTGGCGGATGAGGTGCAGTGGCGTGAGACCTTGGCGATTCTGGAAATCCCCCGTGATGTGGTTCTGCCTACGCAGTGGTATCCCGCCGTAGTACTGGATGTCGGTGAGCAGGCCCTGACCGTCGGCATTGAAAATGGTCCGGCTGACGGCATCATCCCGCGCTCGGACATCAAGTGGATGCAGGGCAGCTTCTTCGACAACTTCAAACGCGGTGACGTCATTCTGGTGATGGCCGGGGAAGAAGGCCAATGGTCCGCCCGTCAGGTCCCCGAGGTTCAGGGCGGCTTTGTTGCGATGGATGTGAACTCGGGCCGAGTTTTGGCGATGCAGGGCGGATTCTCGTATCAGGATTCTGTGTTCAACCGTGCCACGCAGGCGCAGCGTCAACCCGGGTCAAGCTTTAAGCCTTTCGTCTATGCCGCTGCGTTGGACAGCGGGTATAGCCCTGCGACCATTGTGGTCGACGCTCCGATCGAAGTGAACACACCGCAGGGCCTGTGGCGACCCAAGAATTCGACCAACAAATTCTACGGGCCGACGCCATTGCGTACCGGGATTGAACAGTCGCGGAACCTGATGACTATCCGTCTGGCGCAAGAAGTCACGATGCCCGTGGTTGCCGGATACGCGGAACGCTTTGGCGTTTATGACCGGATGGGTGCTTTCCTGGCCAACTCGCTGGGGTCCGAAGAGACGACGCTGTACAAGATGGTTGCGGCCTATGCGATGTTCGCAAATGGCGGCGAGCGGGTTGAACCCACTCTGGTTGACCGTATTCAGGATCGGTTCGGCAAGACAATCTATCGCCACGATGACCGCCAGTGCCTGGATTGTAATTCGGCCTGGCTGGAACCTGATGAATCCCCCACGATCGAGACAAACCGCAGTCAGGTCATGGATGCGATTACCGCCTATCAGCTGACGTCGATGATGAAAGGTGTCGTAGATCGCGGCACGGCATCCAGCGTTATCAATCTGCCTGTGCCCACCGCTGGGAAGACCGGAACAACCAACGAATCCAAAGACGCCTGGTTCATCGGCTTTACCTCGAACATTGTTGCAGGCTGCTATATCGGCTATGACCGCCCCCGCCCGATGGGCCGGGGCGCGTATGGCGGCACTTTGTGTGGACCTGTGTTCCAAAGCTTCATGGAAACCGCAGTCGAGAAATACGGTGGAGGCCCGTTCGAGGTGCCCCCAGGTGGTCACTTTATCAAAATCGACCGGTTCAGCGGCGCGCGCTTGCCATCTGATGCGTCCGGAGACTTTGTCGTGGCCGAGTATTTCCGCGATGGCGCCGACGGCTTTATCGACCGCATCTATGACGGTGGTTTTGCGATGGGTTCCGACCTGCCGCTGTTTGAAGAGGTCAACAGCTCGGGTCGTCAGGTGACCACGTCGACCGGCGACACCATCACCGTTGGCCCAAATGCCAGCCAGGGCGATTTGCAGGGCGGCGGGCTTTACTGATCCGCCGCGCGCAACAATAGGTTCAAGAGCGTTGCCTCGGGCGCAGCTGAAACTGTCCCGTGGCCGCGCCACATGATGGATAGCGCACCTTTTGCAGCGGCCCATTGGGCAAGACGTTTCCGCGACACACCTAACGCTCCGGAGTAAAGCTGGAGGCAGCGTTCGATCTGGTCGCGGCTGCGAACCAGATCGGGCATACCTTTGGGATGCCGCAATGCGTTTGCAAGTTCAAAAGCAGGATCGCCCAGATACCCCTTTGCATCAATTACCCGTGCCCCTGAAGGCGTTTGAATTACGTTATCGGTGTGAAGGTCACCATGCAGCGGCACCACCTGCGGTTGGCTCGTCAGAAGGTTTGATGCCAGTTCCGTTGCGCGGATCACATCGCGTTGTAGTGCATCAGGGCAATCGCGGGCAAACGTGCAATCAAACAGTGGATTGAATACCTCGTGCAACGGTCGCAGCTCGTCGAACGCAACCGTGGGCTTTTGGTGAAGGCGGTGGGCCATCTCCGAGAAAACCTGCAGCGCGCTTTCAGCGTTTCCGTCACGCGCGATGTCACCCAGTGTCGGACCCTCCAACCACTCCATCAATACGGCTTTGCCCGCTTCGGCATAAATGGCAACCGCGCCACGATCCTGCCAAAGCGACAAAAGCCTGGTCGAAGCAGCTTCGTTCCCGCGATCTGCGCGGTGGTATAACTTTAGCGCGGCCGACCCATAATCCCGCGCGTGAACTTTCCAGACTAACGCATGCTGGGCTTCGGCGATCAGAGCGGCACGGCATAATCCCCAGCAATCCATGATATCACCCGGAACAATATGCATTCAGGTCTCCGCTGTCTTGTGGTGGCCCCACGCTCTTGCTATCACGCAGGCCTGATTGAGCAAGTTGGGACGTAACCATGCGCGCCGAAACCCAGAATACCGTGGCGGAAATTGAAAAGTCGCTAGAGCTGCTGGCGCAGCGCATGGACTATGAAACCGCACCCCATCGCCTTGAGGAATTCAATGCCCGGGTTGAGGATCCCAACCTGTGGGACAACCCCGAGAATGCGCAGAAACTGATGCGCGAGCGGCAGATGCTGGTCGATGCTATTGAAATCTATGAATCCATCAAAACCGACCTCAGCGACAATATGGAATTGATCGAACTGGGCGAGATGGAAGAGGACGAAGAGGTCGTCACCGACGCTGAAGAGGCGATCAGAAAGCTAAAAGCCAAAGCCGCCAAGAAAGAGCTTGAGGCGCTGCTGGACGGAGAGGCCGACGGCAACGACACCTTCCTCGAGATCAATTCGGGCGCAGGCGGCACCGAAAGCTGCGACTGGGCTTCGATGCTGGCGCGGATGTATGTCCGCTGGGCCGAGAAAAAGGGCTATACGGTCGAGCTGCAATCCGAGACCTCGGGCGAAGAGGCGGGTATTAAATCTGCGGCGTACAAAATTTCTGGCCACAACGCCTATGGCTGGCTGAAATCGGAAAGCGGCGTGCATCGGCTGGTGCGAATTTCACCTTATGACTCGGCGGCCAAACGGCATACATCGTTCAGTTCGGTCTGGGTTTACCCGGTGGTGGACGACAATATCGAGATCGAGGTCAACCCGTCCGAGATTCGCATCGACACCTACCGGTCCTCGGGGGCCGGGGGTCAGCACGTGAACACGACAGACTCGGCCGTGCGGATCACGCATATCCCGACCGGGATCGTTGTTACATCATCCGTGAAATCCCAGCACCAGAACCGTGATATTGCGATGAAAGCGCTGAAATCCCGCCTGTACCAGCAAGAGCTGGACCGCCGCAATGCTGACATCAATGCAGCCCACGAGGCAAAGGGCGATGCGGGCTGGGGCAACCAGATTCGGTCGTATGTTCTGCAGCCTTACCAAATGGTGAAGGACCTGAGGACCAACCATGAAACCTCGGATACCAAGGGGGTTTTGGATGGGGATCTTGACGGGTTCATGGCCGCCACGCTGGCCTTGAACGTGGCCGGAAAAAGCCGTTCCGAAGCGCAGGGCGAAGGCTGATAGCAGCGCGTTCGATGCCCATGATGAAGCTGATCAAAGGACATTGGCAACTGATTGCGCTTGTCGCTTTGGTGTTTGTGTTCTGGTCTACGCCGATTGTGGTGCCTCTGAAGATACTCATCGTTTTCCTGCACGAGCTGTCGCACGCGATAACCGTCGTCCTAACCGGTGGTTCGGTCGAGAGCTTCTCGATCTCACCGCAGCAGGGTGGTCTTGTCACAGCGCGTGGTGGGCAAAGATTCTTCAGCCTGTCCGCCGGTTATCTCGGGTCGCTGGCGCTAGGGATGGGGTTGTTGCTGATAGCATTGCGCACGCATTGGGACCGGGCGGTGCTGGGTGGTTTTGGCGGCGTGATGCTGTTGGTAACAGCGCTTTATGTTCGCGATCCCTTTGCCATGGCGTTTTGTGCAGGCGTTGGGGCGGTTATGATCGGCATGGCGTTCTATCTAAGTCGGCCGATCTGTGATCTGGCTTTACGCGTGATCGGGCTGACCAGCGTGATCTATGTGCCTTATGATATCTTTGATGACACGATCCGGCGCTCGGGTGTCCGCTCGGATGCCTACATGCTGGCCGAAGAATTTGGCGGCACGACCATGATGTGGGGCGGGATCTGGCTTGTGTTAAGCGTCCTTTCCATCCTTTTGTGCGTAAAACACTTTCTTGGGCACGACAGCAATTTGCATTTTGGGTCTCGACCCAAGTGACCTCGGGTAGTCTTTGGTGAAAAGATGCATTCAAACTGAGGGTTTAAATGAGGATACGCTCCGGCTAGGCTGACCAAAAAGGTGGAGCCCAGGGATGGATCTAGGCCAAATAACAGCAGCCGAATTGTTGAGTGCATTGTCCTCTGGGCGTTTATCGGCGGCTGAGCTGATGCAACTGACGCTAGAGCGGATCGGCGCAGTGAACGAGCGCCTGAATGCAATCGTGGCGATGCGTGATCCTGATGATTTGATGGCCGAGGCCCGTGCTGTTGATGCCGGACCAAACCGTGGTCCGCTGCATGGTCTGCCGATTGCCGTCAAAGACTTGGTGAATGTTGCGGGCGTCGTTTCGTCCCAAGGATCACCAATCCTGAATGGGTTCATTCCGGAAACAGACGATCTGTTAGCCCAGCGGATGAAAGAGGCCGGGGCAATCCTGATCGGTAAAACCAATACCCCGGAATTCGGGTTGGGCTCACATACGTTCAATCCAGTATATGGCGTGACATGCAATCCATATGACCCCGAGCGTACTTGCGGCGGTTCATCCGGTGGAGCAGCGGTCGCGCTGGCGTCTGGCATGGTGGCGCTGGCCGATGGGTCTGACATGATGGGCAGCCTGCGCAACCCTGCGGCATGGAACAACGTCTATGGCTTCAGGCCCAGTTGGGGACGGGTGCCAAATGAACCCGACGGTGACGGGTACTTGCACCAGCTTTCTACATTGGGCCCGATGGCGCGGAGCCCCGAAGATATTGGTCTATTGCTTGATGTGATCAGCGGCACTCATCCGTCTCAACCTTTGGGTCATCCGGGGGAAAGCGTGTCTCCGGTCCAACCCGCTGATCTGACCGGAATGCGTATCGGGTGGTTGGATGACTGGGGCGGAGCCTTTCCATTCGAACCTGGTATCCGCGAGATTTGCCGTGACGCGCTCGAGGTGTTCACTCAACTCGGGGCCAAGGTCGAACCCCTCACACCGCCCTTTGACGCAGACCAGATGTGGAATAGCTGGATTACATTGCGTTCGTGGAGCGTGGCCGCCGGTCTTGCGTCTCTGACAGAACACCGCGCGTCACTGAAGGATACTGCGCAATGGGAACTGGACCGTGGTCTGGCGCTGACAGCGATGCAGGTCCATCGTGCCAGTGTTGTGCGAACCGAGTGGTTCCGACGTGCGACCGAAGTTTTCCAGGACTATGATGCGCTTATCCTGCCGTCGGCCCAGGTCTGGCCCTTCGACTTGCAGCTTGCATTTCCCACCGAAATCAACGGCACCCGGATGGATACCTATCACCGTTGGATGCAGGTCGTGGTGCCGGTCAGCCTGATCGGACTGCCTTGCCTCTCGGTTCCTGTTGGATTTGGATCCGAAGGCTTGCCGATGGGAATGCAGATCTTTGGTCCGCGCGGAGCGGATTCTCGCATTTTGTCCATCGGATCTGCATATCATTCTGCCACCAGTTGGCCGCAAAAACGACCCGCCTGAAAATCGACCGGATACGAAGGATAAAAGCCATGGACAAACAGTTTGGTGTTCCGAACATGGGGCGGGTAGATGTCGAAATGCTGCACGAGGCCCTAAGGCGAGGCTGGAGCGATTTTCGCCGCGCTCCGCTCTTTGGGCTGCTCTTTTCCGGGTTCTATGTATTGATGGGCTGGCTGATGGTTTGGGTCACTCTCACGACCGGAACGACCTATTGGCTGATTTTGGCCGCAATCGGTTTCCCGATGCTGGGCCCCTTTGCCATGGTGGGGCTGTATGAGGTATCGCGGCGCATTCAAGAGGGTGAAGGTTTGGATTCTCGGGCCATATTTGGCGTAATCCTGGGTCAAAGCCGCCGTCAGTTACCTTCGATCTGCGCCATCATCGTTGTGATGTTTCTGTTCTGGTTCTTTCTTGGCCACATGATCTTTGCCCTTTTTATGGGGCTATCGACCATGACCAATGTGTCTTCGTCCCTTGAGGTGTTCCTTACATCAAACGGGTTGACGATGTTGGCGGTTGGAACAGCTGTTGGCGCGATTTTTGTGACCATCCTCTACATGATCACGGTGCTTTCAATTCCGATGCTTTTGGACCGAGAGCTGGATTTTGTGACCGCAATGATTGCCAGCTATAGCTATGTGGCCGCAAACCGCAGATTGATGCTGGGGTGGGGCGCGCTGATTGCGGTTCTAACGTTTGCCGCAATGATCCCCTGGTTTTTCGGCTTGTTGATCGTACTGCCGTTATTGGGGCACGCCAGTTGGCACCTATACTGGCTGATCTCTCAGGGCGGGGAAATCGCGGGTTAACACGTCAGGATCGTTGTCAAGCGCGGGCCATGGCTTCTGGTCGGCGTGCAATGCGCGCGGCGGCCAGGACTGTCGAGGTGTCGTCCCCTAAATGTCTGAGCAATATCCGCCGTGTCGTCGTTGCGGTAGCTGTAGTTTTTGAAAGGCAAATTGCGACACCGCGCCAACAGTTTGTTTGATTTTCAATTCCACGTGTCACCAGATAGATCCTGCTTTTCTGAGACGCACGACAGGACATGAGCATATAAATCTGCCGCCCGGCACAGGCCACGATACCCTGTACTTCGCGCTCTGCGACTGATGCTCCGGGTGTCTCGGAAATTGGTTCAAACCCTCTAACCAAAGTACATTGCGGTAACCTTTTGGCGTGAAAAAGCCTGTGTCTCAGGGGTTTTGTGCCATCAAGTTCTGTCTCGGTCGCATAATAGAACCCGCCGGGAAACAGAATTTCAGTCAGGGTGGCTGGGGTGGATCCCAGAAACTCGGTCAGGGCGACGGCAGCCGGGTGCTTGGACGGTTGGTCAATCTGATCCAAGGGATGGAGCAAAATCCGAGCATCAACATCAAAAAAGCGGCATATTCGGTCAAGGACATCGGGTCGGGGAAAGCTTTCGCCGCCAAGATAGCGATTGAACTGAGTTCGGTTCACTCCAAGCTGGCGGCACAGCTCGGAAACTGAATTATATTGTCCAGCAAGAGTTCGCAGATTGGCGCCGAACATCCTGCGTAGGTCGTCGGGGCTGCGGCTGTCGTTCGTCATTTTCGTCCCGGTACTTGTGTGTATTCCGAATAACCGCGACACAACTGGCTAACAAACCAGGCGCTGTCTGAAATCGTACAGATGACCCAGCGGACGCATCCCAACGCCGCGCTACCCTTAAAGGCTAACGCGATGATGCATAGACGCAATAGGTTAATTCTGATTTAGCTTAAACTTTTTAGGCAAATGTGACGTTGATGTTCACGTTTGGCGTATTGTGATCTTGCAAATTGGGTATTGCCGATACCCCGCCGCCAACTGGATGCGCCGGCGGGGCAGTTTTGGTCAATCGCCGCGCAACAGGGCTGCAACGCCGGTCCGGGCGATTTCGATCAGACCCAGCGGGCGCATCAGATCGGCAAAGGCGTCGATCTTGTCAGGTGCGCCGGTGATCTCAAAAATGAACGAATTCAACGTGCTGTCCACGACATTGGCACGGAAAATATCGGCCAGACGCAGCGCCTCGACCCGCTTGTCGCCGTCGCCGACCACCTTGATGATGGCCAATTCCCGCTCGACCGACGCGCCTTCGACCGTCAGGTCATGCACGTCGCGTACCGATACGATCCGGCCCAGCTGCGCCTTGATCTGTTCGATCACCTGCGGGGTGCCGGTGGTGACGATGGTGATGCGGCTGAGATGGCCGGTATGGTCCACCTCGGCGACGGTCAGGCTTTCGATGTTATAACCACGGCCCGAGAACAGGCCGATGACGCGGGCTAGAACCCCCGGTTCATTCTCGACCAGAACTGCGATGGTATGGCGTTCCTGTACGTCGGAAAACGTGGGTCGTAGGTTATAGGCCGAATGGCGGGTGGAGCCTTTTTTGATATGTAGGGCAGACATGCTGAGCTAGTCCTCTTCGTAGCGAAGGTTCGATACACCTTCGGCATTCTCCAGAATTTTCCAAATTGCGCCACGCAATGCATCCACCTTGGGGGCTGCGTGGTATTTCTTGAACATCTTTCTCACATGCTCGGTCTTTGGTGAGAACTGAACCAGATGGCCATCACCATAGTTTGAGCAGCCGAAAACCAGGGCAAACGGCTCGTCGTGATCAATTTCGTGATACCATCCCCAGTCCTCGGCACAGGCGAAGGAAACCTCAAACCCGGATGCGGCAAGCTCTTCACTCAGAAAGATGCTGAGTTCCTTGCCAAACACATCCGGATTGATGAAATCATCAGATTCTTCGTTCAACTCGTCCGGGGTAGGCTGGAAGCGCGTTGCGTCAAAACTGATCATCTGCGCTGTCATACCAGAACCGAACCTTTGCTATCGATCACGCCCTGCGTCTCGGCCTCGCCCAGCAGCATCTCGTTGTGGGCCTTGCCAGACGGGATCATGGGGAAGCAGTTCTCGTGCTTTTCGACCAGACAGTCGAAGATCACGGGGCCGTCATAGTTGATCATCTCCATGATCGCATCGTCCAGATCGGCGGGGTCAGAACACAAGATACCCTTGGCGCCAAACGCCTCGGCGAGCTTGACGAAATCAGGCAGCGCTTCGGACCAGGAATGCGAATACCGTTCGCCATGCAGCAGTTCCTGCCACTGGCGCACCATGCCCAAGCGTTCGTTGTTCAGGATGAACTGTTTCACCGGCAGGCGATACTGCGTTGCGGTGCCCATTTCCTGCATGTTCATCAGCCACGAGGCCTCACCAGCCACGTTGATCACCAGCGCGTCGGGATGTGCCATCTGAACACCGATCGAGGCCGGGAATCCGTAACCCATCGTGCCCAGACCACCTGAGGTCATCCAGCGGTTGGGATCTTCGAAGCCAAGGTATTGAGCGGCCCACATCTGGTGTTGGCCAACCTCGGTCGTGATGTAACGGTCATGCTTTTTAGTCAGTTCTTCAAGGCGTTGCAGCGCGTATTGCGGTTTGATGGTCTTTTCGCTGTTGGTATAGGCAAGGCAGTTCACCTTGCGCCATTCGCCGATCTGTTCCTGCCATTTCGCAATAGCTGCGGTGTTGGTCTTGCGACCGCGCGATTTCCAGACCTTGAGGATATCCTCAAGCACGTGGGCCACATCGCCAACAATCGGGATATCAACGCGGATCACCTTGTTGATCGAAGACGGGTCGATGTCGATATGCGCTTTTTTGGAATCGGGCGAGAACGCGTCGATCCGTCCAGTGATGCGGTCATCAAAACGAGCGCCGATATTGATCATCAGATCGCAATCATGCATCGCCAGATTGGCCTCATACAACCCGTGCATGCCCAGCATACCAAGCCAGTTTTTGCCCGACGCCGGATAGGCGCCCAGACCCATCAGGGTCGAAGTGATCGGGAAATCTGTTGCGTCTACCAGTTCCCGCAGCAACTGGCTGGCTGCCGGGCCCGAATTGATGACGCCGCCGCCGGTGTAAAAGACGGGTTTCTTGGCGGTCTCAATCGCAGCAACCAACTCGGTGATCTCTTCCAGATCGCCCTTCACTATCGGTTGGTAGTGCGAGGTCGAGGGCTTTGGGGCGCTATAGTCACCGGTAGCGAACTGAACGTCTTTGGGGATATCGACCAGAACCGGACCAGGGCGGCCCGAGGTGGCGACATGGAACGCCTCGTGCAAGGTATCGGACAGCGAATTCGTGTCCTTTACCAGCCAGTTATGTTTGGTGCAGGGGCGGGTGATGCCAATAGTATCAGCCTCCTGAAAGGCGTCCGAGCCGATCATGAAGGTTGGAACCTGTCCGGTCAGAACAACAATCGGGATCGAGTCCAGAAGCGCATCGGTCAGCCCGGTCACCGCATTGGTAGCGCCGGGGCCCGAGGTCACAAGCGCAACGCCGGGCTTGCCGGTCGAGCGGGCATAGCCTTCGGCGGCGTGAACCGCACCCTGTTCGTGACGCACCAGAATGTGGCGAATGTCGTTTTGCAGAAAGATCTCGTCATAGATCGGTAGCACGGCGCCGCCGGGGTATCCGAATACCGTGTCCACGCCCTGATCCTTGAGGGCCTGAACTACCATCTTTGCGCCGGTCATCTCACGTGTCATCTGCTTTGCTCCATTGGCGACATGTGTCTTGCGTTTCGCATAAAAAAAGCCCCCGAGATTTTCGGAGGCGCATGGGTTCGATTATGGTTTACCGTTACCGGCCCATGCGCGTGGTTCCTACGATTACGACTAGCGTTCTCATCGCCAGAGGCTCCTTTTTGCGTGGGTTGGACATTATGGGCGGTGGAAAGGGGCGTCAACAGGCAATTGCACCAATTTTCTAACTTCTGGGTGGTATTTTGCGACATTTTATTGCGAATTTTGACGCATGTTCGGAACTTTCGGGATTTTCACCCCTTTGCAATGCTTGGCGAGTGGCACGGAAGTGTCGAAATGCGTCATGCCGATGTCCGAAACGGGCATGATCGTGATTTTAGGCTGAGTCACGCTGGACTTAATTGCAGTGGCGAGGGAGGCCGAACATGTTACAGGATCTGGTTGATCTCGGGCGATACCCGATAGACCGCCCCGGTTCATGGGCATATGAGCAGCTGATAGGTGATCTGAGGCGCGAGCTGGATCGGGACGGCTGTGCTGTTCTTCCAGGTTTCGTACACGAGGATGGCGTGGCGCGTTTGCTGAAAGAAGCCGATAAGACTGCCGTTGGTGCACATAGGTCATTTAGCCGAACGAATCCGTATTTCACCAAAGACGACCCGGCATTGGCGCCAAGCCATCCGGTGCGTCGATTTTATGATCGGTCGAATGCCTTTGTGCCAGCGGACAGTTTTTCCAAATCCGGACCGCTGCGACGTATTTATGAGTTCGCTGGTTTTTTACCTTTCATTCGAACGGCATTGAACGAGTCCGAAGACCGGTTCTTTCGCTACGATGATCCTTTGGCTGATGTCATCATCAACGTGGTCGAAGAAGGGCAGGGGTTTCCCTGGCATTTTGACACCAACAACTACACCGTGACGCTGGCCATTCAGAATGGAGAATTCGGTGGTGAATTCGAATATGCCCCCAACCTGCGAAGCGCCGAGGATGAGAATTTCGCGGCTGTTTCTGCGGTTCTGGGCGGTGATCGGACACGGGTGCACCAGTTGGTGTTGAACCCAGGGGATCTGCAGATTTTCAAAGGGCGCTATTCCTTGCACCGGGTCGCTCCCGTGAAAGGAGAGCGCAGACGATATGTCGGGATCTTTTCTTTTGTCGAAACCGAAGGCATGTGCGGTGGGGTGGAACGGACCCGTCAGTTATATGGGCGTGTTCTTCAGCATCACCATGACAAGGAAGGAGTCCGGCGCGACGCCCTTCTGGATTGACGGTAACTAAGAGTGCTCTCGCCCGTTGCCCGCCTGCCTGCGGCGGCTAGGCCGAGCAGCGCGTGCCGCGCTACGGGATCAGAACCCTGGGCTGGTGCCCTGTAGAACGCCGTGCTCCAGCGCATAGCGGGTCAGGCCGGCAGTTGAGGATATGCCCAATTTTCGTTTGATGTTCTTGCGATGGGTTTCGACCGTTCGCACTGAGATATCAAGTGTTTGGGCGACTTCCTTGTTCGATTTCCCTTGTGCCAGCTCCAGCAAGATCGTCTGCTCGCGCCCGGTCAAAGCCTCGCGCGTTGTGTCGCCTTTGGGTTTGAGGGAACCGCTTGCGCCCGTGCACAAGTATTGTTCACCCCGCATGACGGCGTCGATGGCCTTTTTGATTTCATCCGTTGGGACGTCCTTGAGCACGTACCCTTTTGCACCATGGCTGAGAGCAGTCGAAATATATTCGGGGCTGTCATGCATGGACAGGATCAGAATGCAGGTGTCCGGTATGCGTTCAAGGATGATCTCGGTTGCGCTCAGACCGCTTAGCCCGGGCATGTTCAGGTCCATCAGGATGACGTCAGGCTTCAGATCGGCAACCTGATCAACCGCTTTCTTTCCGCTGCTGAGTGTCCCGACCACGGTAATGTCATCATAGCTTTCGAGGATCGACTGGATCCCCTCGGCCACCATTGGATGATCGTCGACAATCAGGACCCGGATCGTCTGGTCGCTCATGTACCGGCCTTTCGGTTCGGAGTTGCGTCTTCCTGTGGCGGCAACAGGTGGCTGAGTGGCAGGCTGACCTCGATCACTGTGCCGCTGCGGTGGCCGCGTGATGACAGAATACGCAGCGATCCGTCAAGTTGCTCGATCCGTTCCTGCATATTGCGCAACCCAATCCCGGTACTGCCCCGACCCGGAGAGTTGCGCAAACCGCGGCCATTGTCGGTTATTCGCATGGTTGCGCCTTTCTTGTGCCCGCGCAGATCGATGGTGACATGGGTGGCACCGGAATGGCGTTCGATATTGGTCAGGGCCTCTTGGGCAATGCGATAGAGGGCGATCTTGCTATCCTGATCCAGCCGGTTGCGGAAAACAACGGTCGAGAAATCGGTCTCGATCCCGGTTCTCTCGCGGAAATCATCTGTCAGAGCCTCAAGCGCGGGGCCGAGGCCCAAATCGTCCAGCACGCCGGGGCGCAAGTCGCGACTGATGCGGCGGACCTCGCTGATGGCGGTTCCCAGATGCTCGATCCCCTTGTCCAGTGGATCATGCGCGCCCACATCATCGCCGCGCGACAGGCGACGGCGGGCGTTGTCCAACGCAAAGCGCACGCCCACAAGGATCTGACTGATCCCGTCATGAAGCTCGCGTGCCACACGGCCGCGCTCTTCCTCTTGCGCGTCGAATACCCGCTGGGTCAGCTGTTTCAGTTTGGCATCGGCCAGACGTCTTTCGCGGATGTTGAGCAACATGCCTGAGGCAAAGACAATCAGAACAGCGGCCAGAACAATGGCACCGATATACATGAAGGTACGCTGCACGCGCGCTTCAACCTCGGCCCGTGCGCTGGCAACTGCGGCAACAATGTCATCGATGAATACCCCGGTGCCCACGACCCAGCGCCAATCCTGAAGGCCGACGACATAGGCGATCATCTGCGCTTCTTCCCCGGTCGAGGGCTTTTGCCACATAAAGCTGTGCCAACCCGCACCCTGACGAGCAAGGCGAATGAACTCATTCACCACCGGTGTGCCGTCGCTGTCGGTCAGACCCTCCCAATTTCGGTTGATGAACTCAGTCTGACGGGGGCTTACCAGATTGGTGCCGTCATAGTCATAGACGAAAAAGAACCCGTCCTGCCCATAGATCATGGCCGACAGGATTTGCGCGACCTGAGTTTTGGCGGCTGTGTCATCCGGAGCCGCGCGCCCGTAGATATAGGCAAACCCATTGCGCGCCTGAGTGACATAGTTGCGCAGCTCTTCCTTCTTGGCCTGAATCAAAGAGCGTTCCAGTGCTTCAATTTCGCGCTCGGCAGTGGCGCGCGCCTCATAGGCAACCATCACCGCAATCGCGGCCACCGCCACGACCAGCGGGATCGCCGCCACCAGCGACAGCTTTTGAGCATAGGTCAACGAGACCAGTTGTCGAAGTCTTTGCATGGACGAATCGATACGCAAGCCACAGCAAAATTGCAAAAAGATTGGGCGTCTGGCGGGAAAACGGCACCAAAAATCCCTGTTTTGCTATGATTGGACCGTTATTGCCTGTGCAATTCGCGCAGAAAGCCGCGTTTCTACGCAGTAGTAGGTATTCCCTTTCACTTCCTTGTGACTAGTCTTGCCGCTGTTGAATACGACAGGCCCGGACAATCCGGGTCATGATTATGAAGGGGAGGATCACTCATATGGACCGTCGTTCATTTCTGAAAACATCCGCACTGGGCGGCTCGGCTGCTGCAGCGACCACGCTGGCGGCACCGGCCTATGCACAGGGCAAGCGCACGCTGACCATGGTCACATCCTGGGGCCGTGGCCTTGCAGGTGTGTTCGACAGCGCGCAGCGTTGCGCCGACAGCATCACCACCATGTCGGACGGCAACCTGAACGTTGAGATCAAAGCAGCCGGTGAGCTGGTTGGCGCGTTCGAAGTGTTTGACGCGGTATCATCCGGTCAGGCCGACATGTACCACGCGGCAGACTATTATTTTGTGGGTCAGCATCCGGGCTATGCATTCTTTACCGCTGTTCCGTTTGGTATGACCGCCCAGGAACTGGTGAACTGGTACTACCATGCCGGTGGTATGGAACTGCATGACGAGCTGGGCGAAATCTTTGGCCTGAAATCCTTCCTGGCTGGTAACACCGGTGCGCAGGCGGGTGGCTGGTATTCGAAAGAGATCAACAGCCCCGAAGATTTCAACGGCCTGAAGTTCCGCATGCCGGGGCTGGGCGGTAAAGCTCTGGGTAAACTGGGCGCATCCGTGCAGAACATTCCGGGCTCCGAAGTGTATCAGGCGCTGTCATCCGGCGCGATCGACGGAACCGAGTGGATCGGTCCGTGGGCTGACGAAAAAGCCGGTTTCCAGGAAATCACCAAGACATACTACACCGCGGGCTTCCATGAGCCGGGTGCGGGTCTTTCGCTGGCAACCAACCGCGAGGTCTATGACAGCCTGTCTGCCTCGCAGCAGAAGATCATCGAGATCGCCGCAGGTGAATGCCATCAGTGGAACCTGGCGCAGTTCCTGGCCAACAACGGCGCGGCGCTGCAGCGTCTGCAGGCAGGTGGCGTCAAGGTCATGGAGTTCCCGGACAGCGTTTGGGACGCGTTTGGTGCCGCAAGCCAGGAAGTCCTGGACGAGAACATGGGCGACGAGCTGTTCAAGCGCATCCACGACAGCGCGATGGAATCCATGGCCGCGTCTTCGGCCTGGAACAATCTGTCGTCGGGTGTCTACACCTCGCAGCGCGACCGCGTTCGCGGCTAAGTCACTTCGATCTTTGAAATCGGTTCCCCCGCATGTCGGGGGAGCCTTTCCCGTTGCGCATCTGACGGTCGGACAAACTGTAACTCTCAAATGTGCAACTGACGCGACCTGGGGACAACATGCAGGACGAAAACGGTATCTCGTTCTTCGGCGCCCTGTGGAATGGACTGATATGGTTCATTCAGAACATTGCCGAAGCCTTCATTAATTTCGGATACGCCATCACGCATCCGCAACTCTGGCTAGACTGGTCGGACAAAGAAGCAGTCATGCGCTTTGTCTATTACGGCGGGTCGGTCGAGTTCTTCTTTGTGGTTTTCACGCTGTTTCTGGTGTTGACGGCCATTGGTCTTTACTACCGCAACTTCATGTGGGCGATGGTGCGCGGGCTTGAAGGCTTTGCCAACACGACGGGGCGTTTCTTCGCCTGGGCAGGCCTTTTGATGGTGGTTCAGCAGATCATCATCGTGTTCATGCAGCGGGTCTTTACCCGCCCGGATATGTCCTTTGGGCTGGGTATCCCGTTTCAGATGGATATCAGCTGGTTCGCTGAAGAGCTGAAACTGTATAACGCCATGGTCGTGTGCCTGTGCTGCACCTACACCTTTGTACAGGGCGGCCATGTCCGCGTTGACCTGATCTATGCCGGCATCAGCCACCGCGCCAAACGTGTGGTCGACATGTGTGGTGCCATACTGTTCATGATGCCGATGGCGGTGCTGACCTGGATGTATGGCTGGTACTTCATGTGGCGGCATCTGATCGTGCCGAAGCCCTCGGCCAGTGATACTTTGGACCGGCTGGTGGCCAAGTCCCGCGCGCTGCGCTGGAACGTGGAAACCATCGGGTTCAGCCCCAACGGATTCAACGGCTATTTCCTGTTCAAGATCCTACTGATCGCCTTCGCAGCGATGGTGTTCCTGCACGCGATTGCATTCCTGTACCGCTCGTATCTGGAATATGTGGAAGGCCCGGAAAGTGTTGGAAAATACCTCGACAAGGACAGCCTTGGCGAGGGTGAAGAAGCCTACGAAGGCGCGCATTAGGGACGGAGAACCAGACAATGCTATTCGGACTTGATGGCGTCGAGATAGGCCTCATTATCGTATTTTTCTGCCTCTTCGGAGGTATTCTATCCGGTTTTCCGGTGGCCTTCGCCATCGGCGGGGCAGGAGTGATCTCATTCGGCATCATCGCCGCATTGGACAGCGCAGGTTTGCTGATTCACCAGGCGATCGACACCGGCTCTGCGGCGTATCAGGATCTGGTCAGCACGGGGGTTAAACCCGATACCATATCAGTGTTCCGCTTCCCGGACTTGCCAAGGATTGCCGAGCCTGTTTTTGTCTCGGGCTGGGAAACCGCTCTGGACCGCAACGTGTCGTTCATCGTGAACCGCATGAACGAGCGTGTTCTGGCCGGTCAGTCCATTGAAACCCTTCTGGCGGTTTTGATGTTCGTGCTGATGGGCATCACGCTTGAACGGTCGAAGATCGCCAATGATCTGCTGACCACAATGGCGCGCGTCTTTGGACCGTTGCCGGGTGGTCTGGCCGTCTCGATTGTGGTCGTGGGGGCGTTTCTTGCGGCCTCAACCGGGATTGTGGGCGCGACCGTTGTAACCATGGGGCTGTTGGCGCTGCCAACCATGCTGCGCAACAACTATTCGCCTGAATTGGCGACGGGTGTCATCGCGGCTTCGGGAACGCTGGGGCAGATCATTCCGCCCTCGATCGTGATTGTTCTGCTGGGAACGCTGGCCGGTGACTTGTATTCGACGGCTCAAGAGACCCGCGCGGTTGACGCAGGATGCACGGACGCACTGACCTATCTGGGTGAGCCTGCGGTTGTCTCGGTCGGTACTTTGTTCCAGGCCGCCTTGCTGCCAGGGATCATGCTGGCGCTGCTATATGCGCTTTATGCCTTTGGCTATGCGCTGCTCAACCCGCATAAGGCGCCTGCGGTGCCCATGACCGGCGGCAGCGGAGAGCCCATTACCCGTTCAGAAGGCTTCACCTGGTTGCTGGGTGCGCCTGTCGCGCTGATCGTGGGTACAGTTCTGCTGGGCAATCTGGGCGTCATCGGCAGCCAGAACGTCTCGGTCTCGGCATTCTCAGATATCGGGCAGGGCGCATCGCTGCGGACCAACGTTTCCGAAACCTGCAAAGCCTCGATGATCGAGCTGCATGGTCAATCCGCCTGGGATCAGGCCGTGGCCGAGCAAACGGCCATTGATGACGCAGGTGGTGCCGCAGAATCAACTCGTCTGACCGAGGAAGAGCTTGCCACCGCGCAGCAAGAGAAGATTGCCAACGCCGCTCCGATTGGAACGGGTGTTGCGGTGATGGTTCTGTTGCTGGGTCTGACCATTGTGCTGGGTCGGGGCATTGCGCCGTCACGGTCGCCACAGCCGCTGATCCTTGGGTCCATTGGTCTGATCCTGATGTTGCTTGTCGATATTCTGTTCGTGTCGCCAACAACGTCGTCAGGGTTGACCTTTGTGATGCTGGCGTTGCCCTTTGCCTTGGCCATCTATGGCTGCAAAGAGGCTGCGGCGCGCTGTGCCACCAATGATCTGATCCGGGTGGTCTTTCCTCCGCTGGTTCTGATCATCGCGGTGCTGGGGTCGATCCTGGGTGGGGTGACCAACCCAACACCGGCGGCGGCATTGGGCGCGGGTGGTGCGATCATGCTGGCGGCCTATCGCAAGCTGCAAGATCAGGAGCGGTCTGGCAAGGTTATCATCTGGGCCACCTTCGCCGTGGTCATTGCCCTGTTGATGGGGGTCAATTTTGATCTGCGCATCAATCAGAGCAGCGCCTCGGCCGAAACCTGGATTGCCTTCATCATAGCCTATGCGGCCTATCTGTATGCCCTGTTCGGTTTGCTGTTCGGCTGCTGGGTTCTGTATTCCAGCGGCGTGCTGACCCCGGTGGTGCGGGAGACCGCCAAGGTGACCTCAATGGTGTTTACCATCTTGATCGGGTCTCAGTTGCTGAACCTTGTGGTGATCTCGTTTGGCGGTGAGCACTATATCCAGCAGTTCCTCAAGAGCTTTGACAATGAATTCACGGTCTTCCTGATCGTGATGCTGGTGCTGTTCTTCCTTGGGTTCGTACTGGATTTCCTGGAAATCATCTACATCGTGATCCCGATTGTAGGCCCGGTAATCTACGGCGGGTCTTTTGATCCGAAATGGGTGACGATCATGGTGGCGGTGAACCTGCAGACCTCGTTCCTGACACCACCTTTTGGATTTGCGCTGTTCTATCTGCGCGGGGTCGCGCCGAAAGAAGTGACCACCGGCCACATCTATCGTGGGATTGTACCGTTTGTGCTGATCCAGGTGGTAGGTATCGGAATCCTTTGGTTCTTCCCTGCGATTGTGACCATCGTGCCGGATCTGATCCCGAACTGATCGAAGTCAGGTGTTTAAAGGAAAAGGGGGCCTGCGGGCCCCCTTTGCTTTGTTGGTAGGTAAAAGGGGCCAGCCCCTTCTTGGCCTGTGGCCAATTCAGCCCCGAGGTATTTTGGGCCAGATGAAGATGAGGATCAGGTGAATTGGATCAGATCCCAGCGGTTGCCGAATGGGTCCTGCCAGACCGCTACGGTCCCATAAGGTTCATGGCGCGGGGCTTCTTCGAAATGGACGCCTTTGGCCAGCATGGCCTTATAGTCGCGGTCGAAATTGTCTGTTTCCAGAAAGAAGCCGACCCGACCACCTGTCTGGTTGCCGATTGCGGTTCTCTGATCTGCATCGGCGGCCCTGGCGAGTAGAAGTGAGCCCCCGGTGGATCCGGGTGGGCTTACGCGGACCCATCTTTTTCCAGCGCCCAAGTCGATGTCCTGCGTCAGGGAAAAGCTGAGTGTATGCGTGAAAAAGGCGATGGCATCATCGTAATCCGGCACGACAAGCGTAACGGCGTGGAGGCTTTGTCGCATCAGGTTTCAGCCTTTGGTCGGGTGACGATCAGGCAGTTGGATGCTGGCAACCTGTTCGGCGATGGGGGCGGTGGACAGCGGGTGGTGGCCGTCATGTGCAATGTCACAGGGATCCTTGACCCGTTTCCATTCGCCCTGACTGTACACTTCCAGCCCTGCAAAGCGGGATTTGTATCCCATTTTCGGGCTGCCAGGCACCCAGTAGCCAAGATAAATATAGGGCAGACCCGCCTCGCGTGCGATGTCGATGTGATCCAAAATCATGTACGTGCCCAGTGAATTCTGGGGCTGATCCGGGCTATAGAATGAATAGACCATGCTCAGCCCGTCATCCAAGACATCGGTCAAACTGACAGCGATCAGATTACCGGATTCCGGGTCTGAATATTCGACCACTCGGCTGCGTATGGGGGTCTCTTCGATCATGGCTGCAAATTCGAAGACGTCCATATCCGCCATGCCGCCATCCGCATGTCGGGTGTCAAGATAGGTGCGGAACAGGTCATACTGTTCGTCGGTAGCCCATGGGGAATTCGCCCGGCGTCGCAAATATGAGTTCCGCCTGACCGCGCGCTTCTGGCTTTTGCTGGGTTGAAAGGCCGAAACGTCAATCCGCGCGGACAAACACGCGGCGCAATCAGTGCAGGAAGGGCGGTATAGGACGTTCTGAGACCGTCGAAACCCTTGCTGGGAAAGGGAGTCATTCAGTTGATTCGCGCCTTCGCCTTGCAGGGCTGTGAACAGCTTACGCTCCATCTTGCCCTCAAGATAAGGGCAAGGCTGAGGGGCCGTAACGTAGAATTGCGGCGCGATTGGCAGCGTGTGTCGCATGAATGTCCTATGGTTCCTGAAACGCGATGATAACAACCGTTCCCGGAGCCGCCAAGTGATTCACGCGACAGTCTTTTAAGCGCGACGGTTAATCATAACAGTTCCGAGAAGGGTGTCAGTCAGGCCCTGGCCGCGCGCGCCGGTCAGCATCATGATGACTGAAATGATTTGCAGCACCGGAAATGCCATGCTGACAAAATAACCGGCTGTGTGTGCGACCGCTTTACCTGTATCCATTCGTTCACCAAAAGCGTCGCGCAGTTCGACCCCCATGAAACGCATACCCAGAGTGGCCGAGCCGTTGGCGATTGTGACGACGCGATAGACAAAACTGACCACCGCATAAATCAGGGCGAGTATCAGTACGCCTAGCCCGAGGGTCAGGACGATGGCGACGGTACAAAGCAGCGAAATAAAGGCGATATCGAACAGCCAGGCCAGGAACCGTTTGGTCGTGACGGACTGGTAAAACTCGGGCTGTCGGTTCGGGTCTGGCAAGGAGTGCATACGGGTCATTCCGGTAGATGTTTCAAATACCCTGTCCCGATTGTCGGAACAGGGCAAGGTCGATCAGGCGTTATCGCCGGTTTCATCGCTTTCGCGGTTCTCGCGGACGCGTTCATCCATGAACTGGTCGAATTCGGCCTTGTCTTTCGCTTCGCGCAGGCGATGCAGGAACGCTTCGAATTCCTGTTGCTCACGCTCCAGCCGAGCCAGAGTGTCGGACTTGTAGGCGTCGAATGCGCTGTTGCCCGAGGGTTTCATTGCGCTCATGTGGCTGTGCCAGGATTTGCGACGGCTGCAGGATTTGTTGAACATACGTTTGCTCCAGATCATGTAGGCCAGAAGGGCCAGGCCGACGGGCCAGAAAAAGATAAAGCCAAGGACCATGGCAGCGATCCAGGCCCCTTTGCCTTTATCGTCAAGCCAGGCTTCTGCGCGGCTGAGCCATCCCGGGTTTTCAGGGACGGCGTGTTCGGTCAATGCGGTCATTGGTGCTCTCCGGGTTAGATGTAAATTGCTTTCACATTGAATAGATGGGGGCACCAAACCCAGTTACAAGAGGTCAATGTGAAAATGATTTACATTTCTGAATTTCGGATGGTTGACCTGAAATCTGAACAAGCGCAATTTCAGTCTAACGCACCACGGTTTCTTTCAAACATTGACTGGGTTGTCTGCTGCGGCGCTGTTTTGAGTTATGCGCCAGATTGTTGCAATGTCGGGTTAGAAATTTGGCCACAGAAATACTAAAACCACGTCTTCGGAGATGAAATGACAGGACTTCTTGCCGTCAACCGTGTACCGCGCGCCTTTGATCCTTCACTTGGTTCCGAAGCGCGCGAAGCAGTGGGTGGCATTACACCTGAGCAGGGGGAACTGATCGCAGGGGCTGCGGGCTCCAGCCCCTATCTCAAAGGCCTGATTGATCTGGAAGCCGACTGGCTACCGCAAGCTTTGGCACAACCGGACGCGATACTTGCATCCATTATGGAAACCGCAAGGGCCTTGCCTGCGGATCAACTCAGGCCGGGGCTGAGGCAGGCCAAGAGGCGTTTGGCGCTGTTGACCGCCCTGGCGGATCTGGCAGGGGCGTGGCCGTTGGAAAAAGTTACAGGGGCACTAACCGATTTCGGGGCCATGGTAGCTGATGTTGCCGCCAAGGCCGAGATTGCAACCTTGATCCGGCGAGGTAAATTGCCGGGGATGACCGAAGATGATGTCGCCTCTGCCGCGGGAATGATCATATTGGCCATGGGCAAGATGGGTGCGCATGAGTTGAACTACAGCTCTGATATCGACCTGATCGTTTTGTTTGACGAAACGCGCTATGATCCGGACGATTTCTATGAAGCGCGGCAAGGGATGGTCCGGGCGACACGGAATTTCTGCGCCACACTCAGTGACAAGACAGCGGATGGATATGTATTTCGCACTGATCTAAGGCTGCGGCCTGACCCTGCGGTGACGCCAGTTTGTCTGGCTGCGGAAGCTGCCGAACGGTACTATGAAAGTCTGGGCCGCACTTGGGAGCGCGCCGCATATATCAAAGCGCGTCCCTGCGCTGGCGATATCGCTGCGGGGCAGCGTTTCCTGGATACGCTCCGCCCCTTCATCTGGCGAAGGCATCTGGACTTCGCCGCTATTCAGGATGCCCATGACATGCGCTTGCGTATCCGCGAAAACAAAGGGACAGGCGGTGCGCTCACCATTCCGGGTCATGATATGAAACTAGGGCAAGGCGGGATACGCGAGATTGAATTCTTCACTCAGACCCGACAGTTGATTGCCGGAGGTCGCGATACGGACCTGCGCGTGCGTGGCACTGTACCGGGTTTGGCGGCTTTGGCCGGCAAAGGGTGGGTGCCCGAGGACGTGGCTGAAAAGCTTACCGATCACTACCGCGCGCATCGCGAAGTCGAACACCGCATTCAGATGATCCATGATGCGCAGACCCATAAGATTCCGCAATCCTCGGACGGGATTGAGCGGATTGCATGCCTGATGGGGATTGATAGCGCCGATCTGACTGCGGATCTGAAACGGCGACTGACCGAGGTTCATGAGTTGACCGAAGGTTTTTTCGCCCCCGGCCCGACAGCCCGTGCACCTTTGCCAGAAGTTGAATTTGACGAAAGCATATTGGCGCGCTGGACGACCTACCCATCACTGCGTTCTCAGCGCGGGGCGCGGATTTTCGAACGGCTGAAACCAGAGCTGCTGACGCGTCTTGCCAAAACCGCCCAACCGGATGAGGCGCTGCTGGCACTGGACGGCTTCCTTCGCGGGTTGCCTGCGGGCGTGCAGCTGTTTTCTCTGTTCGAGGCCAACCCGCAGCTTATCGACCTGCTTGTCGATATAGTAGGCACGTCGCATGCATTGGCCGCGCATTTGTCGCACAACGCCTCGGTCTTTGATGCGGTGATTGGCGGCAGCTTCTTTGACGACTGGCCGGGCCGGACGGTGCTGCAGGGCGAATTGGAGCGAGAACTCTCGCAGGAGCAGGACTACGAAAGCCAGCTTGATCTGGCGCGGCGCTGGTGCAAGGAATGGCATTTCCGGATCGGCGTTCACCATCTGCGCGGGTTGATCGACGGCGTGCAGGCCGGGCAGCAATATGCCGAACTTGCAAGCGCGGTGATCGCTGCGATCCTGCCATGTGTTGTGGACCAGTTCACCAGCAAACACGGGCCCGCACCTGGTCGCGGTGCCGCTGTGTTGGGCATGGGATCCCTGGGGGCAGGGCGGATCAACTCGCAATCTGACCTTGATATGATCGTGATCTACGACCCGCTGGATCAGGACATGTCCGAGGGCCCACGGCCTCTTGCCACGCGGACCTACTATGCCCGGTTCACGCAGGCACTGATCACGGCGCTGTCGGCTCCAATGTCGCAGGGGCGACTTTATGAGGTCGACATGCGGCTGCGCCCCTCGGGCAATCAGGGGCCGGTGGCGACCAGTTGGGCCAGCTTCACGAACTATCAGCAGAATGAGGCATGGGTGTGGGAACACCTAGCCCTGACGCGCGCAAACCCCGTCGCCGGTGAGCCCTCTCTGGCCGACGATATCGAGGGCTTTCGAACAGAGCTTGTTTCGCGCTCCCGCGATCAGGCGCAGGTTTTGCGCGAAGTTGCCGAAATGCGCGCGCGTCTGGCAGCCGCGAAAACCCCCGCCGGTATTTGGGATGCCAAGAATGGGGCCGGACGCATGATGGACATAGAGCTGATGGCCGAAACAGGCGCTTTACTGTCCGGTGTTGCAAAGCGCGATGTACATGCCGGGTTGGACGGTGCAGTCGCAGCCGCGCTTTTGGATGTCGCTCAGGCGCAAACGTTGAAGGATTGCTACGATCTATGCTGGTCTGTGCAATGCGCAGCTCGGCTGTTGTCAGGTAAGGTTATCGAGGCCGATAAAATCGGAGAGGGCGGTTCTGCCTTCCTGTGTCGGGCCACCGGGTATGAGCAGGTAGAACAGTTGCAGGCCGCGTTGCAGGAAAGCTACGATATCGCCGCCGAAATTATCGGCCGCGTGATTCAGGAGGATAAAGATGCCGCGCAATGACGATCCGAACGATCACAAAGGCCTGATCCGCGAGGCCTATCGCATCGATGGCATCACATTGCCCGAATGTCGCAGTATCTTTCTGGACTGGGCGTTAAGCCTTCCGGAGGGGCGTGATCAGAGGCAAGCCCTGTCTGACCTGCACGCCATCTATGCCAAAGATGAGGTCGATCACCCAATGACACAGGTGCTGACCGAAGGGTTGCAATCAGCTCAGGCGCCGAAACGGCGCGGTGGTTGGCGGTCTCGCAACCGCTAGGGCTTTCCCCTCGGCGCGTTCGCGACTATGAGGTCGCCATGACCCAAACTGCAGACCGTCCCCGTATCCGCCTGAAACCCAAAGCCAATGCGCGCGGCCTGCGCCATGGCTTCCCGTGGGTCTATGCCAATGACATTGTCACCGACCGTCGCACGCGCAAAATCCCTGCTGGCGCGCTGGCCGTGCTCGAGGATGAAAATCGCGCGCCGATCGCGCTGGTGGCGGTCAATCCTGAATCGAAAATCATGTGCCGTGTGCTGGACCGCGATCCTGACGCCGAGCTGACGGCTGATTGGTTCGAAACCCGTCTGCGCCGCGCGCTTGATATGCGCGAACGCCTGTTTGACTCGCCCTTTTACCGCCTGATCCATGCCGAGGCCGATGGCTTTCCGGGTGTCATCATCGACCGGTTCGGTGAGGCGTGTGTGATCCAGCCCAACGCTGCCTGGGCCGAAGCGCATCTGGATATGTTGACCGATGCACTGACCGCCGTGACCGGCGTGACGACCGTGCTGAAAAACGCCTCGGGCCGGACACGCGGTCTGGAAGGGTTGGATGATGTCAACCTGACCTTGCGCGGCACTGTCCCAGATGCGCCTTTGCCCGTGTTGATGAACGGTGCAACCTATATGGCGGATTTGGCGGGCGGTCAGAAAACCGGCCTGTTCTATGACCAACGCCCCAATCACGCCTTTGCTGCGCAGCTGGTTCAACCCAAGGCACAGGTACTGGATGTCTTCAGCCATGTCGGAGGGTTCGGGTTGGCGATGCTGGCGGGTGGCGCCGGACAGGCGCTGTCGGTCGACGGGTCGGCCACGGCATTGGAGTTGGCCGCAAAAGGGGCCGAGGCTTCTGGCTTTGCCGATCAATTCGACACGCGCCAAGGCGATGCCTTTGATGTGTTGGCTCAGTTGAACGACGAAGGCGCTAAATTCGACGTCGTTATCTGTGATCCTCCCGCCTTTGCACCATCAAGGCAGGCGCTGGATGCAGGGCTGCGGGCCTATGAACGCATTGCGCGATTGGCCGCCACACTGGTCAAGCCGGGCGGATATCTGGGCTTATGCTCATGCTCGCACGCTGCTGATCTGGGCCGCTTCCGCGACGCCTCATCCCGTGGTATCGGGCGCGCCGGGCGCTCAGCCCAACTGATCCATACGGGCTTTGCCGGGCCCGATCACCCGCAACTGCCGCAGCTGGCTGAAAGCGGTTACCTCAAGGCCGTGTTCTACCGGTTATGAAGGCTGTACTCGATACCTGCGTCATCTATCCAACGGTGATGCGTGAGATGCTGTTGGGCACCGCCCGACTAGGTCATTTCACCCCTATATGGTCGGCGCGCATCCTCGAGGAATGGGCCCGCGCCGCACGCAAGCTGGGCCCCGAGGGCGAGGCGCAGGCCCGTGCCGAGATTGCCCTGACGCAGGTCAAATGGCCCAAGGCAGAACGCCCAGCCAATGATGGCCTGCAGGCTCGGCTCTGGCTGCCGGACGCCGCTGATATCCACGTTTTGGCCACTGCAGTAGCCGCGTCAGCGGATACCATCGTCACGGTCAACGCCAAGGATTTCCCCAGAAATATTCTTGCAGAAGAAGGGCTTGAGCGGCGTGACCCTGACAGTCTGCTGTATGGTTTCTGGTATAACGACCCGCAAGGGCTGGACCAGCTTGCACAGCAGGTACTGGCCGAAGCAAACCGCCTGTCAGGCGATACATGGACTTTGCGTGGATTGATGAAAAAAGCCCGCCTGCCGCGTCTGGGTAAAGCGCTGACTACCTAGGCGCGATCCCTGTTTCATCTGGCCAAAAATACCTCGGAGAGCGCGAGAGGCTGGCCTCTCGCCGCCGAGCCTCAGCCACGCGCCCAACGCTGCTCAAGCACTTCCAGTGCCGCAATCCGCTCATCCGTTTTGGGATGGCTCATCAACCAGGCGGGTACAACGCCCGCGCGTTGCTGCGTCAAATCCTCAAGCTTGTGAAACAGAGACTTTTGCGGGCCGATGCCGATTCCGGCTTTGGTCAGCAGGGCGGCGGCATATTCATCTGCTTCATATTCATCCCCACGTGACAGGCGCGACGCCAAAAGCGCAGTCAGCGCATTTGCAATCATCGCACCGATGAATGGGATGAACCGGCTCAGAAGCAGCATCAAGGCTGTCCGCAACGCATTCTGCCCAGAAAAATCAATCATCCGCCGCCGAGCATGACCCAAGGCCACATGCCCCAGTTCATGTGCGATGACGCTCGCCATCTCTTCGGCGGAAACCTCGCCATTGAGGAACTTGCGATAAAACCCGCGTGTGATGAATATTCGTCCATCCGGCGCCGCAAGCCCGTTCACCGGGTCGATTTCATATATATAGACCGGAACCCTCTCGATCCCCAGCGCCGCCGCCAGCCGGTCAGTCATACGCTTGAGGGCGGGATCGGCCAGTTCGGTCGATTTCAGGTCAAGCTCGCGATGGGTGCGCCAGACCGAGATCCGGTACATCACCACGGCATACAGAACCGCCAGAAGAATCGGAGTAATTCGGAGCATGGTTCTGATATGGGGATAAGCAGACACAAGGGCAAGGCATCAGCGTTTCCGTGGGCCTGAAAGGCTTCCTAGCTGCCATGACGCAGTGGAAACTGGGTTCTTTAGGATTCTAACTGTTGAAAAACGCCGCCTGCCGCCTTATCCGCACGGGAACTCGTCGGAGAACACACAATGTCCAACAATGACCACGAAGCCCGTCACCTGGAAACGCTTGACCGCGACCTTAGACGCTTTTCTCGGCTAGAAGTGGCAACCTCCCAGGTGGGTCGCCCATTTGTCGGGTCTGGCATCGCGCTTTCTTTTATCGTTGTCGCAGGTCTTGTGGCAGCCTTCCTGTTCGGACAAGGCAACAACACGCTGATCGTAGTACTTGCGGCAATGTTTGGGGCATATATGGCGCTGAATATCGGGGCCAATGATGTTGCCAACAATATGGGACCGGCGGTCGGGGCCAATGCGCTGACCATGGGGGGCGCCATCGCGATTGCTGCCATATTCGAAAGTGCAGGCGCGCTGATCGCTGGAGGTGACGTTGTTTCCACGATCGCGAAGGGCATTATCGCTCCTGAAAGCATGGGAACGCAGACTGTATTCATCTGGGCGATGATGGCGGCTTTGTTGTCTTCGGCGCTTTGGGTCAACCTGGCGACCTGGGTCGGAGCGCCCGTGTCCACGACCCACTCGGTTGTCGGAGGCGTCATGGGGGCGGGGATCGCCGCAGCCGGTTTTGGCGCAGTAAGCTGGGGGACGATGAGCAAGATCGCGGCCAGCTGGGTTATCTCGCCGATGCTTGGCGGTCTGGTGGCGGCTGGTTTTCTTTGGTTCATTAAGGCCAGGATCATCTATCAGGACGACAAGATCGCGGCGGCCCGGAAATGGGTTCCGATGCTGGTTGGTATCATGGCGGGGGCGTTTGCAAGCTACCTGGCGCTGAAGGGTATCAAGAAGATCGTCAAGATCGACCTGAGCACTGCTCTGCTGATCGGGGCAGTCTGCGGGGCGTTGGTCTGGGCCGTGATGATTCCGGTTATTCGGCGTCAATCCGAAGGGCTGGAGAACCGCAACAAGTCCCTCAAAATATTGTTTGGCATTCCGCTGATCGTGTCCGCTGCACTTCTCAGCTTTGCACATGGGGCCAATGATGTGGCCAATGCCGTTGGGCCTTTGGCGGCCATCGTGCAAGCCTCTGCCTCGGGTGATTTCACCCAGGCGATCAGTATTCCCTATTGGGTCATGATCATCGGCGCCTTTGGCATTTCGTTTGGCCTGTTCCTGTTTGGGCCAAAACTGATCCGAATGGTTGGCAGCCAAATAACCAAACTTAACCCGATGCGTGCCTATTGCGTTGCGCTGTCCGCAGCCATCACCGTTATCGTGGCCAGTTGGCTGGGTCTTCCCGTAAGCTCGACCCATATTGCAGTGGGTGCCGTCTTTGGCGTCGGCTTCTTCCGGGAATGGGATGCTGAAAGACGGCTGCGTAAAGCCCGCATTACAGTGCCTGAGCGGACGGTTCTGGCACCGGAAGAACGCCGCCGGCGCAAGCTGGTGCGCCGCTCGCACTTTATGACGATCATAGCAGCCTGGATTATTACCGTGCCCGCGGCGGCTGTGTTGTCGGGTGTTCTGTTTCTGGGCATTCAGGCCATCGCCGGGTAATCCCGGCCTCGGCAGAACCTGATCCGCGGGCTGGCGTTATCGCGTCAGCTCACGCATTCCTTTTTCCAGCCCGGCCAGAGTCATCGGCACCATCCGATCCTGAAAAATCTCGCGGATCATTCCGATTGAGTGGGTATATTCCCAATACTTCTCAGGCACTGGGTTGATCCACAGGTTCGATGCCCATTGGTCGCGCGCCCGCTGCAGCCAGATCTGGCCAGCCTCCTGGTTCCAATGTTCATTGGCACCGCCGGGATAGGCGACCTCGTAAGGGCTCATCGAGGCGTCGCCGACGAAGATGCATTTGTAATCGGGACCATAGGTGCGCAGCACCTCATGGGTCGGCGTCTGCTGGTCCCAGCGGCGGATGTTGTCACGCCAGACACCTTCGTACAGGCAGTTGTGGAAGTAGTAATATTCCAGATGCTTGAATTCGGTTCTTGCGGCCGAGAACAGCTCTTCCACCACTTTGATATGTGGGTCCATTGAGCCTCCGACGTCCAGAAACAACAGAACCTTGACGGCATTGTGCCGTTCGGGCCGGGTTTTGACGTCTAGATATCCATGCTCGGCTGTGGCGCGGATGGTGCCGTCCAGATCAAGCTCTTCTGCAGCACCCTCGCGGGCCCAGCGGCGCAGGCGTTTCAGCGCGACCTTGATGTTGCGCGTGCCCAGTTCGACCGTGTCGTCGAGGTTCTTGAACTCACGCTTGTCCCAGACCTTGACCGCGCGCTGATGGCGGCTTTCCTTCTGACCGATCCGCACGCCTTCGGGATTGTACCCATAGGCCCCGAAGGGCGAGGTTCCGGCGGTGCCAATCCATTTGTTGCCACCCTGATGGCGGCCTTGCTGATCCTTGAGCCGCTCTTTTAGCGTCTCCATCAGCTTGTCGAATCCGCCAAGGGCCTCGATCTCGGCTTTTTCCTCTTCGCTGAGGTGCTTTTCCGCCATCTTCGCCAGCCATTCGGCAGGGATGTCGACGGCTTCGAGGACCTGTTCGAACCCGATCTGTTCCAGCCCTTCAAAGCTGGCGGCAAAAGCGCGGTCGAACTTGTCGATATTGCGTTCGTCCTTCACCATCGACACGCGGGCGAGGTAATAAAACGCCTCGACATCATAGGTTGCCAGCCCCTTTTTCATACCCTCCAGAAAGGTCAGATATTCCCGCAGGGATACGGGGATACCGGCTTTGCGAAGGTTTTCGAAAAAGGGAACAAACATGGGCTACACCACAAAGCGAACCAGAACCAAGGACAGGATAAGCCCGACCAGCGCAAAGGCGATTCCATATCCGGCTGCATATTGCGCGATATCGGCGCCGCTGCCGTTGCGTTTGCGCGCGGTCAGCGCCCCAAGGAGCGCACCCAGCACCGCCAGTCCCAGAACCACTATCATGCGTTAATCGCCCCCGTTAATTGACTGGTCCTTCTGCGACGTCCTGCATAAGCGACCGGGCCACTACATCCGAGCCAAAGCCGTATCGTGCCCATCTCAGACTGTCCAGCCTGACGGAACGTGCCTCTGCGGAACGGCCGACTTCATTCAGGACTTCGGCTTTCAGCAACAACAACGTTGCAAGCTGCGAGGCGTTCTCGGCCCGTGTCATCACGTTAATAGCGTCGTCGATTTCGGGCAGGAACTCTGGCCCATTGCCTTGCGAAAGCGCAAAAGCGCCCAGTTGGGTCGTGATGTAGGATCGATGCAATTCCGTGCCCGGTGTAGCGCGCAGAAACTGCAGGGCAATATCATATTGGCGCAACGCTTCATGCGGATCATCGAACTGTTCCATTCGGCCCATCAGGTAATGAGGGTAAGCGCGCCGGTGATCGGTCCAACCTTGTTCCTTGCCAATTCGGGCTGCCTTGCGGGCCTGCCTCATGCGCGATTGCTGGCTGCGACTGGATTGCAAGGATTTCTGAATTGCTGAAATCCAGGCTCGTGAAGTTTCCGACATGGGCTGTACCGGCACCGCATCACCGCGCGGATTCAGACGCGAGAGAATTTCGGGTATGGCCGTTTCGACCTGTTCACGTGTCATACCGCTGTGCAGTTGGGATGAATATGCGGCCTTCAGGATCAACATGTCGAACCCGGTCAGAACCGTGTGGATATTGTCATCGTTGAATACCGAGTCCGGAAGGCGATACAGGTCATTCAGCGGGCCAAGCGCCTGTGCAATCTCTTCGTGCAGGCAGTCACGTTTTTCCTGCGGACTTGCATCAGCGGGAATGAAGATGCCCAGTCGCTGACGGCTGCTCAGTTTGGTCCAGCTGCTTTTCTGTTTGAACCGGTCCCGGCGGTACTCCTCAAGGCTTGAGGCATTGGGCACCACGAAACATGCAGCCTGAGGCAGGATGGCCTGAATCTCTTTTTGACTGACCGCCGCGATCGTGATGTTGGCCTGACCGTCCTTGATCTGTTTGATGTCTATCCCGGCCTCGGTGCGCAGACGGGTCAGCAGGCGGCCCAGATCCTTTTGAAGCGAGGCCGTCGCAGCCCCTGTCAACCGCACCGTGATCGGGGTTTCGAACCGGGTAAAAACAGGCAGTTCCGTACCCCCTTCCAGTGCGAAATGCAGAGAGATGAAATCCGCTGCCATGTTTTCATTCGACCGCGCCGGAGGCGAGGGATATGCACGCGTAAAGGACTTGGCGGGGGGCAGGGGTGGTTCGACGTCCACAATCTCGGGTGGGCTTTCGGCAGGCTCAATCGTGGCACATGCGGTCAGGACAAAGCTGATCAAGATTGCGACCCATCGCGTCATGGGCGCTGATACTTGATGAAAGGTGTCTGTTTGCCAATCCTGTCATAGAGCTTTCGCGCGGTATGGTTTAAATCCTGCGTCAGCCAATAGACAGACGGTGCACCTTGCCGATCCGCTTCTTCGTAAACGGCCTGAATCAAAGCGCGACCGACCCCCATGCCGCGCGCCTCGGGGCGGGCGAATAGGTCCTGCAAGTAGCACACGCTTTCTTCCTTCCAGGCATGGCGGTGGAACAGAAAGTGGGTCAAACCCACAAGCCCCCCGTCGGCCTGCGCGACGAAACAAGAAAAATCGTTCGGATCATCCCCCAGCAGTCGCGAGAATGTGCTGTCATAGACGGAATCCGGAACCGTCGTTTCATAAAACGCCAGATAATCCCGCCATATATCCGCCCAGTCCTCGCGATCAGTCGGATGCAAGGCTCGAATTGTTACTGTTTCTGGCATTGCTGAGTCCCGTTGGGTCTGATGGTAAATTGCCCGGACAAGCCGGGCAACCCGAGACCAATGCTTGCATCCGAGACTTGCTAAGGCAAGCGGCGATCACCGAGGGTTTACCGGCTCAGCGTTTGTTGCGGGCCATGAATGCTAGGCGTTCGAACAGGTGCACGTCTTGTTCATTCTTAAGCAGCGCACCGTGCAGTTTGGGCAGGGCATTGGCGCCATCGCGCTTGAGATCTTCGGCGGTCAGGTCCTCGGCCAGCAGCAGCTTGAGCCAGTCCAGCACCTCTGAGGTTGATGGCTTTTTCTTCAGGCCCTGAGTTTCGCGAATCTCATAGAACTGGGTCAGAGCCGTTGTCAAAAGCGCATCTTTGATGCCGGGATGATGGACCTCGACGATGCGGCGCATCGTGGCCTCATCAGGGAACCGGATATAGTGAAAGAAACACCGGCGCAGGAAGGCGTCGGGTAGTTCCTTTTCATTGTTCGATGTGATGATGACGATCGGACGGTTCTTGGCGCGGATCGTTTCGCTGGTCTCGTAGACGTGAAACTCCATCTTATCGAGCTCTTGCAGCAGATCGTTCGGAAACTCGATATCGGCCTTGTCGATCTCGTCGATCAACAACACGACCTTTTCATCGGTTTCAAAGGCCTGCCACAATTTACCCTTGCGGATATAGTTCGACACGTCGTGCACGCGCTCTTCACCCAACTGGCTGTCGCGCAGACGACTGACGGCATCGTATTCATACAGCCCCTGCTGCGCACGGGTGGTGGATTTCACGTTCCACTCGATCATCCGCAGCCCCAACGCTCCGGCCACCTGCTTGGCCAACTCGGTCTTGCCAGTTCCCGGCTCACCTTTGACCAGCAAGGGACGTTCCAGCGTCACGGCGGCATTTACCGCAATAGTCAGATCGTCTGTGGCGACGTATTCGGCTGTTCCTTGGAAACGTGCGGTCATTGGCCCCTCATCAAGTGTCGCGCGAAATGCGCCCTTGGGGTTACCGCGCAGCAGAAATTTTGACAAGCCAGGTCGCTGCGTCGCATGAAGGGAAATTGCCAAGTAACTACAATGCTTTTGGTTGATTCGTGCGCTAACCTCCGGTGCCGTCTTTTTGGCGTTGCCCTGAAATGGTCAGTTAATTTTCACAGAAAAACAAGGTTTTGTTGTTTGATTGGACGTATTTAGATCACGCGCAATGGCGCGGCGCCGGGGCGACGTTTGCATAGTGACAATTACTGCGCTGTCAGATAAACGCTCCGCAGAAGGGGATTGCCGCATGTCAGGTAATGAGAGAGTGACCGGCGTCGCAGGCCACACCGAGGGAGCAAAAATGAAGCAGGAAGTTTTTCTGCCTGAAGATTACCGTCCAGCTGAAGACGAACCATTTATGAATGACAGGCAGCTAGAGTATTTTCGTCGCAAGCTGCTGGATTGGAAAAACGAACTAATGGCTGGCAGCCGCGATACGATCGAAGGGCTGCAGGACAACACCCGTAACATTCCGGATGTCGCTGACCGCGCAAGCGAAGAAACCGATCGCGCGCTGGAACTGCGCACCCGCGATCGTCAGCGCAAACTGGTGGCCAAGATCGACTCGGCCCTGCGCCGCATCGACGAAGGCGAGTACGGCTATTGCGAGATGACCGGTGATCCGATCTCGTTGAAACGTTTGGATGCGCGCCCAATCGCGACCATGACGCTTGAGGCGCAGGAACGGCATGAGCGTCGCGAAAAGGTTCACCGCGACGATTGATCGCTGGGAAAATCTGATAACATAGACGCCGGGGCCTTTTGCTCCGGCGTTTTTGCGTTAAGCCGGTGACATGAACATCAGCGGATCGAAATTCGGCATAGTCGGAGGTGGCATTGGCGGCCTCGCGGCTGCTTTGACCTTGCGACAGCGCGGCGCCGTGGTGACCGTGTTTGAGCAGGCACCAGAATTGACCGAGGTTGGCGCGGGCCTTCAGATCAGCGCCAACGGGATGGCTGTGCTGCGTGCGCTGAAGGTTGTTGCGGACACGCCCGAGGCTGGGCTTTTGTCCCATGGAACGGTCCTTCGTGATTACCGGGCAGGGCGGCTGGTCTGCAAAATCGTGCCACCCTCTGCCGGGCCTACCTATTATTACCATCGCGCTGACCTGCTTGATCTTCTCTACAAAGCGGCGGTTCAAAAAGGGGTAGAGTTTCACCTTGGTGCGCGTGTGGAACGGGTGCGAAAGCACCCGTCCGAGGCCGAAATTACCCTCGATACGGGGGCGAGATTTCGGGTTGATTGTGCAGTCGCCGCGGACGGCGGCCAAAGTGCAATTCGTGCTGACCTGACTGGCAGGGAAACACCGAAATTCACACATCAGGTTGCCTGGCGCGCGACGATTCCATGGGACCGGCGCTACAAGAACCCTTGCGCGGTGCTAACCATGGGGCCGGGACGGCATGTAGTGACGTATCCTTTGCGCGATCAGACCCTGATGAACATCGTGGCAATCGAAGAGAGGTCTGACTGGCAGGAAGAAGGCTGGCGTCTGCGCGGTGATCCAGAAGAGCTGAGGGCGCGATTTGCAGGTTTTGGCGGCTTGGTCAAAGAGATTTTGCAAGAGGTTCAGGACCCGAATATCTGGGCATTGTTCCTGCGCCCTGTTGCTGAATGCTGGCAGAATGGGCGTGTGGCGCTTTTGGGCGACGCAGCTCATCCAACGCTGCCTTTCATGGCCCAAGGTGCTTGCCTTGCACTAGAAGATGCCTGGACTCTGGGGCTGTCTTTCGAAGAACAATCCGGCGTTTCGCAAGCACTGGCCGCCTATGAAGCGACCCGTCGCCAGCGGGCAACTCGGGTGGTCGCTGCCGCTGGAGCCAACGCGCGCAACTTCCATCTACGTGGCCCTATGCGTGTCGGGGCGCAACTGGCGTTGATGGCAGTTGGATCGCGGTTGGGCCGAAAATATGATTGGATCTATGAGTTCGATGCCACGGCTTAGCCGATTACAGATCTAGATCTATCCAAACCGGAACATGATCTGAAGGTTTTTCGTGCCCCCGAATTTCGGAATCGATTTTGCAATCGCGCAAAAGGTCAGCGGCCTGAGGGGTCAGAAGGAAATGATCAATACGAATCCCGTCATTTCGGTTCCACGCACCCGCTTGATAATCCCAGAATGAATAATGTTCCGGACCTTGCGTGCCAGCGCGAAAGGCCTCGGTGAAGCCGAGATTCAGAATTTTCCGAAATGCGGCCCGGCTTTCAGGGCGAAACAATGCATCCTCGCGCCAGGCATCGGGACGCGCTGCGTCTTCGGCCTGGGGAATGATGTTGTAATCACCTGCCATCAGAGCGGGTTCTTCACTGTTCATCAGGTCGCGGGCCCGATGATAGAGTCGCTCCATCCAGGCAAGTTTGTAGTCGTATTTTGGCCCCGGGGTGGGGTTGCCGTTTGGCAGATAGAGCCCGCAGATACGCAGTGCCTGTTTGCCGACGACCGTGGCCTCGATCCAGCGGGCCTGTTCATCCTCATCATCACCGGGCAAACCCCGCGAGACGTCCTCGAGCGGTAGCTTCGACAGAATGGCAACGCCGTTAAAGCTTTTCTGCCCGTGCGTTTCCACGTTGTACCCGCGCGCCTCAAAGATCTCTCTGGGGAAGTTATCGTCGACTGACTTGATCTCTTGCAGCAGCACAACATCGGGCTGGGCATCATCCAGCCAACGCGGCAATGCTTCGGCCCGCGCCTTGATGCCGTTGATGTTGAATGTGGCGATTTTCATGCGCGGCCCTCCGACAGTCCTTGGCAACCTATCGCCCAGAACGGGCCCAACGGCAAGGCGGAGAACAGGTTTGCGAGGCGCTGCCTCGCGCTCCGAGGTATTTTTGGCCAGATGAAGAAACGGACCGTTAACCAGAATCTCCGAAAATCAGCTGGCGGTACAGGCGGAGGCGCCGATGACCGCGCCAGGTGAAGCTCTCCGGTCTAGAAATCGGAGAGCGGATCCTTGCTTCATCTGGCTAGAAATACCTTGGGGGTGTGGGGGTGAAACCCCCACGGGTGATCACATTGAAAACGAAGTGCCGCAGCCGCAGGAGGAGGTGGCGTTTGGGTTTTCGATCACAAAGCGTGCGCCGATCAGTTCTTGTGTGAAATCAATCACCGCATTTTCAAGAAACGGCAGTGAGATTGCGTCGACAATGACCTTCTGCCCCTTACCCTCAAGAACCAAATCGTCGTCTTTGGGTTTGTCCAATGCAATTTCGTACTGAAAGCCCGAACACCCGCCGCCTTCGACAGCGACACGCAGGGCTTGACCCTGATCGGCTGCGCCGATCTCGGCAAGGCGGTCAAAGGCGCGTTCTGTAACTGTCGGGGGCAGATTCATGCCAAACTCCAAAGGTTTATTTCTTAACCACTCTACCATATAGAAAGCCCAAGGACAGGCGACAAGGACAGACCGTTGGACAGAGCAGGTTTTGCCTCGAATCCCGACCGCGCAAGAGGGCGGTTGGTGCCAGAGGAAGAAAGCAGTTTCCGGTCATGCTTTCAGCGCGACCGGGACCGGATCATTCATGCCAGCGCCTTTCGGCGGCTCAAGCACAAGACCCAAGTTTTTGTTGAGCACGAAGGGGATAGTTATCGAACGCGGTTGACCCATTCCATCGAGGTCGCGCAGGTGGCGCGGACGATTGCCGGGGCTTTGGGTTTGAATCCAGAACTGACCGAAGCGGTGGCTCTGGCCCATGATCTTGGCCACACGCCGTTCGGACATACTGGCGAGGATGCCTTGCATGAGATCATGCAGCCGTATGGCGGGTTCGATCATAACGCGCAGGCCATTCGGATCGTCACCCGGCTCGAGCGTCATTATGCCGAGTTCGATGGGTGCAACCTTACGTGGGAAACCCTGGAAGGCATTGCAAAACACAATGGACCGGTAGAAGGGGCTTTGCCTTGGGCGCTGGCGGAATGCAATGCGGCTTTTGATCTGGAACTGTACACGCACGCAAGCGCAGAGGCGCAGGTGGCGGCCTTGTCTGACGACATCGCCTATAACAATCATGACCTGTTGGACGGGCTGAGGGCGGAGTTGTTCAGCGACGAGGACATTCAGCGACTGCCGATCGTGGGCGACTGTTATGCGGAGGTGGATCGCAAGTACCCGGGCCTCGACCCCTATCGCCGTCGGCATGAGGCATTGCGGCGGGTGTTTGGGGTTATGGTGTCGGACGTGATCGACACGTCTCGGGCTCTGATCGCACGGTCCGGTGCCCAGAGCGTCGAAGAGATCCGGCATCTTGGCTATCCGGTCATTCAGTTCTCAACAGACCTTTGGGCGCAACTGAAGGAAATTCGCGCTTTCCTGTTTTCGCGGATGTACAGGGCGCCGTCGGTGATGACGGTGCGCGCCGAGGTCAGCAAAGTGGTCGAGGATTTGTTTCCAATCTACCTTGGCGATCCGAAGCAAATGCCCGCGCGCTGGCACGCGGACATTGAAGAGGCTGAGGATGAGACTGCCTTAGCCCGGATCGTATCGGACTATATTGCCGGGATGACCGACAGGTTTGCGCTACAGGATCATGCCAGACTGACTGGCCACCCGATACCGGCGGATCACTCGACCCCGATATAGGCCAAAGCCCAGACTTGTTGGCCCGTCTGATCCTGCGCCGCCTCAGCGTCGTCGGTGGGTGGGAAGACGATCATCGTTGGGCCATACCCTCCGATCCCCATGGGGGCGCCGTCGGCGTGGGTGGCGAGGATAGGCTGATAGGTCGAGATACTATGCCAGGGAATTTCGGCTTGATACCCGTCCATTGCCATCGGTTTGGCCGTCTTACCTTCGGCACCGGCTATGACCATCACATCCGACAAAAGCGGGCCGCTAAAGGTGATGTCGCGCTGGTTGTCCTCGGTGCCGTAGGGAATTGTGATCTCGACCTGATCCAAACTATCCAGCAATGTCGCGTCAAAGCCAGCTGCCCCGTCATGGGTGACCTCCAGATATCCCAGCAAGCCGCCGTCCTCTGCACCGCGTGCGGGCAGGTTGGTTTTCTCAACCGAGCCGCCGAGCGTTATCAGCACATGGCCTTGCGGGGCGGGCATTTCTGCAAAAGCGGGCAGGGCGGTCGACAAGAGCAGGCACAGGGGCAGGGCAAGGCGCATAGGAATCTCCGTTTAGATAGATATGACCGACCTTAGCGGCGGCGGCTCTTATTCCAAGCGCATTCTGGCGCCGTCCATTGACCTTGCTGCACCGCGTGGTAAACCGCCGGGCAAGCAAAAGGACATTCGAAATGAACCTGTTTTCCGAGATCCGCAGCCTCGTGCTGGACGCGCTAGCACAGATGCAGTCCGAAGGCGCGCTGCCCGAAGGGCTGAGCTTTGACAACGTGGCCGTTGAACCGCCGCGCGATGCAGCGCATGGCGACATGGCGACGAATGCGGCTATGGTGCTGGCAAAGCCCACCAAGATGAAACCGCGCGACATTGCCGATGCGCTGGCCGGAAAGCTGGCCGAGGATAACCGGATCACCAGTGCCGAGGTTGCCGGGCCGGGGTTCTTGAACCTGCGGTTGGCGCCATCGGTCTGGCAGAGTGTACTGGCTGCGGTGCTGCAACAGGGCACGGACTATGGCCGCTCGACCATGGGGCATGGGCAGAAGGTCAACGTGGAATACGTCTCGGCCAACCCGACCGGCCCCTTGCATGTGGGTCATACGCGGGGCGCGGTGTTCGGAGATGCGCTGGCAAGCCTGCTGGCCTATTCCGGCCATAACGTGACTCGTGAATACTACATCAATGATGGCGGCGCGCAGGTGGATGTTCTGGCACGCTCGGCTTACGAACGGTATCGCGAGGCAAACGGGCTGAGCCCCGAGATTGCCGAAGGCCTGTATCCTGGCGACTATCTGATCCCGATTGGTGAGGCGCTGAAAGAGAAATACGGTGACAGCCTGATCGACAAACCGGAAAGCGACTGGCTGGAAGAACTGCGCGAGTTTTCGACAGACGCGATGATGGACCTGATCCGCGCCGACCTGAAGGCGCTGGGCGTTGAGATGGATGTGTTCTTCTCGGAAAAGTCGCTCTATGGCACGGGTCGGATTGAAGCTGCGTTGCAATCCCTGACCGACAAGGGCCTGATCTATGAGGGCGTGCTGGAGCCGCCCAAGGGCAAAAAGCCCGAAGATTGGGAACCACGTGAGCAGACCCTGTTCAAATCGACCGAGCATGGCGACGACGTGGATCGCCCGGTCAAGAAATCGGACGGGAGCTGGACCTATTTTGCCCCGGATATCGCCTATCACTATGACAAAGTGACCCGTGGGTTTGACGCGTTGATCGATGTGTTCGGCGCTGACCACGGTGGCTATGTCAAACGGATGAAGGCCGCAGTATCGGCTCTGTCCGATGGCAAGGTACCGCTGGATATCAAGCTAACCCAGTTGGTGAAACTGTGGAAGAACGGCGAGCCGTTCAAGATGTCCAAGCGGGCAGGGAACTTCGTCACATTGCGTGATGTGGTCGATCAGGTTGGCCCGGATGTGACCCGTTTCGTGATGCTGACCCGCAAGAATGACGCTGCCCTGGATTTTGACTTCGACAAGGTGTTGGAACAAAGCCGCGAGAACCCCGTTTTCTACGTCCAATATGCCCATGCCCGCGTGATGAGTGTTTTGCGCCGTGCAGCTGAGGCCGGGATCGACGCGCAGGACCCAACGCTGAAAAGCGCCGATCTAGGCAAGATCGACCATGCCTCTGAGCTGACTGTTGCCAAGAAGCTGGCCGAATGGCCGCGTCTGGTTGAGATCGCCGCGCGCACCAATGAGCCGCACCGGGTTGCCTTCTATCTATATGAACTTGCAGGGGATTTCCACGCGCTTTGGAACAAGGGCAACGATGAGACCCAGCTGCGGTTTATTCAGGATGGCGATGTTGCCACAAGCCAGTCAAAAATCGCACTGGCCCGGTCCGTTTCTGTTGTGATTTCAGCAGGCTTGGGTATTCTTGGCGTTACCCCGGCGCAGGAGATGCGGTGAACAACACCGTCCGAACCGCCGGTACGAGGTAGGCAAGAAATGACCCGCGCGCCTTATTTTCGGCGCTAAACGGGCGGTGAGGCGGACATGGCAAGTTACGATTACCCGGGGCAAATGCGCCCCGAGCAGATGCATTATACGAATCAAGCTCATCCTCAGGATGGGTATGACCTCCCTAATGACTTGCACGGATATGACGAAACGCCCCATCCCGCGGGTTTGGGTCGTATTGTTAGTGCTCTGGGTGCCGTTGCATCATTGGCGCTGGTCGCTGGCATCGGTGTTTGGGGTTACAATTTGGTAATGCGCGATGTGAGTGGCGTGCCGGTTGTTCGGGCCTTAGATGGACCAATGCGTATTCAGCCGGATAGCCCGGGTGGCACCCCTGCGGATCATCAGGGTTTGGCCGTGAACACGGTTGCGGCAGTGGGCACAGCAGCGCCGCCTGCTGATCGGCTGATCCTTGCACCGCGCCCGGTTTCCCTGACAGATGAAGATACTCCGGTGGCACCGTTGCAACCGACACCTGCCGTACATGTGGTCCAGGAAAACGTCTCTGACCGGACGGCCACACAGATGCGCCAGGGCGCGGTTGATGCACTGGTTGCTGAACTGGCGGGAGAGGCGGAAAATTCCGATCAGGTTGGCGAGCAAAGTTTTCAGTTGGCCTCTTTGACCATCCCCGAGGAAGAGCCTGCTATTGATCCGGCTGATCTGGCTGCATCGCAACCGGACCCAGAACTGGCGGCTTTGCCTGGTGTGCGCCGGTCGCTGCGCCCGGTCCTGCGCCCCGCTGGCGGTGTGCGCAGCGCAATTACGTCAAACAGCACTACCGAAGACGCGATCAACGCGGCGGTCAAAGCTGCGGTCGGCTTGGATGTGGATCCTGAAACTCTGACCAAGGGCACCCGTATGGCCCAGCTTGGCGCCTATGAAAATTCGGACGTCGCGCGCTCGGAATGGGATCGCATGAATGGACGATTCGGGGATTATATGGATGGAAAACAGCGTGTTATACAGAAAACCTCAAGCGGTGGGCGAACCTTCTATCGTCTTCGGGTTCTGGGGTTTGACGATCTGAGCGACTCGCGTCAATTCTGTGCCGCTTTGCAGGCCGAAGGCGCTGATTGCATTCCGGTTGCCGCGCGGTGAATTTCGGCGCAGTCATTACGGACGCTGAAGGTCTGCGCCTGACGCCTGATGAGAAAAAACTGTTCCGAGAGATGAACCCATTCGGGTTCATTCTGTTTGCCCGTAATATCGAGTCTGCGGATCAGGTGCGCGCCCTATGCGACGATTTCCGCGAGGCTGTGGGGCGAAACTGCCCGATCACTGTTGATCAAGAGGGTGGACGCGTGCAACGACTGCGCACACCGCTGGCACGGGAATGGATGCCGCCGCTGGATCACGTGGCCCAGAGCGGAGAGCAGGCCGAACGTGCCATGTATCTGCGCTATCGTCTGATTGCGAATGAACTGTTCGAGCTTGGGATCGACAGCAACTGCGCCCCCATGGTGGATCTGGCCCGGAACGAGACGCATCCGTTCCTTAAAAACCGCTGCTATGGGTCTGATCCCAAAAGGGTTTCCCGGATCGGTCGTGCGGTTGCCGAGGGGCATTTGGATGGCGGTGTATTGCCGGTGCTCAAACACATGCCGGGTCATGGTTTGTCCACGCTGGACAGCCATCATGACCTGCCCCATGTCGATCTGACGCAAGAGGACCTGACCGAGGCCGATTTCGGCCCGTTTCGGGATTTGAACGATCTGCCGATGGGGATGACGGCGCATCTGGTCTATGACCGGATTGACCCTCAACCTGCTACGATTTCTCGGACCATGATCAGCCTGATCCGCAAAACGATCGGGTTTGGCGGGCTGATCATGACGGATGATATCTCGATGAAGGCCCTCAGCGGAAATCCAGAAGAGATTGCCAATCAGGCGCTAGCTGCAGGGTGCGATGTGGTTTTGTACTGCAACGGCTCTTTTGATGCCCGTGCTAAGGTGCTGAGCACCGCCGGAAAGATGTCCGAACAGGCACAGAAACGCGCTGAACGCGCGTTGGCGATGCGCAAAGCCCCGCAGGAACTTGACATCCAAGCCGCCGAAGCCGAACTTTCTCGCCTAATGGGCGGGCAGGTGTATGTCGGATAATCTTTTTAGCGAAGACCCCGTCTCGGTCGCGGATCGCCTTGCGGCAGAGGCATTGATCGTAGATGTCGACGGGTTCGAAGGCCCGCTCGATGTTCTGCTGATGTTGTCCCGCACGCAAAAGGTAGATCTGCGCAAAATATCGGTTCTGGCGCTGGCGCAGCAATACTTGTCCTTTGTTGAAAAGGCACGGGCGCTGCGGATCGAACTGGCCGCCGACTATCTGGTGATGGCGGCATGGCTGGCCTTTCTGAAATCGCGCTTGCTGCTGCCTCCGGATCCGAATGACGAAGGCCCCTCTGGCGAAGAACTGGCCGCGCATCTGGCATTTCAGCTCGAGCGGCTTCAGGCCATGCGTGATGCCGCCGCCCGTTTGATGGGGCGCGATCAGCTGGGGCGCGATTTCTTCAAACGCGGGCAGGGCGAGGATGTCACGCGCATCCGCACCGTGACCTATTCCGCCACTCTGCTGGACCTGATGCAGGGCTATGCCCGCATTCGCACCCGTGATGAATTCCGCCCCTTTGTCATGGACCGTGACGCCGTATTCACGATGGAACAGGCGCTGGAACGTATGCGCCCGCTGATCGGCTTTGCCGGGGCCTGGACGGATATGGAGACCTATCTGCCCGAGGGCTGGGATGCCGACCCGGTGCGCAGGCGGTCCGCGACGGCGGCTACTTTTGCGGCCTCACTTGAGTTGGTGAAAGAAGGACATATGGAAATACAGCAGAGCGAAACTTTTGCTCCGATACAGCTACGCAAGAGGACCCAATCCCGTGACTGACGCGCCTCAGGAAGAAGGTACCGGCACCCTGTTCGAAGCTCCGCCTATGGCCGAGCAGGAACGCATGGTTGAGGCCGTGTTATTCGCCAGCGCCGAGCCGGTGACGATCGCCGATCTAGAAGTGCGGATGCCCCATGGCAGCGACGCGTCACAGGCGGTAGATATGCTTAAGAAACGCTATGAAGGGCGTGGTGTTCGTGTGGTTCAGGTTGGTGAATCCTGGGCCATTCGCACTGCCCCAGACTTAGGTTTTCTGATGCAAAAAGAAACGGTTGAAACCCGCAAACTCAGCCGGGCCGCGATCGAAACGCTGGCGATCGTGGCATATCATCAACCCTGTACACGTGCCGAGATCGAAGAAATTCGCGGCGTATCGGTCTCGCGCGGGACCATCGACCAACTTTTGGAGATGGAGTGGATCAGACTGGGTCGTCGTCGCATGACGCCGGGCCGTCCGGTGACTTTCGTGGTGACTCCGCAGTTTCTGGATCACTTTGGGCTGGAGAACGCCAGGGATTTGCCGGGGTTGAAAGAATTGCGCGCTGCCGGTTTGCTGGAGAACAGACCGCCTCCGGGAACGATCCCACTAGGAGAGGGGCAGGAAGACGAAGATCAAACCGAACTGTTCGAGGAAGAGTGATCACGGGGCCCTTTTGTTGCCGCACAAATCGACTATTTAGAGGCCTGGAAATCGGAGTTGAGCAATGAATGCCAATCGTATCATTGACATGATCGTGCGACAGGTCATGCGGCGGCTTGTCACCAAAGGGGTGGACAAGGGGTTCGACATGGCCAACCGCGTGGGCCAGAAGTCGGGGCAAGAGCAGCAACCGGATAAGAGCTCTGATGCGTCTGGCCAGTTGCAGGCGGGTGGAAACCGCCAGCGTCAAAATATGCGTCAAGCCCAGCGAGTGGCCAATCAGATGCGCCGGTTTATCCGGTTCTGATCAGGTTACCGCTTTGAAGTGCTTGGACAGTTTCAATCCTTGTCCCTGATAGTTCGAGGCGATGCCTGCACCATAAAGCTGCGTGGGCATTTCTGACATCCGCTCGTACACCAGCCGCCCGACGACTTGGCCGTGCTCCAACACAAATGGGGCCTCGTGACAGCGGACTTCCAACACTCCGCGTGATCCTTCGCCACCTGCGGCGGCATGGCCAAAACCGGGATCGAAGAAACCGGCATAATGCACCCGGAATTCCCCGACCATCGCCAGATAGGGGGCCATTTCAGCCGCATACATCGGCGGGATATGCACCGCCTCGCGGCTGACCAGAATGTAAAACGCACCGGGGTCGAGGATGATGCGCCCATCGGTGGTACGCACCTCTTCCCAATATTCCTGAGGGTCGTATTCGCCAATCCGGTCCAGATCAATGACACCGGTATGAGGCTTGGCGCGGTAGCCCACCAAATCGGTGTCGGGAAGCCGCAGGTCCACCGAGAACCCGAGCCCGTCCTGAATGACAGCGGGGCCATCGACCAGCGGGGATTCGGCGTGCAGGGCGCTTAGATCGGTATCGCTCAGCACGGCCTGTCCCTCCCGGAACCTGATCTGGTTCAGCCGCATTCCCGGACGCACCAGAACCGAGAATGAGCGGGGGCAGATCTCGGCATACAAGGGGCCGGTATAGCCTGCAGGCACCCGGTCAAACTCGGTCCCGCCATCGGTGATCGTGCGCGTCAGAAGATCCAGCCGCCCGGTCGAGCTTTTTGCATTGGCGGCCGCGCTCAGCCCCTGGGGCAGGGCCAGCGATTCCATCAACGGCACTAGATAGACACAGCCCTTTTCCAGCACGGCACCTTCAGAGATATCGATGCGGTGCATCTCAAATTCCGACAAACGTTCGGCTACGGTGCGACCTTCGCCTGCCAGAAACGAGGCACGTACCCGGTAAGCTACTGTACCTAAACGCAAATCAAGGCTGGCGGGTTGAATCTGGGCGGGGATGACCTCTGGGCTTGCGGTAATCTCACCGCGCGCGATCATCGCCTCTATCTGCTGGTTCGGGCATACGCCGGTCATTCCGATCCCCCCTGATGCCAGAGCGGGATCTGGCCTGTGTGCCATAAACGTCGGTGTGATTTGGTCGGGCTAGCAGGACTCGAACCTGCGACCTTCCGTCCCCCAGACGGACGCGCTACCAGGCTGCGCCATAGCCCGACGTTGAGGTGTTCATAAAGACTTTCCCGGCGGGGGCAAGAGGAAATCATCGCCTTTTTTCTTATCCCGCCGATCGGTTTTCTATTCGGTTCAACACGCTGCGCAGCTCTTGCGCGATGGGCGCTAGTTGGCTGAGCAACTGGTCATCGAATGAGTTTCGAGTCCAGGCCAATGTCGCGATTCCGCCCAGCAATGGCGAGGCGTCGGGATAAGACGGCTGGGTTTGCGTCTGAGGTTCCGCATTTGGCGAATTGGGAGCAGGTTGCAGTTCGGGTTTTTGAGCGTCGCCAAGATCCAGATGTATCTGCTCTTGCGGAGGGGCTGGCTTGGCCGTGAATGGCACAACGACATTTGCATCGGGTGCGGGTTCTAGATTCGCCATTTCATCCAAGCCCTGGGACACTGAAGAAACATGCGCCACGCCCTGTTCACGCAAGATGCGCTGTACGCCTTTGATGGTGATCCCATCCTCATGCAAAAGCTTCTTGATGCCGCCCAGCAGGCGCATGTCGTTGGGGCGATAATATCTGCGCCCGCCCGCCCGTTTTACCGGTTTCACCTGATTGAAGCGGCTTTCCCAGAATCGCAGAACATGCGGCTGCACACCCAACCAGTCCGCAACTTCACTGATGGTGCGAAAGGCGTCTGGGGACTTGCTCATATTCGTGCCGTCCTGATCTTATTTGCGGTTCCCTGCGGCGACGCGATCTTTCATCAGATGCGACGGGCGGAAGGTGAGAACACGGCGAGGCTGAATTGGAACCTCTTCGCCTGTCTTGGGATTGCGGCCGATACGAGCTGTCTTGTCCCGAACACTGAAAGTTCCAAAAGACGAGATCTTCACCTGTTCACCGCGCACCAATGCGTCGGACATATGGTTCAGAACGCTCTCGACCAGTTGCGCGCTTTCATTGCGTGAAAGGCCAACTTCACGAAATACGGCCTCGCTCAGATCCATTCGGGTCAGTGTTTTGTCGCTCATGCCAATTCCCCTGTTGCTATCAGAGCATAGGGTCAGGGCAAATTCGCTGTCAATATCAATGAATTGCGGGCGAGTGTGTAAGCTGAATTGCGCTTGTTACCACCGCAAGAGGACTGAGCCCCAGGCCAATCCACCTCCGATTGCCTCTGTGACCAGCAGATCACCCTGTTTGAACTGCCCACGCTGTTTCGCAACAGACATTGCCAGGGGAATCGATGCAGCCGAGGTATTTCCGTGGTCTTGCAGGGTAACGACAACGTGTTCCATAGGAACGCCCAATTTCTTGGCTGTGCCCTGGATGATTCTAATGTTTGCCTGATGCGGTACGATCCAATCCACATCTTTGTGACTTAGCCCAGCCTTCTCTAGGCAGGTTTCTGCGGTAGAGGTCAGACGTTCAACTGCCTGCCGAAACAGCTGGTTTCCTTTCATCCGCAGATAGCCTGTGGACTGGGTCGAGACGCCTCCATCCACATAGAGCAGGTCCTTATAGCGCCCGTCCGAGTTCAGGTCGGTTGCCAGTATGCCCCGATCGTCCGAGGTTCCCGCGCCCTCATGCTGTTCAAGGATTATCGCTCCGGCGCCGTCGCCGAACAAAACGCAGGTCGACCGGTCGGTCCAGTCCATGATACGAGAGAACGTCTCGGCGCCGATGACCAGTACGCGTTTGGCCTGGCCTGATACGATCAGCGCATTGGCATTGGTCATGGCATAGACAAATCCGGCGCAAACCGCCTGTACGTCAAAGGCGAAGCCTTTGGTCATGCCAAGCTGCGATTGAACCATTGTTGCGGCAGAGGGAAACGTCAGGTCAGCGGTCGATGTTGCAAGAATAATCGCATCAATATCATCTGCCGCCAGACCCGCATCGGCCAGTGCGGCACTGGCAGCCTTTGTGGCCATAATCGAAGTGGTTTCGTCTTCCGCTGCAAAATGCCGGCGTTCGATCCCGGAACGGGTCCGTATCCACTCATCAGACGTATCGAGCGTTTCTTCGAACTCGGAATTCGGGACGATGCGCTCTGGCAAATAGTGCCCGACACCAACTATAATTGAACGGCCTGCCATGCTGGGGTACTGCCTTTTTTGTTATTCACCGGCCTTCGACGGCGTGTCTGCGGCATCTTGTGCAAGCTCGGCTGTCGATGCAACCCGTGCTGCCAATTTTTCGGCGAATCCGGACTCGGCCAGGGTAAAGGCCAGCTTTACAGCGGCTGACACGCCGGTCGAGTCTGCACCACCATGTGATTTGACGACGGTTCCGTTCAGGCCAAGGAAAACCCCACCATTCACGCGCCGAGGATCAATTCGTTTCTTCAAACGCTGCAAAGACGTGATTGCAAGGATCGAGGCTAGTCGTGAGAGCGGAGAATATTTGAACGCCTCGCGCAGAAGATCTCCGATCAGGCTGGCTGTGCCTTCTCCGGTCTTGATGGCGACGTTGCCTGTAAACCCGTCTGTTATAATGACATCGGCTTTGTCTCCCGGGATGTCGCTGCCTTCGACAAAACCCACAAAGTCAAAGCTGGCCTGATCCGCAAAATCCGAGATCATGCCATGCGCTTCTTTTAGCTCGGCGCGCCCTTTATGTTCCTCGGTGCCCACATTCAAAAGGCCGATCCGGGGACGTTCCAACGCCATGCCGTTTCGGGCATAAGAGGCACCCATCAAAGCATATTGCAGCAGGTCCTTGGCGTCCGCGCGCACATCGGCGCCTACGTCCAGCATTACATTGAAACCCTGCGGATTGCGCGAGGGCCACAAAATAGCGATTGCCGGGCGGTTTACCCCCGGCAGCTTACGTAGACGCATCATCGACAGGGCCATCAATGCGCCGGTATTGCCACAGGAGACCGCGCCGTGGGCTTCACCCTGACGTACCGACTCCAGTGTGGACCACATCGAAGTTTGCTTGCCGTGTCGGACGACCTGGCTGGGCTTGTCCTCCATCGTGACCACATCGGGACAATCACGAAAAACGACGCGCCCGTTCAGGACACGCCGTTTTGCGACAAGTTTGCGCAACATGGCCTCAGGCCCGTGCAAGATGAACGCGATATCGGGGTTCTTATCCGCCGATTTGGCGATCCCCGCCACAACAGCAGCGGGCCCCGAATCTCCGCCCATTGCGTCAACCGAGATGGTAATCCGTCCGGCGTGCGTGGGCTGTTCTGTCATGCTTGGCCTGCGCTTTTAGGGCTTAGGCCGCGTCTTCGTCCAGGTCGATTTCGTCGGCCTGAGCGACGACTTCGCGGTCATCATAGTGGCCGCAGGACGCGCAGACGTGGTGCGGGCGCTTCAGCTCACCACAGTTGGCGCATTCGTTCGGGTTTGCAGCAACCAGAGCGTCGTGCGCGCGGCGGTTGTTGCGACGCGACTTGGAAACTTTGTTCTGTTGGACAGCCATGGTCTCAACCTTTGTCTACTAAGGGCCGGCAGATTCGCTGCGGGCCAGGTTTCATTCTTCGTTTTTCTCGTGGTTTGACGCGCGTTTAGGGGACGGGCCCCGCGATGTCCAACCCAAATTCCGATGAGCGCGCGAAAATACTGCGATTCTCAGCATGTTCAAGCGATTTTTCTGAGCGCCTGCTATGACAGGATTTCAGGCCCGTGTCACTCGTCTTTTTTCAGTGCATCGCGCAGCCCGGCCAAGCCCGCAAAGGGTTTGACATCTTCATCCGTTATTGCCTGTTTGCCGGGTTCGGTAAAGCCCGCCTGTTCCAATTCGGCACCTTCTTTCCGGGGATACTGGGGCAGGGCAAGCGCCAGCGCTTCGGACATGACCTCGGTCAGAGCGATTTCGGTCCCTAGCGGTTCAGATTCGTCACCCTCCGGGATTTCGAACTCTTCCTCGTCAGGGTTTGTCCAATCTGACAGAAACATCCGGGTCACCGGAATGTCGATCCGCGTGGTAACCGGTGTCAGCGTCACGACACAGGGTTGAATCACGGTTGCCCCCAGTTTTCCTGAAAGCGCCCAATCACGCTTTCCATGCGCACGCACCTCGCCGACAAAACTCAGCTTACGTAGCCCAAGCAGGCTCAACTCGTTCTTTAAGACATCCAACTCCTGTGCGTCAGGGCGAATTTCAAAGGGCGTCGGTGCGTTCTGAGGCAGGTCGGCGACCCTTAAAGATGTCTGGTTGCTCATACGTGGCCCTTTCGTGTGTTGAACCGGGGTGGCGGTTTGATGTAATCGGATAGGGGCCGCACGGTCCCAAGGCAAGAGGGTGTGAATGTTGAAAGTTATGAGCAGGTTGAAACCAGCGTCCAGAACGCTCGTATTTGCGGCCTGTCTGACCGCTGCTGGTGCGTGTGCTCCGGTCTTCAAGAAACACGGATATGTCCCCACAGCCGAGGACCTGGCCGAAATTCAGGTGGGTGTAGATACACGTGAAAGCGTACTCGAATCCGTTGGCGCGCCCAGTACTTCAGGCGTCGTTCGCGATTCCGGCTTTTATTATGTGACATCACGCGTTCGTCATTATGGTCCGAAACGACCGAAAATCGTCTCGCGCGAGCTTGTGGCGATCAGCTTCGATGACCGGGGTGTTGTGCGCAATATTGAACGCTTTGGCCTTGAGGATGGAACCGTCGTGACGCTGGATCGTCGTATTACCGAATCCTCAGTTCAGAACCGTGGGTTCCTGCGGCAGCTGCTTGGCAATATCGGCAACTTCAACCCGGCAAACATTCCTGGCGCGACCAACTAATTCATAGTCACGTCTTGTCAACTTCACAGGGCGGTCACAAATCCTGTGTTATTGACCCTGCAAGACGAAACAGGTCAGCAACCCAGGAGGATGCGACCATGGCACTATTGCTCGGCAAGGGCCGGTACCGTGCGCGTCAGGCGCAAACACCGCAGGATGTTGCGGCGGCGCAGTGTCTTCGAACACTGGCTTTCGGGACTGATCAGCCTGATCAGGATGAGTTCGACAGCCGTTGTACGCATATTCTGGTCGAGGATATGCGTGCCAACGGTAAACTCGTGTGCTGCTTCCGCATGTTGATGATGGAGCGCGGGGCCGAGATTGGCCAAAGCTATTCCGCCCAGTTCTATGACCTCTCGGCACTTGAAGGGTTTAAGGGGCGTATGGTCGAGATGGGGCGCTTTTGCGTGCATCCTGGTCAAAACGACCCAGACATTCTGCGTGTTGCCTGGGGGGCGATGACTGCATTTGTCGATCAGAATAATGTTGAGATGCTGTTTGGCTGCTCATCGTTTGCGGGTACAGAAACGGCGGAATATCTTGATGCTTTTGCGATGTTGAAACATCGCCATCTGGCCCCGAAACGCTGGTTGCCACGGGTCAAGGCCCCAGATGTTTTCCGGTTCGCCGCGAGATTGCGTCGGCGCCCGGATGCGAAAAAAGCCATGATGCGCATGCCCCCTTTGCTGCGTACTTACCTGATGATGGGCGGCTGGGTCAGTGACCACGCAGTCGTTGACCGTCACATGAACACTTTGCATGTCTTTACCGGCCTCGAAATCTGCGCCATTCCGCCCGCACGTAAACGTTTGCTGCGGGCCGTTGCCGGGTAATCGCCGTTGACGGCTCGACGCTGCGGGGTTAGCTGGCGGGCATGGCAAGAATCCCTTTATTGCAGATGTCCGGCATTTCCCTGACTTTCGGGGGCGATCCGGTTTTTTCAGACCTTGATCTGGTGGTTCAACCAGGCGACCGCGTCGCTCTGGTTGGGCGGAACGGATCCGGCAAGTCAACTTTGATGAAGGTGATGGCCGGTTTGGTGGAAGCGGACAAGGGCGAGATTGTAATTCCCCCGGGTAAGTCAGTCGGTTACATGGAGCAAGACCCCGGAATGGAAGGGTTTGCTACGCTCGGCGACTATGCCTCCAGCGGGTTAGAGCCGGGTGAGCTTTACAAAGTCGAACGCGCAGGCGAGGGGCTGAAATTCGACCCGGCGCGCGCTGTTGAGACGGCCTCGGGCGGTGAACGCCGCCGTGCCGCGCTGGCCAAGCTGATGGGCGAAGCCCCGGATTTGATGCTGCTGGACGAGCCGACCAACCATCTTGATATCGAAGCCATCGCCTGGCTTGAGCGTGAGCTGGGATCGACACGGACGGCCTATGTGCTGATCTCACACGACCGTGCCTTTCTGCGCGCCTTGACCCGCGCGACGCTGTGGATCGATCGTGGGGCGGTCCGACGGCAGGAGCAGGGGTTTACGGCATTCGAGGCTTGGCGCGACAAGATCTGGGAGGAAGAGGACCAGCAACGCCATAAGCTGAACCGCCTCATCAAGTCCGAGGCGAGATGGGCCGTCGAAGGCATCAGCGCCCGTCGCAAGCGCAACCAGGGTCGGGTCCGCGCCTTGCAGGACCTTCGATCTGAAAAAGCCGCACAGATAAAACGTCAGGGTTCGGCCGCGATGACCCTTGAGGCTGGACCAAAATCAGGGCGAAAAGTGTTTGAAGCCAAAGGCCTATCCAAGTCTTTTGGTGATCATCAGATCGTTCGCAACTTTGACCTGTTGGTACAGCGGGGCGACCGCGTGGCCTTTGTTGGCCCAAACGGCGTCGGCAAGACAACATTGCTGAAAATGCTGTTGGGACAAGAGAACCCGGATGAGGGTTCGGTCACGCTGGGCACCAATCTTGAGATTGCAGTATTCGACCAGGCCCGCGCACAGCTGGACCCCGAAATGAGCCTTTGGGACAGCCTGACCGGCGACCCCGAGATGCGTGTTTCCGGCAAGGCGGATCAGGTGATGGTGGGTGGCCAACCCAAGCATGTGGTCGGCTACCTCAAGGAGTTTCTTTTTGACGAGGGGCAGGCCAGAGCAGCCGTTAAATCACTGTCCGGTGGGGAAAAGGCCCGTTTGCTGCTGGCAAAGCTGATGGCCAAACAGTCGAACCTGCTGGTATTGGACGAACCGACCAACGATCTGGATGTGGAAACACTGGATCTGTTGCAGGAACTGCTGGACGATTATGACGGTACCGTTTTGCTGGTCAGCCACGACCGCGATTTCTTGGACCGTGTGGCCGCAACGACCATCGCGATGGAGGGTAACGGCCGTGCAACCGTCTATGCCGGGGGGTGGTCGGACTACCTCGCTCAGCGCGGCGAGGTGTCTGATAAGAAAGAAGTAAAAACAAAAGCTTCCAAGTCAAAGGTAAAGCAAGAGGCGCTGCCGAAACTGGGGCTATCATTTTCAGAGAAACACCGTCTTGAGAAATTGCCTGCCGAGATTGAGCGGCTTGAGGCGGAAATCGGAAAGCTTGAAGAGCTGATGTCCGATCCTGAGCTTTTCAGCCGTGAACCTGTTAAATTTCAGAAAGCGACCGAGGCTTTGGTCGAGCGGCAGGATAAGCTGGCCGCAGCCGAGGAAGAGTGGCTGATCCTCGAGGAAAAGGCCGAGGGCGCCTAGATCAGCTTTCGCGCTGTGGCCGGCTATCCGACCACAGTTCATTTGAGCGAGCCGTTTTCATCGGTATGTGATCAGTCACGCTCAGCGCATTCGCAGCGCGCCGTCGATACGGATGACCTCGCCGTTCAGATAACCCATTTCGACGATGAACCCGGCCAGTCGTCCGTATTCGCGGGGGTCGCCAAGGCGCACAGGGTTGGGAACGTCAGAGGCCAGTTGTTGCTGCACCTCTTCGGGCAGACCGGCCAGCATCGGAGTCATAAAGATTCCGGGTGCGATGGTCATCACGCGGATTCCGGACGAGGCCAGATCCCGTGCCATGGGCAGGGTCATACCTACCACACCACCTTTCGAAGCCGCATAGGCAGCCTGACCCTTTTGCCCATCAAAGGCCGCGATTGAGGCTGTATTGATGATGACACCGCGCGCGCCATCCGGTTCTGGGTCGTTCTTTGCCATTTCCGCGGCTGCAAGGCGTGAAACGTTGAATGTACCCACAAGGTTGATGTCGATCGTGCGCTGAAATGCATCAAGCGGGTGCGGGCCATCCCTGCCTACGGTTTTCATGCCAACCGCGATCCCGGCGCAATTCACTGCCGCGTTGATCGCTCCCATCTTCTTGCGGGCATGGGCGATGGCCGCGGCCACGGATGTTTCATCGGTTACATCCGTCTGGGCGAAATGCCCGCCAATTTCTGTTGCGACCTGGCTGCCTCGGTCCGCATCCCGGTCCAGAATGGTTACCTGTGCATTGTTTTCTGCAAAAAAGCGGGCCGTTGCCTCACCCAGCCCCGAGGCGCCTCCGGTGACAATGGCTGCGGTGGTCGACAGGTGCATCTGGATCTCCTTCCAAAAGATATGAACATACGTTCATTTAATATCAGCCAAGGGACAGTGTCCATAGGGGGGCGTCGGGCAGGCGGCCTTTCCTCAAGGCGTTCTCAGGTCAGCTTCAGGCGTTCTTAATGTTGAAATCTCAAATCGACACTGAACGCAATTGAGCGTCTGGGTGGCGCATTTGAGGAGGACAAACTATGCGAATTGGAACCAAATCAGGGCTTTCCGCTTTGGTTGCCGCTCCGTTTCTGGGGATTATGGCGGCTGGAAGTGCGGCCGCTGCACCAGAGGTCTGCAACTGGAAAACGGCGCGGGATGCTGCAAACAGCGGCGATTATGCGACCATGTGTGAGTGCACGCAGGTAACCCCCAGCTTTCTGGAGCGCTTGCAGAAACGAGCGGATTTCGAAACCACATTGCGAAACACATCCGCGCAATGCCCGGGGTTGGCCGCCTTGTTGACCGACTTTCCGACAGCATCAATCGTAAGCGCGGCAAATGCGGGCGAAGACCGCAGTTCGGACCCAAGCAGTCCGGTCACGCCGGTTGGCGGCGGTGGAACAGGGTCCGGCGGGTCGGGCGGTAACGGTCCCGGCAACGGCGGCGGCGATGATCCGGGTGGCGATAACCCGGGCGATGATCCGGGTAACGGTGGTGGGGATGATCCCGGTGACGACAACCCAGGTGATGATCCCGGCAATGGTGGTGGCGATGGCCCCGGCAAACCCGGAAATGGCAATGGTCCCGGCAAAGGGGGTAATGGTCCGGGTAAAGGCGGTAACGGCCCCGGAAATGGCAATGGAAACGCTGGGAACCCCGGCAATGGCGGGGGCAATAATGGCGGCTCTGGCCCCGGCACCGGAAACGGTGGAGATAACAACGGCCACGGCGGAGGCCACGGCAATGGCGGCGGCGGCCATGGAAACGGCGGAGGCAAAGGGGGCAAGCGATAAGCCTGCAAGTGACGGATTTGCTCATGCCGAAACAGAAACGGCCACCCAATTAGGTGGCCGTTTTTCTTTGAGAGGTCTTAGTTATCCCAACTGAACCAGCGCGTGCCTCTTCTTGCCCGCACTCAGTTTGATGGGCGAGGACAAGGCGCCTGCGTCGATCATCAGACCCGCGTCTGTTAATGAAGCGTCGTCCAGTTTGGCGCCGTTTTCTGCAATCAGGCGCTTGGCCTCTTTGCCAGATTTCGCCAGGCCAGACTGTACGATCAGTTGCACGATGGATATCGGCAAGTCTGCTTCGCCGACCGTTAGGGTCGGCAGATCGTCCCCGACGCCACCTTTTTCGAACACTTCGCGAGCGGTGGCCTCGGCATTTGCCGCAGCCTCGGTCCCGTGCAGCAAGGAGGTGACCTCGTTTGCCAGGCGGATCTTGGCCTCGTTGATCTCGGACCCCTGCAATGCGCCAAGGCGGTCACACTCATCCACAGGCAGTTCGGTGTACAGCTTAAGGAACCGCCCAACATCCGCGTCGGTGGTGTTGCGCCAGAACTGCCAGAACTCATAGGGTGAGCGCATCTCGGCATTCAGCCAGACTGCACCGTCTTGCGATTTGCCCATCTTCTTGCCATCGCTGGTGGTCAGCAAGGGTGAGGTCAGGCCATAAATCTCGTTATCCAACACGCGACGGGTCAGGTCGATACCGTTGACGATATTGCCCCACTGATCGCTACCGCCAAGCTGTAGGACACAGCCATAGCGACGGTTCAGTTCAAGGAAGTCATAGGCCTGCAGGATCATGTAGTTGAATTCGAGGAAGGACAGCGATTGCTCGCGGTCCAGCCGGGATTTCACCGATTCAAAGGCCAACATCCGGTTGACCGAGAAATGCCGCCCGATATCGCGCAGGAAGTCGAGGTAATTTAGGTCGTCCAGCCACTCTTCGTTGTTCAGCATCAGTGCTGCGTTTTCTGCGCCGCTATCATAGTCGATATAGGCGGCAAACACCTTTCTGATGCCTGCGATATTGGCGTTGATCTGGTCCGGGCCCAGCAGGGGACGCTCATCTGACCGGAAGGACGGATCGCCCACCTTCGTGGTGCCGCCGCCCATCAGGGTGATCGGCTTATGACCTGTTTTCTGGAACCAGCGAAGCATCATGATCTGGATCAGGCTGCCCACATGTAGGGACTTTGCTGTTGCATCAAACCCGATATACGCCGACTGACACCCGCTGATCAGCGCCTCGTCAAGGCCCTGATAATCGGTGCAGTCAGCCAGAAAGCCGCGCTCGATCATCGTGGCGATGAAATCCGATTTGGGGTGGTAGGTCATATCGTGCCCTTTGGGTTAATGTTGCGGGGCAGTGTATAGGCGGTGGGGATGACAAGGAAAAGGCACCTTATCCAAGAAAAACACGCGGCTTATGTGATCTGGCTTGCCTTGGGTTTGCGTTAACGTGCAGGTTGTGGGCAACGCGACGACAGAACGGGCGCGAACAGGCGAAAGAGGGCTGGCGTGGGTCGGGCAATTAGCAAATCAGGCGTATTGACTGCATTGGGTGCAATGTCGGGGACCTCGCTGGATGGCGTGGACGCGGCGGTGATCAAAACGGACGGTTACAGAATTCTTGGCTTTGGGCCCACAGGATACCGCGCCTATTCAGATGCAGAGCGGAAAACGCTTCGTGCTGCATTGGGGCAGTGGCATGGCCATGATGTGGATACCGCGGCGGAATTGGTCACGCTTGCCCATGCCGAAATACTGGCCGACTTCGATGAGATTGACCTGATCGGATTTCACGGTCAGACCCTAGCGCATGAACCAAGCGGGCGCGGTACGTTGCAGGTGGGTGACGGCGATGGCCTGACGCAGGCCTTGGGTGTCCCCGTCGTTTGGGATTTCCGCAGCGATGATGTGGCGATGGGGGGCGAGGGCGCTCCGCTTGCGCCCTTTTACCACTTTGCCTGTGCCAAGTGGATTGAGGCCAACCAACCGCTTTGTTTTCTGAACCTGGGCGGGGTCGGGAACCTGACCTATGTAGATCCCAGGTTTGATGGCCCTGAAATACCAGGTGGGCTCTTGGCTTTTGACACCGGTCCGGCCAACGCACCGGTTGATGATCTGATGCAGGAACGTCTGGGTCTGCCCATGGATCGCGACGGCGCGGTCGCACGTGGTGGCAGGGTCGAGACCGGGGCGCTTGAGTTGTTTCTGGCAGAGCCCTTCTTTAACAGGATGCCGCCAAAATCACTGGACCGGAACGACTTTGCCGAGATGATCCGCCTGGTGCAGGAACTCTCTGACGCTGATGCGGTTGCCACGCTTACCGGCATGTGCGCCGCCGGAGTTGCGCAAGGGATCGAGCATTGCCCGGAACCGCCGTCGCGTGTGTTGGTGACAGGAGGGGGACGGCATAACCCGGTCCTGATGGAGATGCTGCGCGTTTCGCTGGATTGTCCGGTGGAGCCGGTCGAAGCGGTTGGTCTGGATGGGGATATGCTGGAAGCACAAGCCTTTGCCTATCTTGCTGTCCGTGTCGCGCGCGGGCTGCCGACCTCTTGCCCCGGCACCACAGGGGTCAAGGCGCTGGTCGGGGGCGGGATGGTCAGCGTTCCATCGAGCGAACGTAGTCTGACGTAAATTCTGAATACCCCTCAGAAGTCGATTTCAGATGTGCTTTGGTCCAGTCATGCAGCGTTGGCAGCTGGTGAAACGGCACGTTTGGAAAGGCGTGGTGTTCTGCGTGATAGGGCATGTTCCAGGCCAGAAATCGGACCAATCGGTTGGTGAACGTAGTGCGCGAGTTTTCAAGCATATTCGCCACCGGCGGGCAGAGGCCGTGTTCCGCAAGCAGGTACAGCCGAAGAACGGGCTGTGCCACCAAGACCGGCAACAGCCATAAGCTGACCACCAAAGGAGACACCAGCAGGCTTGCCCCTGCAAGCGCGTAAATGGCCAGCAGGACACGGGCCTCAATCCGCATGGCCTTATGTTGGCGATGCGGCAAATAGGGCGCCTCGATCCGGCCCATTGCGTTACTGATCAGAACGCTCGTCATCCCAGACCAGTAAGGCCAACCACTCAGATAGATCATCAGGCTGGGCCAGCTGTCGGGTCGCGGTTTGCCACCCAGCTCTGGATCTTTGTCCGGGTGGTTGGTCCATTTGTGATGTGCAAGGTGATAGTATCGAAACCAGGTAAAGGGCAGGGCGATTGGGATTGAGACAAGATGCCCAACCGCGTCATTCATCCAGCCGGTCCTAAACGGCGTTTTGTGGGTGCATTCATGGCTGAGGGTGAACAGAAACACCAGCAACACGCCTTGCGCCAGGATCAGCAGCGGCCAGAGCGGGATTTGCACGGCGATGCCTGTGCTGGTTGTGAATAACACCAATAGATACAGCACCAAGTGCCTCAGACCCGCCGCGTCAGACCGCATCTGCAGCCGGTCTTTGGCCTCGGCCGATATTGACGCAATAAGGGCGCGGTGATCCATCGGTCAGCCTCGGGGGATGTCGAACCCTGGAGCGGCGAGCTCGAACCCGTCAAACTCAAACCCCGGGGACACGATGCAAGAGACCAGCGTGTAGGCCCCCGTGCTGCGCGCGGCCTGCCAGTGATCCTTGGGCACGATCAGTTGTGGTGCGCCTTGCGACAGGTCCGGGGTCAGCATGTGGTCGGTCGCCGGGCCAGTTTCGGTTGCGCTGAGCGACAGCACCAAGGGCGCCCCCGCGTGATACAGCCAGATCTCGGTCGCATCGACGCGGTGCCAATGGCTGGCCTCGCCCTGGGCCAGCAGAAAATAGATACAGGTCCCGGTGGCGCGGCCGTGGTTATCAGCGCGCCAGGTTTCACGGAACCAGCCGCCTTCGGGGTGGCGTTGCAGATTCAGATGTTGAATGATCTCTTGTGCGGTCATGGGGCCTCGGTCGTTTCAGGGCGATTATGCACGGGATTGGACGATCCGCTATGGTATTCGTCCCGATCAGGAATATGTTTGGAACATGACTCTGATGATCCCCTTCGACAACAGTTACGCCCGTTTGCCAAACAGCTTTTATGCGCGGCAAGCGCCGGTGCCGGTTCGTGCGCCTCGCTTGATTGCTTTCAACTCCGATCTTGCGCAGATTCTGAGAATCACGCCCGGCGAGGTGCATGAAATGGCCGAGGCCTTTTCCGGCAACGCCCTGCCAGAGGGAGCAGAACCGATTGCACAGCTCTATTCAGGGCATCAGTTCGGAAATTATAACCCCCAGCTTGGGGACGGGCGCGCGGTTTTGCTGGGCGAGACAGTTGGGACGGATGGCGTTCGACGAGATATCCAGTTGAAGGGATCAGGCCCGACGCCGTTTTCCCGACAGGGTGACGGACGTGCATGGCTGGGTCCGGTGCTGCGCGAGTATGTGGTGTCCGAGGCGATGCACGCGCTGGGCATCCCGACTACAAGGGCGCTGGCCGCCGTTGAGACTGGCGAGGCCATTTTTCGAGAAGGTCCAATGCCTGGTGCGATCCTGACCCGTGTAGCACAAAGCCACCTGCGCGTAGGTAGCTTTCAGATCTTCGCCGCGCGTGGACAGTTGGACAGTCTGCGTCGACTGACAGATTATGCCATCCAGCGCCATTACCCGCAGGCCGACGGCCCGATGGGTCTTTTGCGCGCTGTTGTCGACGCACAATCGCAGTTGATTGCCGCATGGATGAGTGTGGGATTCATCCATGGGGTGATGAATACTGACAACTGCTCGATCTCAGGCGAAACCATTGATTACGGCCCTTGCGCCTTCATGGATAACTATCATCCGAATACCGTCTACAGCTCGATCGACCGCATGGGTCGCTATGCCTATTCCAACCAGCCCGAAATCGCCGTTTGGAATGCAGCGCAGCTGGCGACCGCGCTGATCCAGCAGTTCGAGGATAAAGAGGCCGCCGTTGCTGAGGCTACCGAGATCGTCCATGCGATGCCCGACCTGATACAGCAGCACTGGCTTACAAAGTTCCGTGCCAAGATCGGTCTTGTGACGCAGGAAGACGGCGATCTTGAGATGATCTCGGACTTGCTGAATTGCATGGCGCAGAACCAGGCGGATTTCACCAATACCTTCCGGGCGCTGGGCGGCGATCAGGCGCGGGATCAATTCACCGATCCGCAGGCCTTTGATCAATGGGCAGACGGTTGGCGGTCGCGGCTGTCTCGTGAAAAAAAACCTGCTGAGGTGATTAACAAGGCCAATCCGGCCTTTATCCCGCGCAACCACCGGGTCGAACAGATGATCCAGGCGGCGGTGCAGGGGGAATTTGACCCATTCCACCGGCTCAACAATGTGCTGTCCCGGCCCTATGAGGATCAACCCGGCGCTTTGGATCTGACACGGCCACCGGCACAGGATGAGGTTGTTCAGGCGACCTTCTGCGGTACATGAGTTCCTCACACCTGTTTTCGCAGTCAGCGACGTCGGTGTTTCGCCATGCGCTTGCATTGGTGAAGCCGGCTTGCAATCAACGATGAGCAGCGCAATCCTGCGAACTCAAACGGACTTTCAGGAACCCATGTCTCAGACCGCAATCCTGCGCATCGCCAGCTATAATATTCAGAAATGTGTCGGACTGGATCTACGTCGACAGCCCCAGAGGATTCTTCAGGTCATCGAAAGCCTGAAGGCCGATATTGTCGTCTTGCAAGAGGCCGACAAACGATTGCCTCCGCGCCCTGCGGCCCTGCCGCATTTCATGCTGGACGAAGCGGGATGGCAGATCGTTGATTTGGGTGGGGCTGGCAGCTTGGGGTGGCATGGGAATGCAGTGATCTGGCGGGGTGATGCGATCCGTGTCCGGCAGACCGGGCATCACGAATTACCGGGGCTGGAACCGCGTGGGGCTGTCAGGGTCGAGTTTGACACACCAATCGGTCCGCTTCGGGTGATGGGCATGCATCTGGGGCTCTTGCCCGCCTCACGCCGTCAGCAAATCACCCACCTCAGACGGTGCGATGCGAATCTAGAGGATTTGCCAACTGTCTGGGCGGGGGATTTCAATGAATGGTCCCGACAGCCGGTTCTGGATCACCTGGCCCCGGATATGCACTTTCTTCCACCATTCCCCAGCTTTCCAGCGGCACAGCCGCTGGGCGCGCTGGATCGGATCGCGCTCGGCGCGGGGCTTGAGGCTGTTTTGCATGGCGTGCATTCGGTACGACCCGCGCATATCGCCTCGGATCACTTGCCAATCTGGGCCGATCTACGCCTTGTAGCTTAGCCGGTAAATCCCCTGTAGCGCCGATCACGCATACGGTTTAATACAGAGAACCGAATATATGCCGAGGGTCCCTATGTCCGACACGATCATCGCCCGTTGCGAAGCCAAAGGCCTGCGTATGACAGGACAGCGCCGCACGATTGCACAGGTGCTGCAACAAAGCGATGATCATCCCGATGTCGAAGAGCTCTATTCGCGCGCCTCGCAGGTTGATTCTGGTATTTCTATCGCCACCGTCTATCGGACCGTCAAACTGTTCGAAGAGGCCGGGATTCTAGAGCGTCTGGAATTCGGTGATGGTCGCGCGCGGTACGAGGATGCCGAACGGGACCATCATGATCACTTGATCGACATGCAGTCAGGTGAAGTCATCGAATTTGTAGACCCTGAGATCGAAGCGCTACAGGAAAAGATTGCAGCTAAGCTGGGCTACAAGCTGAAAGGGCACCGGCTGGAACTGTATGGCGTTCCGCTAGACCACGACTGATCCATCACAAAAAACGAACGGCCTGCGCACGGGAATTCATGATTCCCGGGCGGATATTGCTTGCCTGACCGCCCGGCATCGGCTTTTGCTTGGATATGACCGGCTGAACGCGCCGCAATATTCTACGGACAAAACTATGAACAATGTGAACGGCATTTTGCTGGTCGTCGGCGCAATGGCGGCCTTTGCACTTGAAGATATGTTCATCAAACACCTGTCGGTCACAGTGCCAACAGGACAGATCATGGTTCTTTTGGGCCTTTCCTGTGGTCTGGTCTTTGTTGGTATGGCGGTGTTCACCCGCAAACGCATCTTTGATGCTGCCGCGTGGCAGACTTTGCCCCTGATACGTGCGCTCTGCGAGGGGTTCGGGGCCGTGGCTTTTGTGACCGCGCTGTCTCTGGTCGATTTGTCAACGGTTGCCGCGGTGTTTCAGGCAATGCCTTTGGTCGTTACAATGGGGGCGGCGTTGTTCCTGGGCGAGCAGGTTGGATGGCGGCGATGGAGCGCAATCGGCGTTGGTTTCATCGGTGTTCTCTTGATCATCCGACCGGGGTTGGACGGGTTCCAGCCAGAAACCCTTTTCGTCGTGGCCAGCGTTGTGGCTATTGCCGCCCGCGATCTGATCACACGCAGGCTGGATGTGCGTGTGGCCTCGGCAGTAGTTGCGATGCAGGCCTATGGGGCGGTTACCATTGCCGGTTTTGTGCTGATCTCAATGGCCGGCCAGCCGGTCGTTGCACTGAACCAGGCGCAATTCGGGCCGTTCCTGGGCGCGATTGGATTTGGTGTTCTGGGGTATTACGGGATTGTCAGCGCAATGCGGATTGGCGATGCTTCGGCCCTGACCCCGTTCCGATACACCCGGCTGGTGTTTTCTATTGCGGCCGGAATGCTGATGTTCGGGGAACGCCCGGATATGATGACGGTTGCCGGTGCATCGCTGATCCTGGGGTCGGGGCTCTATACCTTCCTGCGCGAACGAAGCCTGGCGCGGTCACTGGCTGTCGCGGCCTGACGGATCGTCGCAGGTTTGCGCAAACAGGCTCTCAGATCTGTGTTAGCGATAACATGAGTGGTTTACTTTTTGCCCTATACTGATATGAGGCTGGCAACTGATTGCAGCCACAGGGACGGGCCTCATGAGCACCATCATCGACATCCATGCACGCGAAATTCTGGACAGCCGGGGCAACCCGACCGTCGAAGTGGACGTGATCCTGGAAGACGGCACCATGGGCCGTGCCGCCGTCCCGTCAGGTGCCTCGACCGGCGCCTATGAGGCGGTCGAAAAGCGTGATGGTGACAAATCGCGCTATATGGGCAAGGGCGTGCTCGAAGCGGTTGCCGCCGTAAATGGTGAGATCGCCGAAGAACTGGTTGGGTTCGACGCGACCGAGCAGGTGGCGATCGACCAGACTATGATCGAACTGGACGCCACCGAGAACAAAGGACGTCTGGGCGCAAACGCCATTCTGGGCGTTTCGCTGGCAACGGCCAAGGCGGCAGCGGATTTCACCACACAGCCGCTGTTTCGCTATGTCGGCGGCACCTCGGCCCGTATCCTGCCCGTGCCGATGATGAACATCATCAACGGTGGCGAACATGCCGACAACCCGATCGACATTCAGGAATTTATGATCATGCCGACCTCGGCGGCGAATATCCGCGACGCGGTGCGCATGGGGTCCGAGGTGTTCCACACTTTGAAGAAAGAGCTGTCGTCGGCAGGTCTTGCCACAGGTGTCGGCGACGAGGGCGGCTTTGCCCCCAACATCGCCAGCACGCGCGAGGCACTGGATTTCATTCTGAAATCCATCGAAAAGGCGGGCTACAAGCCGGGTGAGGAAATCCATCTGGCTTTGGACTGCGCCGCGACCGAGTATTACAAAGACGGCAAATACGTCCTGTCCGGTGAGGGCAAGAGCCTGACCTCGGAAGAAAATGCCGACTATCTGGCCGCTCTGGTCAAAGACTATCCGATCATCTCAATCGAAGACGGCATGTCTGAGGATGATTGGGACGGCTGGAAAGCCCTGACCGACGCCATCGGCGACAAGGTGCAACTGGTGGGCGACGATCTGTTCGTCACCAACCCCACGCGACTGGCGGAAGGGATTGAACGCGGCTGTGCCAACTCGATGCTGGTCAAGGTGAACCAGATCGGATCGCTGACCGAGACGCTGCGCGCCGTCGATATGGCCCATCGCGCACGCTATACCAATGTGATGTCGCACCGCTCGGGCGAGACCGAAGATGCCACGATTGCCGATCTGGCAGTGGCCACGAATTGCGGTCAGATCAAAACCGGATCACTGGCGCGGTCAGATCGGTTAGCCAAGTATAATCAACTGATCCGTATCGAAGAATCTCTGGGTGAGATTGCCGAATACGCAGGGGCCTCAATCCTCAAGCGCTGAAACCTGTAAGCCTGAATTTTGATTGCCTGGCCTGTGGAAATGGGCCGGGTTTTTTTGTGTTGGATTGTAGGTTTTGCCCATGTCTAAATCTCAAACCGGCACTTTAGCATGATTGGGTCAGAAGAAACTTGGGAGGTTATGAATAGTATTATCTAGATATATTAATGACTTATATAGGGGTCCTGCGCTAGCGATCCTTATGTGTGAACTTTTTCCTTTTTGTTCTGTAGTGCGCATTCGTATCATATTGAAATAACAGATAAGGGGAACACTATGAATGGTTCGAAACTTCTTCTGGTAGCGTCTGCACTCAGCACTGTATTTCTGGTTGCTTGCTCAGAGCCTGGAACATATCCGATCACCGGTACGGCAGTGTCCCCTGACGATCCGGTGGCAAACCTTGAAGCACCGGTTTACATCCGTCGCGGTGAGGCCCGGTAGGGCCTTCAATCTTTCGCGGGTGGCCTTGTTGTTCAGCCACACAGAAATGGATCAAAGGGTTTTGCTCATCAGCATATAGCGGTCACGAGGCTTGAAACCTGTGCGTAGATACAGTTTCTGTGCCGTCTCGTTTGTACGATCGACTTCAAGATGCAAGGCTGTGAGCCCCGCGCTCGCCAACGCCTTGGGCAAATCCAGCAAGACTTCAGACGCAATTCCGCGTCCTCGCACGGCAGGACGAATATAGATCTCATCCACGAATCCATCCATGCCGCCGAATTCAACCGACCACCCAAAGGTCAGGATGACATAGCCCAAGGGTGCGCGACCGGGGCCAATCAGGTAGATGCACCCAAAAGGTATTCCCTCGAGAAGAGGCGCAAGCGCATTGCGCGTCTGATCAGCATCCTGGGTAATGCCTTCTTCGGCGTGAAAGGCGGCGACCAGACCAACCAGACGTTCCAGATCCTCGGGGCGAGCAAGGCGAAGTGCGGCGCTCATAGTCGGGCCAGCCGATCCGTGAGCAGATCAAAAAACCCGCCAGCGTCAATTTCTCCGATGAACAGGGCGTTGGGTTTTCTGTCGGTAACACCCCACCAATCGGCAACTGTCATGCCCAAGGTCAGCTTTGATTGGGTCTCGACCTCGACATTCACCAGCCGCCCGGTAAACAGTTCGGGCTTGATTAGATAGGCAGTCACGCAAGGGTCGTGTAGCGGAGCACCTTCCGAGCCGTATTTGTTTTTGTCGAACCTTTCAAAGAAATCGGTCATCTCGGCCACCGCGACACCGGCCTTGTTTCCAATTCTACGGAAGGCATCGTTGCGCGTCTTGGTCACCAGAGCTTTATGCGTGACATCAAGCGACATCACCACAATGGGACGTCCAGATTTGAACACAATATCAGCGGCTTCTGGATCGACGTAAATGTTAAATTCGGCGGTTGGGGTGATGTTTCCAACTTCGAAATATGCCCCTCCCATCAAAACGATCTCTTGAACCCGGTCAACGATGTCAGGCGCTTTGCGGAACGCTGTGGCGATGTTGGTCAATGGCCCAAGGGGACAGAGCGTAACGGAGCCTGGTTCATGCGCGCGCAACGTGTCGATGATGAAATCGACGGCATGTCCTTCGGACAGCGGCATCTGCGGATCCGGCAGAACCGGCCCATCCAAGCCAGTTTTGCCATGCACATGCTCCGCGGTGATCAGGGGGCGCTCTAACGGGCGGTCGCATCCGGCATAGACGGGGGTCTGGGTATGGCCAGCCAGTTCGCAGACAATACGCGCGTTTTTGGCTGTCAGCTCTAAGGGTACGTTGCCAGCGACTGCGGTAATGCCCAAAACCTCAATTTCGTCGGGGCTGGCAAGCGCCAGCAGAATGGCGACGGCATCGTCCTGTCCCGGATCGGTGTCTATAATGATTTTGCGAGCGGGCATGATCGTCTCCGGAGGTCGTGAAGGTGGGACACTCGCAAGTGTCCGAGAGCTTGTCTAGCGGTTTTACGTTCCGGCCTCGGCCTTTGCCGGCGGGAGTTTGCCATTGGCCCGATGTTCCTCGATCTTCACCTCATCCCAAAGCGCGTCCATCTCTTCCAGCGTGCTTTCCGTTGGGGTTTTTCCCCGTGCAGCCAGGCGCGACTCGACCTGTTCGAACCGGCGGGTGAACTTGGCGTTGGTCCGGCGCAGGGCGGTCTCGGGCTCGACCCCAAGATGGCGGCCCAGATTGACCATAACGAATAGCAGATCGCCGAACTCATCCTCTAACGCATCCACATCCATGCGGTCGCGTGCCTCTTCCAGCTCGGCAGCCTCTTCGGTAATCTTGGCCAGCACATGGCTGGCATCGGGCCAGTCGAATCCAACACGGGCGGCACGTTTCTGCAATTTGAGAGCACGCAGCAGGGCGGGCAGGTTGGCGGCGACACCGTCCAACGCGCCTTGTTGTTCTTTACCAGCACGTTCGGCTGCTTTGATGGCTTCCCAGTCCAGTGTTTGCTGCTCTGCCGATTTGTCGCGGGATTCGTCGCCAAAGACATGCGGGTGCCGGGCGACCATCTTGTCCGACATGGTGCGCACCACGTCCTGAAAGGTGAAATGCCCGGCTTCTTCGGCCATTTGTGCATGAAAGACAGACTGGAACAGCAGATCCCCAAGTTCGCCCTTCAGCTCATCATAAGCCTCACGTTCGATGGCATCAGCGACCTCATAAGCCTCTTCGATCGTATAAGGAGCGACCGTGCCGAAATCCTGCTCGATATCCCATGGGCAGCCGGTTTGAGGGTCGCGCAGTCGGCGCATGATCTCTAACAAGCGTTCGATGCCAGCATCGCTGTCATGGATCAGAGGATTTTCGGCCATTGCGAACCCTTTCGTTCCGGTGTCAGATGCATCCATTCCGCAGTCACGATCAGGAGTCCACCCCAGATGCCCGTCGTCAACCGAATTGCCGATTTCTCTGCCGATATGGCCGCATGGCGCCAGCATCTGCATACGATCCCCGAGCTTGCATTCGAATGCCACGAAACCGCGGCCTTTGTTGCCGACCGGCTGCGAGAGTTCGGTGTCGACGAGCTGCACGAGGGCATCGCCACCACAGGGATCGTTGCGATCATCAACGGGCAGGGCGAAGGACCGACGATTGGTCTGCGCGCTGATATGGACGCTTTGCCTATCCCCGAGGAAACAGGGGTCGCGTACCAATCAACCAAGCCCGGAAACATGCATGCCTGCGGTCATGACGGGCACACCACGATGCTGTTGGGCGCAGCGCGCTATCTGGCGGAAACCCGAAATTTCCGTGGACGCGTGGCGCTGATCTTTCAACCGGCCGAAGAAGAGGGTGGTGGCGCGGGCGTCATGGTCGAAGAGGGGATTATGGACCGGTTCGACATTTCCCAAATCTATGCATTGCACAATGCGCCTGGAATTCCCGAAGGATCCTTTCAGACAACCCCCGGGCCGATCATGGCTGCTGTTGATACGTTCGAAGTTCACATTCAGGGCCTTGGTGGCCATGGTGCCATGCCGCATGAAACCCGGGATCCGGTGATGGCGGCCTGCGGTATCGCCCAGGCGATTCAGACCATCGTCAGTCGTAACAACTACGCTTTGGACAGTCTGGTGATCTCGGTCACGCAAATCCATACCGGCACCGTGAACAACGTGATCCCCGATACCGCCTTTATCAACGGCACTGTGCGCACTTTTGATCCGACTGTGCAGAAAATGGTGATGGAGCGGATGGAACAGATCGTACAAGGACAAGCCCAATCCTATGGTGTCGAAGCGCGGCTGGACTATGAGGTCAACTATCCTGCAACAATCAATGACGCCGACAAGACTGGTTTTGCCGCAGAAATCGCGCGTGATGTTGCCGGTGCAGATCGCGTGATGACCAATGTCGACGCGATGATGGGGGCCGAGGATTTTTCATACATGCTGCAGTCGCGCCCCGGCGCTTACCTGTTTCTGGGGCAAGGCGAGGGGGCCGGATTGCATCATCCGAAATACAACTTCAACGACGACATCGCGCCGGTTGGGGCGTCTTTCTTTGCGCGGATCGTCGAAAAGGCCCAGCCTTTGGGCTGACAGGAGAAAGACATGGCACTGGAAGATTCAAAGAATTTCGTCGATGAGGCGTTTACCAATCCTGAACTGAAAGGCGTCTCGTACGAGAATACTTTTGGGGGGGCGATGTCATTTTTGCGCCGCTTGTATACCAAGGATCTGACCGGGATCGATATCGCCGTAACCGGCGTGCCATTTGATCAGGCGGTGACGAACCGCCCCGGTACGCGTCTTGGGCCACGCGCCATCCGCGAGGCCAGCACGTTGCAATCCCCGGATGAGCCTTATGGCTGGCCGTTTGATGCGCTAAGCGAATTGGCAATCGTGGATTATGGGGACATGGCTTATGACTACGCCAATATACCTGCCTTTCCGGACACATTGACGGACCACATTCGCACAATTCTCAACGCTGACGTGGCCTCGGTGACGCTTGGTGGGGACCACTATATCAGCTTTCCGATCCTGAAGGCCTATGCCGAGAAATACGGGCCGATGTCCTTGCTGCAATTTGATGCGCATACGGATACATGGGCTGACGACGACATGTCCCGCGTGGATCATGGGACCATGTTCTACAAGGCGGTCAAATCAGGGATAGTGGACCCCAAGCGTTCCGTTCAGGTGGGTATTCGTACGACGAACGAAGATACTTTGGGGGTCAACATCATTGACGCTCGGGAGGTGTACGAGTCCGGTCCCGCCGCCGTGGCGCAAAAGATCAAAGGCATTCTTGGTGACAACCCGGTTTACCTGAGCTTCGATATCGACGGTCTGGACCCGGCCTTTGCGCCTGGCACGGGAACGCCGGTCTGGGGTGGACTGAGTTCGATTCAGGCCCAGATCATCCTGCGCGACATTGCTGGGATTAACATCAAAGGCGGGGACGTGGTCGAGGTTTCGCCGCCCTATGACACCTCAGGTGCGACAGCGATTGCAGGCGCACATGTGGCGACGCAAATCATTTGCCTGCTGGGATGGAACAAGCTGAATCCTTAACCTTTGGTTAGCCATCTTTCCGGTATCAGGTTAGCAGCCGGGCAGGACGGAAGACATAACGGCATGACACAATTCAACCAACCAATCAGCGGTAACGATCTGGCGCGTTTTTCCGGCCCAAACACGTTTATGCGCCTGCCGCAGGCGGATACGTTGGCCGGATTGGATGTGGCCGTAATAGGCATCCCGATGGACATTGGCACCTCTTGGCGGTCGGGGACACGGTTCGGACCGAAACAGATCCGCAGCGAAAGTGCGATGCTGCGGCCTTACAATATGGCCACCTTTGCGGCCCCCTTCGACAGCCTGCAAATCGCCGACATCGGCGATCTGGCGATCAACACCTTTTCGCTGTCCGACAGCCTGAGGATCATCAAGGAAAGCTATGACGCGATTCTGGCGCAGGGTGTGACACCTGTGGCGATGGGGGGCGATCACTCGATCACCTTGCCGATCCTGCGGGCCATAGCCGCGAAACACGGGCCTGTGGCGCTGGTGCATGTGGATGCTCATGCGGATGTGAATGATGAGATGTTTGGGGAAAAGGAAACCCACGGCACCGTTTTCCGGCGCGCCTATGAAGAAGGGCTGATCGTGCCGGACAAAACCTTTCAGATCGGCATCCGAGGCTCTGGCTATGCGGCATCGGACTTTACCGAGGCCAAAGGGTGGGGCTTTCGCCAATACCCCGCATGGGAGCTTTGGCAGCAGAACCTGACGGTCATGGGCGCGCAGATACGCAATGAGATCGGGGATCATCCGGTCTATATCACCTATGACATTGACAGTCTGGACCCGTCTTTCGCCCCCGGAACCGGCACGCCCGAGATCGCCGGGTTAACCACACCGCAAGCGTTGCAACTGATCCATGCCTTGGGCGGGACAAATGTGGTTGGGTGTGATCTGGTCGAGGTTTCTCCGCCGTATGATCCCTCTGGCAATACGGCGCTGACCGCTGCCAATCTGCTGTTTGAACTGCTGTGCATATTGCCCGGAGTGACGTCACGGTAGGGATCACGGCAGTCTCTTGTTTGCTATGCGGAACTGCATATGGTTCCGCAATCTAACAGAGTGGAAAAGATGAAAATGGCGCTGTGGCTGATTGCGGGTCTGATTGTCCTTGTGGGGGCGTATATACGGCTTGCGCCGTCTGATCCCGCCATCTGGCACAATACCCCCGTCGGCGACGCGAACAGGGACCTCCGTGGTGGCGTCGTGCGAGTACTTGAAACGGGGCCGGACGGGTTGGCGCAGTTGAACGAAATCGCTGCGTCCGCTCCGCGTACAAAGGTTCTGGCCGGGTCAATTGATGACGGGATGGTCACCTATATCACCCGTACCAAAGTGATAGGTTTTCCAGATTATACAACCGCCCAGCAGAACGGCGATACACTGCGCATCTATGGCAGGTTGCGCTTTGGTCGCTCAGATTTTGGGGTAAACCGAAACCGCGTTGATGGCTGGCTCGCGCGGATGCAGCCCTGAGGACAGGCATCCTTCCTGTACCTCGCGCCACATCGGAACGTTCAGTGACATCTGACATTGTGCAGTGAAAATGCGACCGTCGACCTGCAGGCAGATCATCTCACCCAATTCAACGCGTGACCCGGATTTGTCAGTGCAATAGCAGTCCTGTACCTTGCCGCCGGGACCGACGACATCGGCCATCACGGGCGTCGCAAAAAGCGATAGAACCAGAACCAACCGTCTCATGCGGGGCAGCTTAGCATACGGACAGCCCTTGACCATAGCCCCGGATTAAGAGACACCGCCCGGATGATCCCCGAAGAACGCCTTGAACAGATAACTCAGCGATTCCAATACCTCGAAGCAGCCATGGCAGATGGTGCTTTGGGCGGCGATATTGCTGTGCTGGCCAAGGAATATTCGGACCTCAAGCCCGTGGTCGATCAGATCATGGCATGGCGCCAGCTGGTCACTGACCTTGCCGAGGCCGAGGCGATGCTGGCCGATCCCGATATGAGGGAGCTGGCCGAAGAGGAAATCCCCGACCTGCAGGCCCAAATTCCCGGTGCCGAACACGCCCTGCAACTGGCCTTGTTGCCTAGGGATGCAGCCGATGCGCGCCCGGCCATGCTGGAAATCCGTCCTGGAACCGGCGGTGATGAGGCCGCGCTTTTTGCGGGCGACCTGCTGCGCATGTATCAGCGGTATTCCGAAGCGCGCGGTTGGAAATTCGAGATTATCGAGGAGCAGGCGTCGGATCTAGGCGGCATCAAAGAGGTGGTTGCCCATATCAAAGGCGACAACGTCTTTGCCCGTTTGAAATACGAATCTGGCGTTCACCGGGTGCAGCGGGTGCCGGAGACCGAAAGTGGCGGGCGCATTCATACCTCGGCGGCGACGGTGGCGGTTCTGCCCGAGGCCGAGGATGTCGATATTCAGATCGACGCCAATGATATCCGTATCGACACGATGCGCAGCTCGGGTGCGGGTGGGCAGCACGTGAACACCACCGATTCGGCCGTGCGGATTACACACTTGCCCACCGGGCTTGTGGTGACCAGCTCCGAGAAATCTCAACACCGCAATCGCGAGATCGCGATGCAGGTTCTGAAGACTCGACTCTATGATCAGGAGCGTCAGCGGATTGACAGCGAACGCTCGGCAGATCGGGCGAACCAGGTCGGGTCTGGCGACCGGTCGGAACGGATCAGGACCTATAATTTCCCGCAAGGCCGCATGACGGACCACAGGATCAATCTGACGCTGTACAAGTTGGATCAGGTGATGCAGGGCGATCTGGATGAGGTAATCGACGCATTGACCGCGGATGATCAGGCGCGTCTCCTGGCCGAGATGGCGCAATGACCGGCGGCCAGACAGCGGCTCAGGCCATGGTGGCCGCTACGGCAAGATTGCGTGCGGCTGGTGTGGCTGATCCGGCGCGGGATGCGCGGGTTCTACTCGCCCACGCCGCCCGGATCGAAGCAAGTCGCGTGACACTGATTACACCCGAAGAGCTTTTACCGGATATTGCTGAGCGATACGAGCAACTGATCTCGCTTCGGGTCATTCGTGTGCCCGTTTCTCATCTGTTGGGGGAACGTGAGTTTTACGGCCGTCGGTTCAAAGTTAGCCGGGACGTGCTGGATCCACGCCCGGAAACAGAGGTTCTGATCGAGGCCGCGCTGAGCGAACCCTTTGACTATGTCCTCGATCTGGGGGTTGGATCGGGGTGCATCCTGATCACATTGCTTTCCGAACGCACCAGTGCATCGGGTATTGGTGTGGATCTGAGTGAGGCGGCCTGCCTACAGGCCAGTGCAAATGCCGTGCAACACGATGTTCAGAACCGGATCGAAATTAAGCAATCCGATTGGTTTGGAGACATTGAAGCTAAATTTGACCTGATTGTTTCAAACCCGCCCTATATTTCCCTTCCGGAAATGGACACCCTGGCACCTGAAGTGCGGGACCATGAGCCGCGGATGGCATTGACAGACGAAGGTGACGGCTTGGGGGCCTACCGCAGGATTGCTGCCGCCGCCCCGGATTTTCTATTGCCCCATGGTCGGTTACTTGTCGAAATCGGACCCGAGCAAGGGCAGAGCGTCGCATCTTTGTTTGACGCAACAGGATTGACAGACGTACGGATCATTCCCGATCTGGACGGTCGCGACCGCGTCGTTTTCGCCAGAATGCCTTCATGACGGAACATTCTGAGGCCGAAATGCGCCGATTGATATAAAAAAGGTACAAAAATTGGGACAAACCTCTTGTCTGCACGCTCTGGACGTGTTTACTCAGGTGTAGTCAGAGAGGTTGACGCTGTTACAGCGGGCCCCTGACGCCAAGCCCAAAAAAGCCGACATCGTGTCATAGCTAAGCCCTTGAGCAGTGCAAGACGCGAACTGATCGGCAGCGAACGACAAGGCTGACTAAAGTAGATGAGATCTTCCAAATCCCGCTCTCGGGCAAAGAATAACCGCAATCGTCCTTCTGGCGGCAACGTCGTAAACCGAGTTTTCGACAGTTCTGGCCCAGAGGGCAAAGTGCGTGGCACGCCGCAACAGATTATTGATAAATATAATCAGCTTGCACGCGATGCTCAGTTGTCTAACGACCGTGTAGCTGCCGAAAACTTTCAGCAGCACGCCGAACATTACCTGCGTTTGCTTAGCGAAGCTCAGCGTGAAATGGATGCACGCCGTGAGGAGCAAGAGCGTCAGAATCGCGAACGCCAGGCTGAACGAGATCGTGAGCGTGCCGAGCGTCAGGAACGCGAAACCGTCCGCCAGTCGGATCCCGCTGAGGCACCTCAACCTGATGTGATGGGGTTTGCCGCTGACGCAGCTGCTCCGGAATCCGGGCTTGTAGAAACGCCTGAAAGCAAAAGCCCTGAAGAGGCCGAGAAAAAAGAAAAACCGGCCCGTCGGCCTCGGGCGCGCAAGCCCAAAGCCGCACCTGCTGCGACTGAGGACACGCCCTCCGGCAACGGTGATACGCCTGAAGCGGCAGAGTAAATCAGCCAGTATAGAAAAGAAAAACCCTGCGATCTGTTAGACTGCAGGGTTTTTTTGTTTCAGGATCTTTTGACTTCGCGGGCCAATGCGCAGAACGCTTCTAAAGGCACTTGTTCCGCACGTTCGGTGGGTTTGATCCCGGCGGCTATCAGGCGGTCTTCGATATCGGGTGCGACGCCTTTCAGTGAAGCCCGCAGCATCTTGCGGCGCTGATTAAATGCGGCGGCAACCACGCGGGACAGGGTGGCAGGGTCAGCCGGATATCGTGGTTGAGGCAGGGCGGTCAGGTGAACCACAGCGCTTGAAACCTTGGGGGGCGGGGTGAACGCGCCGGGTGGCAGTGACATGGCGATGCGCGCGTCGGCCCGCCATTGGGCAAGGATGGCTAGGCGGCCATAGGCTTTGCCGCCGGGTTGGGCGACGATCCGTTCCGCCACTTCGCGCTGAAACATCAGGGTCAGGCTTTGCCAGAACGGAGGCCATTGCGGCGGAGTCAACCAGCGGACCAGCAATTCGGTGCCGACGTTATAGGGCAGGTTCGCTGCCACACGGATCGGTGGTGTGAGATGCACAAGCGGATCAATCTCAAGCGCGTCACCGTTGATGACCTCAAGCCTACCGGGATAGGCGGCGGCGATGTCGTTTAGGGCAGCGATACAGCGTGTGTCTTTTTCAACTGCAACAACCTTGCGCGCACCTTCTGAAAGTAGCCCACGGGTCAGCCCGCCGGGGCCGGGGCCGATTTCCAGAACATCGCATTCCGCAAGATCTCCGGCCTGCCGCGCGATCTTGGCGGTCAGGTTCAGATCCAACAAAAAGTTCTGGCCTAGCGACTTGCGAGCCGAGAGTTGATGCGAGGCGATAACCTCGCGCAGAGGGGGAAGGTTGTCGATAGTGCTCATGATCCGATCACCGTGGCGCGGTTTGATAGGAGAGCGCCAGAGAATTTTTACCTCTGGCCGGGATATTTACAGCCCGCTGAAGGATCAAGAGCTTTGTGCCATCTGCTGGGCAAGTTTCAGCGCTTCGATCAGGCTGGTCGGGTTTGCAAGGCCTTGCCCCGCAATGTCCAGTGCAGTCCCGTGATCGGGTGAGGTTCGGATAAATGGAAGGCCTAGTGTGACGTTCACACCGCGATCGAAATCCAGCGTCTTGATCGGAATCAGAGCCTGATCGTGATACATGGCGATGGCGGCGTCATAGCGCGCGCGCGCTGCGGCGTGGAACAATGTATCCGCGGGGTGCGGGCCGGTTACGGTATACTCTTTGCGGGGCAGCTCTGTGATCAGCGGCGCAATCCAGTCCAGTTCTTCTTGCCCCATCTTGCCGCCTTCACCGGCATGCGGGTTGAGGCCCGCGACGGCTATCCGCGGGGTGGCAATACCGAACTGTGATTGTAGTCCCTGGGCGGTGATTTCGATGGTTTCCCGCAAAAGCTCGGGCGTAAGCTCGCAAGGAACGCGTGAGAGCGGGATGTGGATGGTTGCTGGTACAACGCGCAGCTGGTCGCTGGCCAGCATCATCACAACACGTTGGGACCCAGCCAAGGCGCCCAGAAATTCCGTATGGCCGGGGAATGAGAAACCTGCCCCGTCGATAAGTGCTTTCTTGTGGATCGGTGCGGTACATAGCGCCGATGCAGAACCGGACTGAACCAGCGCTACGCCGGTTTCAATGGCAGTGACAACTGATATGGCGTTGGCTGGATTAGGGTGCCCAGGCCGGTTGGGGGCTGGAAAGTCCAGTTGCAGTACGGGCAGGGCAGAGCCACAGATCTCGACCGCCTGAGAGGCGTCGCTGATCTGTACCGACGGTGTCTCGGGCGGCAAATGCGCGGCATCGCCAATATAGAAGAAAGGGCAGGTGGTTCTAAGGCCGGCCCAAGCTTTTGCGGCGATCTCGGGCCCAATTCCGGCCGGATCGCCGCAGCTGAGCGCGATTGGCTTCATTGTTCAACAATAGTTGCGTCGGCACGCATTTGCCCCAACAGGCTTTCTGCAAGTGTTTGCAGCCTTTGCTGGGTCAGAGCATTGGCGACATCTGCACGCGTTGTCTCTTCGCCAAGGTTGCGGGTACGTGTGCACAACATCACAAAAGCCAGTGTTTGGCCGTTGTTGCGGGTCAACGTGGTTGAAACTTCGTTCAGGTCCAGTTTGGCCAGTTCCAATGCGATATCGCGCGGGATTTCCGACGGTTTGCTGACATTCCGCTCTAAGACTTCTGCTGGCTTGTTTTGCACGATACCGTACAGATCATCGCAAGTGTCTATTTCTTCTTTCAGCTTTTCGGCTGCGGCCAGTGTTTCCGCACTACGACCACCGGGCATGTAATAGACAGCATAGTCGATCTCGGAATAGGTGGGCGTACTCGCAGCGGTCTCACGCAAACCGCGCATCTGAAACAGTGCAACGGCATTGGGCAGAGGAATGGGCTGGGTGACGTCACCATTTTTGAGCCCGATGATGACCGGCTGCAGCGCCGGGGGCAGATCGGTCAAGTTCAACCAGTCGAGGCGCCCCCCATTGGTGCGAGTTCCGGCCGCCGAGTACTGTGTTGCGGCGGTTGAAAAGGAATCATAGCCCTCGATCAAGGCGATCTCTTCGGCCAGCAGTTGAACCTGTGGCAGGTTTTGTTGGTTCACAGGAATAATGATTTCCGAAAGAAGGACTTGCAGGCCGCCACTTCCAGATTGTCCAAGTGCGCGATTGATCTCGTCTTCCGATGGTCTCGCCTGCGACAGAAAACGCGCGCTGACGAATTCACGCCAGGAAATCTGATCCTTGATGAAATCCCGAACCGTCTCACGGTCAACACCGGCATCCGCCAGAAGCTGCAGGAATTCGTCGCTCGAAAGCTGACCGCGGGCTGCAAATTGGTCTATTCCAACCTGAACGTCTTCGGGGGCGACCACGATTCCAGCGTCGCGCATCGCCTGTTTGCGCAGGCGGTCGTCTATCAGAGCTTTGCGCACGTCTTCCTCGGTTGCGCCGGGAACACCCAGAATCGAGAGGAATTGCAGGCGCTGTTCCAGCTCATACCAGGTCACGATGTCTTGATTGACCTTTATGGCAGGTGAGAACAGGTTCTGCGCCACTGCCTTTACAGGTGCTATGGCAATCGAAACTGCAACCAGTGCCGGAGCAACCAGCCCGATATGGCTGGAACGAAAGAAACGTGAAAAACCTGTTATCAACTGCATCTTCTCTTGTACTGTTTGCCGCCACCTTCGACAGAATATCCTGTCAGAGCTACGGTAAAGCCGAATTCGGTCGAAGGCTCAATACTTGATGACGAGGTATAGCGCCTGCTGACCGACATGTTAACCTGAACACACTCGTTCCGGTACGTGATACCCAACCCATATCTGATCGGTTCAGATTCGCTCAGGTCATACCGCGCCTGAGCACGGGTTTGCCAGTTCTGATCGATGTCGTACCGCCCGCGCAACCAGATCTCAGAAATCTCATCGTCGACATTTTCTGCGGGATCGGGTTCTTGCCAGACATAGCTTCCGCTGAGGGCCGTTGTTTCCTTTTGCCATGCTGCACGCAGCTCGGCCTTGGCAAAGCTGAAATCTCCGTTCACCAAACCTCGCCCGGCCAGAGACCACCCGTTGGGCGTTTCAAGTTGTCCGGCGATCAACACATCGGACGATGTGCCCTGAAGGCCCGATGTAAGGTTAAAGTCGGGATCAGCATCCGCACGAAAGACCTGACCGATCGTGGCACGCGCTTGCCAGCCCCTGGAGCCATAACGCGCCCAATTCATCCCAACAACGCCGCTGACCCCATCTTCGCGCCTGTCCTCGGCAGGGAATCGGGACAGGGATAACAGGTTACCCTGGTCAAACTCCTGAAACGTACTTTCGTCGATAGGAACATCATTGTCGGAGACATGCGTCCACCCGATCTGCGCGATGGGTTCCAGCAACTGGGTTGCGCCCGACGCCTCGCGGCGAGTCATTGGAAGGCGCAGCGTCAGTGCGGCGCGCGGGGTCGTGCGGGTCACCTGATCGGGATAGGCGCTGTCGTGGCGGATATTGAACGTGTCGATTGACGCGCCTACTTGGGCATCTGCACGTAGCCCCCAGCCCAGTATCCAGCTGCGCAGCCATTCGGTATCGAAGGTCGCTCGGGCAACATCGCGCCCGATAACGTCCTCATTGCTCGTTCTTTCATGGGCATGGCCGATGAAAGCCATCCGCACCTCTCCTCCGACAGCTGCCGGGAAGAAGCGTTTGCGATAGTTCAGGTCGAAGATGCGAGAAGGAATCTGATCCTGATCCTCGCTATCTCGCAAGGTTTTATAGTGGTTTAGGCTGGTCCGGAAAGCGGTATCGCGCTTGATCCTTTCCAGGGCAATTTCGCTGCGCAGACGGTCAAAGTCGGGTAGGCCGTAATCAGCCAGATAGGAATCGTCGGACGTGGTTCGAATGTTGAAGGTCAGGCGATAGTCGTCCGGCAGATCAAACCAACCGTTGGTAAAGAAATATCCGCGCGCCTCGTCCCGTTGAAGGTCATCGCGAGTATGCGCGCCTTCGATTTTGATCCGTCCGTTCTTAAAGGCCTGACGATAGCGATAGCCCAGAGTTCTGGTCTTGCCGGAAAGGTAAGGTGTCAGCGTGAGGTCCTTATGATCTCCAAGCTTGAAGAAATAGGGAACCTTTATGCCTGTGCCCAACTGCGAGGTGGTGCGGACCGATGGGACCAAAAAACCAGTCGCCCGGTCCAGCGTTGGATCGGGAAGACGCAGGTAAGGGAAATAGAAGACCGGCACATCCAGCACCCGGAATTGCGCACCTTCGAAATAAAGCTGTCGTTCCAACTGATCATGGGTCACCTTGCGGGCACGGATTTGCCAGAGCGGTGGCCGCCCATCCGTGCAGACATGGCAAGACGTCGCCGAGACTTTGCTGAACTGGGTGTATCTGCCGCCAGCACGTGTCGCCTGCACCGAGGCAATTTGCACCTGTTGGTCGAACACCATTCGGGCGCCGATCAAAAGGCCGTTGAGCAAACCCCGGTCGAGTTCTGCGGAATCCGCCAGAACTGTCGTTCGATTGCCCTGATCAATCCGGATCGGTCCTTCCAGTGTAAGCTCACCGCTTTCGCGGTCGTACAAAATCCGACTGGCCGTCATTTTGACGTCACCCTGAAACGCTTCGACATTGCCCTCTGCGATCAGCACACGCTCTGGGGTTATGAAAATCTTGTCGGCGACAAGTAAGGCTGGTGGCTCTTGCTGGGACGCGTCCGTCGTTTGATCCTGTTCCGGCAAAGTCTGGGCCAGGACACCCGAAGGCAAAGACAATGCAACCGCACCCGAGAGCAATAGCAGAGCGAATTTGCGCATCAGCCATCCTCCGCGTGCAACAGCAGGCCAAGAGAAAGAAGGATGGCTGCAAATGGCGGGGCCCAGGCTGCAACGAAGATAGGCAACTGACCGTTTTCTCCCAATATTTGCGCGAAATTACGGACGAAATAGATGGCGAAGCCCAGTAACACGGCCGTCAGCACCGCTATTCCGGTGCCGCCGAACCGGACATGCCGCATGGTAAAGGCCGCGCCAATCAAGACCATTGCGACCAGAAACAGAGGTCTTGCCAGTTGGACCTGAAACCAGACCTCGTATTGCTTGGTCGAAAAGCCCGCCTCGCGCAGGTCTCGGATCAACTGGGGCAAATCGTAGACTGACATCGAATCCTGGTTGGCCAGCCTGTCCAGAATGCGCTGACGTGTCAGGGTGGTCGGAATCTCCAGACGATCATGCTCTTTCGAGCCAGCTTCGGGATTGATGCCGTTCATAAGCGGCCAGATCTTGGCATCCTGTAAAACCCAAAAACCGTCTTCCAACTTGGCCTGTTTGGCAGAGATTTGGCGTGTCGGCTGACCAATCGCGTCGAATGTTATTATGGTGACGTCCTTCAACAGCAGGGTGTTACCGTTGGACGTTCGGCGCGCGTGGACAACCGATTGGCCCTCTTCTGTAGCTTGCCGTAACCACAAACCCTCACTGCTGATCGAAAGAGCTGAGCTGGTGCGGTTACGGTAGGAATCGGAAAGCCGTTGGAATTCTTCGGAAGTTGCGGCAGCAAACGGGTTAAGCACCGCAACCGCCAAGGCTCCGATCAACAGGGCCAAAGTTACAGGTGCAAGCAGGACGCGAATTCCAGATCGCCCGATCGAGCGCGTCACCACCAATTCCGAGCTGCGCGCCAAACCGATGAACAACGCAATCGTGGACAGGATGATCAGCAGGGGCAGCATCTCACCGATGGCGGCGGGCGTATTCAATAGGGTCAGATACAAAAGCCGGCCAAATGACAGATCGACCTCATCAAAGCGCCGTACCTGTTCTATCAGATCGATCAGAATCATCAGCGTCAAAAAGATACAGCCAATGACCAGAAAGCTCTGGGTGAACCGGCGGGCAAAATATCGATCCAGGATCACAAACGCGCCCCCGGCATCACTGCGTTGCCTGCAGCGGGGGCCTTGAAGTTAAGAGAATCAGCGGTACATGCGCCAGCGCGCAACGGCCTATGCCTGCCCCGATTTGCCAATTCGCCCTCCCGCTCTCCGACCCTGCCGGAACTTTTTCCGCGACTGTAATGCAAATGCCCGGCGGGGAAAACTGCTATCTGGTCAATGCGGTCGCCGCGGGCTAGGTCTTGGGAAACAGATTTTCAGGAGTTCCCAATGAGCAGTCTTGTTCCAATTCAGTTTAAGGCTTTTGACGTGGACGTGATGGCGCAGACCAAAGGGCGCGTCGTGATTATTGTCTCGGATGAAGGCAAGATGAACCCAGCCGCACGCCGCGCCAACCGTCTGACCCGGGGCGCAGTCGCGCGACTTGTCGAAAGCGACCGGTTCGAAAAGGTGAAATCCGGCGATGTAGTCTCTCTTGCCTGGCCAGGCGGAATGGCCGCTGAAGCGCTTGATATTCTCGTGCTGTCGCGCCGTGCCGATGCTGCAGAGGCGCGCAAGGCCGGGGCGAAGCTGGCCAAATTGTCTGATCACCAGCCCTTGTTGGTCATGGCCGGAAATCAGGCTCGGACCGAAGAACTGGCATTGGGGATCGTTTTGCGCAGCTATGATTTCGATGCCCATAAAACCCGAGATTCGGATGAAGCCGGACCAGTAACAATCAGTCATCAAAAACATGATGAAGTCGAAGCCGCATTCGCACCGCTGTATGCGATTGCCGATGGTGTCCGGATGACTCGGGATCTGACCAATGAACCCGCCAATGTGCTGACGACGACCGAATTCGCAGATCGTTTGTCCGAAATGAAGGCGCTTGGCCTGGACGTCGAAGTGCTCGACGAAGACAAACTGGCCGAATTGGGTATGCGCACCTTGTTAAGCGTCGGGCAGGGCTCGGTCAGCCCGTCGAAGGTTGTGGTGATGCAGTGGAATGGGGGCGACAAGGATGATGCGCCGCTGGCACTGGTGGGTAAGGGCGTCGTGTTTGACACTGGCGGCATTTCCTTGAAACCCGCCGCAGGTATGGAAGACATGACCATGGACATGGGCGGTGCAGGTGTGGTCGCAGGCACCATGCGGGCGCTGGCCAAGCGCAGGGCCAAAGCCAATGTCGTGGGCCTTGTCGGGCTGGTAGAGAATATGCCTTCGGGCAATGCCACGCGTCCCGGCGATGTCGTCAAGTCGATGAAGGGCGACACGGTCGAGGTCATCAATACCGACGCCGAGGGCCGTTTGGTCCTGTGTGATGTGATGTGGTACGCGCAAGAGCGGTTTGCCCCCGTGGGCATGATCGACCTGGCAACATTGACCGGCGCGATCATCATTGGGCTTGGGCATGAGAATGCCGGTGTCTTTTCGAACAATGACACGTTCTGCAACGCCTTCCTAAAGGCTGCCGGGGCCGAGGATGAGGGCGCATGGCGGATGCCGCTGGGCAAAGCCTATGACGAGCAGCTGAAATCGCGCATCGCCGATATGAAGAATGTCGGTGGACGACCTGCCGGATCCATCACTGCTGCGCAGTTCCTGCAGCGGTTCGTGAAGGACGAAACCCCCTGGATCCATCTGGACATTGCTGGGGTGGCTTCGATTGCAACCGAGACATCCTATGCGCCCAAAGGGGCCACCGGTTGGGGTGTCCGCGCACTGAGCCGGTTCGTGCAGGACAATTTCGAATAATCCAATGGGCGCCGTTTATTTCTATCACCTGACCCGCCAACCGCTGGAAAACACCTTGCCCGTGTTGCTGGACAAGGCGCGGCAGGCCGGGTGGAAGATAGCCGTGCGGGGAACTGATCCCGCACGGATGGATTGGTTGGACGAAAAGCTGTGGCAGGGCCCCGAGGAAGGGTTCCTGCCACATGGCCGCACCGGGGGGCCGCATGACAGGGACCAGCCCATATTGCTGACGACAGGGGCCGAGGCCGCAAATGATCCGGCTTGCGTGATGGCTGTTGATGGTGCCGCGGTTGAACCCGAGGAAGTGAACGCGCTGGAACGCGTGTGCATCCTGTTCGATGGGAATGATGATCAGGCTCTCCAACATGCCCGCGGGCAATGGAAAACACTGACCGGGGCGGGCTGTTCGGCGCAATATTGGTCCGAGGAATCGGGCCGGTGGGAAAAAAAAGCCGAGGCATAGGGCCTCCGCAGATTTCAGGAGAATGAGCGATGGAAATGAAGCCCCTGGGCCGTACTGGAATCATGGTGACAGACCTGTGTCTGGGTACGATGACATTTGGTACGCAGACATCCGAGGCCGACGCGCATACTCAGATGGACATGGCACTTGATGGGGGCATTAATTTTGTCGATGCCGCCGAGATGTATCCGGTGAATCCCATCTCGAAAGAGACGGTGGGCCGGACCGAAGAAATTCTGGGCAACTGGAACGCCGCCAACCCGTCACGGCGTGGGGAATATGTTCTGGCAACCAAGCATTCTGGGGCAGGGTTCGCACATGCGCGCGATGGCGCACCGATTTCACCGCAGACAATCCCCGAGGCGGTCGAAGGTTCCTTGCGCCGACTGCAAACGGATTGCATCGACCTTTATCAGTTTCACTGGCCGAACCGCGGCAGCTATATGTTCCGGCAAAACTGGACCTATGCGCCTTCGGGGCACAATACCGATGAGGTTCTGGACAATATGCACGAGTGCCTTGTTGCCCTGAAGGAACAGGTCAACAAAGGAAATATCCGAGCGTTTGGCCTTTCGAACGAAAGCGCTTGGGGCACCGCTCAGTGGTTGCGGATCGCCGAAGCCACCGGCACGCCCCGCGTGGCATCGGTTCAGAATGAGTATTCTTTGATGTGCCGGCATTTCGACACCGATATGGCCGAGCTGAGCGCGCATGAGGATGTGGGGCTGATGGCCTTTTCACCGCTTGCCGCCGGATTTTTGACCGGGAAATACCAAAACGGCATGGTGCCCGAGGGTTCGCGGATGTCATTGGTGCCTGAGGTGGGTGGACGTCATCGCAGACGGGCATTTGAGGCGGTTGCGGCCTATCTAGAGATCGCTGACCGCCACGATCTGGACCCGGTCCATATGGCGCTGGCCTGGTGCCGGACGCGGCCCTTCATGATGTCGGCCATTTTCGGTGCGACAACGGTGGCGCAGCTTGGGCATATTCTCGACGGTAAGGAACTTCGCCTTTCTGGGGAAATTCTGACTGAAATCACCGAAGCGCATCGCGCGCATCCTATGCCGTTTTAGGGACGCTGGCCTCGTCTCCGCAGGCGGAGCCTCCCCCGAGGTATTTCAGCCAGATGAAGCAGATCCGCTTAGTGATGGCTGGGTTGTGTCCTGTCTTGCCTCAGGTCCCGGGCCGAAAGGCCGTGCGCTGTGCGAAAGGCACGGGAAAAGCTGGATTGCGAGGCGAAACCCGTCGCCAGAGCCACATCCATCAGTGACATATCGGTGTCCGTCACCAATCTGCGCGCCTCGGCCAGTCGGAGCTGCAGGTAATGGTCCTGCGGCGTGGTGTTCAGGCGCAGGCGGAATTGCTGTTGCAGGGTGCGTGAACTGGTGCCCAGGGTTTCGGCGATATCTGCCAATGGCATAGGGTCGTCCAGTGCGGATTGCATCAGCGTATTGGCTTTGGCGGTCAAAGCTGTGTGGCGGTGCGGCGCACCGGTGCGGCTTTGTGGTTTTGTGGGATCAGGCGCACCGTCATAGAGGAACAGACCCGAGACGCGGGCGGCAAATCCGGCGCCATGGCGGGCGGCGATGATATGCAGCATCATCTCGACCGCTGGGATCGCCCCGCCCGAGGTCAGGCGGCCTTCAGAAACGGTAAACCGGTCAGGGCGCACGTCCACTTCGGGGAAGCGGGCAGAGAAGTTCTCCAAATCTTCCCAATGGGTGGTGGCGGCGTGGCCGTCCAGCAGGCCTGCCTCGGCCAGCAGCCAAGGACCGCCATCAATACCTGCCATTGTGGCGCCGGTCTTGGCGATGCGGCGTAGGCCGGCCAGCAGGCTGGGTGTGGCATGGCGGGCCAGTTGGAACCCGGCAACGACAATCATCAGATCGCAGGATTGCAGCCGGGCCAAAGGTACACCCGGAACCGAAAGCGCACTGGTCAGCATGGCCGGTTCAGCAGTGGCTGTCACATAATCCCAATCAAATGCCGGACGATCCGCCAACCGATTGGCGGCACGCATTGGATCAACGGCCGACGCAAAGCTGAGCGTGTTGCATTCGTCCAGCACCAGCACAGCCGTTTTCAGGGCACGATGTTCGGGCTGCAATATGTTTTTTGCGGATTTCATCAAGTTCGATTCGCATTTTGACAAGTGTTTGACCAAAGCTGCGCCAAACTCGGGGGCGAAAGCAAATCGGAATCCGTGGAGAAGCCTGGGGAAAACTCAGGGTTAACCGGGTATAAGCTGGGGAGAACGCCATGCCTTTGGAAATGAACCGCGAAGTCTTCATTACATGCGCCGTCACAGGCTCGGGTGGGACGCAGGATCGCAGCCCGCATGTGCCGCGTTCGCCAAAGCAGATCGCCGACAGCGCGATAGCTGCAGCCAAGGCAGGGGCAGCGGTGGTGCATTGCCATGTGCGCGACCCTGAGACCGGAGCGCCTTCGCGTGATCTGGCACTGTATCGTGAGGTCACAGATCGCATTCGCGATGCCGAGGTCGACGCCGTGCTGAACCTGACTGCTGGCATGGGTGGCGACATGGTGTTTGGCGGTATCGAAAACCCGCTGCCGCTGGCCGAGGCGGGAACCGATCTGGTTGGCGCGACCGAGCGTGTGGCCCATGTGGCCGAATGCCTGCCGGAAATCTGCACCCTCGACTGCGGCACCATGAATTTTGCCGAGGCCGATTATGTGATGACCAACACCCCGGGTGCGTTGCGCGCGATGGGCCAGATGATGACCGATCTGGGGGTAAAGCCCGAGATTGAGGCCTTTGATACCGGTCATCTGTGGTTCGCCAAGCAGCTGGTGAAAGAGGGCGTTCTGGAGCCGAACGCTCTGGTTCAGCTGTGCATGGGCGTGCCGTGGGGCGCGCCGGATGATCTGAACACCTTCATGGCGATGGTGAACAACGTGCCGGACGACTGGACCTTCAGCGCCTTTTCACTGGGTCGGAACGAGATGGCCTATGTGGCCGCCTCGGTTCTGGCGGGCGGCAATGTACGGGTCGGGTTGGAGGACAACCTGTGGCTGGACAAAGGCGTGCTGGCCGAGAACTGGCAACTGGTTGAACGCGCGGGCAGCATCATCGAGAACATGGGTGCGCGCGTGATTGGCCCCGCAGAAGTGCGTGAGAAGCTGGGCTTGGTAAAGCGGGCGCCGAAAAGCTAGGCGCGCCATGTTCCGCCGAGTTCTTTCATGGGTAGTTGGATGTTTGCTCGTTGGATTGATTCCAACGTGTGGCTTGGTAGACAATGAGGGCTTTCGAGCACGTCAATTTAATATTCAACCCGTCGAAGCGGTGAACTGGTCGATCTTTGACGAACCGTATTTTGAGGTTGCTGCGTCCAGACGCAAAAGCAAGGGCAAGCAGCGGCTTTTTGTGAGGCTTGAGGGACAGCCATACCCTAGCTATCAATTGCGTGACCCGGACCGGACCGAATGTTTTGGGTACATCGCAGGAGCAAGTGATTGCTTTGAAAACCACCTGAGCGTGCCTACCCGGCGATCCGAGTCTGCACTTGAATATGACATCACTGCCGCAAGCCCCACAAAGTTTCACATCATCTACGTGGGTGACGGGGAGCAGATGGTTGTATTGGCCCGCCCAGATAGGTCGTTTGCAGTTGTACTGAGCAGAGATTTAACGATCACACAAAATCAACTGACGATTGCGCGTGACGTACTGAGCGAAAATGGGTTTGACCCTCAAGAGTTGAAAGTAGTGAAGTGATGACAAAAACAGCAGCAATCATTGGCGGCGGAGTTATCGGCGGCGGATGGGCCGCGCGGTTCCTGCTGAACGGTTGGAACGTTCGGGTATTCGACCCGGACCCGGAAGCCGAGCGTAAGATCGGAGAAGTTTTGGACAATGCGCGCCGCTCGTTGCCGGGGTTAAGCGATGTGCCTTTGCCTCCCGAGGGGGCGCTATCGTTTAATGATGACATGGCCGATGCAGTGCAGGGTGCCGAGTGGATTCAGGAAAGCGTGCCGGAACGTCTGGACCTGAAGCTGAAAGTTTACAAGGGCTTGCAAGAGGCTTGTGATCCTGGTGCGATCATCGGGTCCTCAACCAGCGGGTTCAAGCCGTCAGAGTTACAGGAGGGCGCGCTGCGCCCCGAACAGATCGTGGTGACGCATCCGTTCAACCCGGTCTACCTGCTGCCGCTGATCGAACTGGTGCCAACTGGAGCGAACCCGCCGGAGATGATCGAACGGGCGCAAGAGGTCCTGAAATCGGTCGGGTTCTTCCCGCTGCACGTCAAGAAAGAGATCGACGCGCATATCGCTGATCGGTTCCTTGAGGCCGTCTGGCGCGAGGCGCTGTGGCTGGTCAAGGACGGCGTCGCCACGACCGAGGAAATCGACGAAGCGATCCGTATGGGGTTTGGCATCCGTTGGGGGCAGATGGGTCTGTTCGAAACCTATCGTGTCGCCGGCGGCGAGGCCGGGATGCGGCATTTCATGGCGCAGTTCGGCCCGGCACTGAAATGGCCCTGGACCAAGCTGATGGATGTGCCCGAATTCACTGACGAGCTTGTCGATCTGATTGCGGATCAGTCAGATGCGCAATCCGGCATGCATTCGATCCGCGAGCTGGAGCGTATCCGCGACAACAACCTTGTGGGCATGATGCGCGCACTCAAGGCGCAGAACTGGGGCGCGGGGGCGGTGCTGAACCAGCATGATGCTCTGCTGAAATCGGGTGCGCTGCCATCATTGGAGCAAGCGGATCTGAGCCAACCGATCCTGACTCTGTCCCGTGCGGTGCCTTTGGATTGGACCGATTACAACGGCCATATGAACGAAGCCAAGTATCTTGAGGCTTTTGCCGACGCCACTGACCGGTTCATGGAGATCATCGGCTGCGATATGGAATATATCTCGTCCGGGGGCAGCTATTTCACTGCGGAAAACCACATTCGTTACATGAATGAGGTCCATGCGGGTGCAAAGATCGAGGTGCGCACCCAGATGCTGTTGGGGCAGGGCAAGAAACTGCACGTGTTCCACAGCATGTATAGCGGTGAGACGCTGCTGGCGACCGGGGAGAGCTTTTTGCTGCATGTCAGCCTGGAAACACGCCGCCCCAGCCCGCCATCGCCCAGCATTGAGGCCGCCATGGCCCGCATCGCCGAAGCGCAGGCCGGATTGCCTTATCCCGAAGGGGCCGGGGTTGCGATCCGGAAACCCTCATGACCTGCCGGGTGTTGGTGACGGCTGGCGCTTCGGGTGTTGGTCGGGCTATGGCAGAGGCGTTTGATGCGGCCGGGTATGATGTCTGGATCACAGATATTGATCGGGCGGCGCTAGATGGCGTGCCGGATCATTGGACAGCCCACCATGCTGACGTGTCGGATGAGGGTGATATGCATGCCGTGTTCGCCGCGATTTCTGATGCGGGTGGTCTGGATTCGCTCTGCGCCAATGCGGGAATTGCCGGGCCAACCAGCGCTATCGAGGATATTGACCTCAAGGACTGGCGGGGGTGCGTTGCGGTCAATCTGGACGGGGCGTTTCTGGCCGCCAAATATGCCGCGCCTATGATGAAATCTGCCGGTGCCGGCAGCATCATCCTGACCTCATCCACTGCGGGGCAATACGGCTATCCTTTTCGGGCGCCCTATGCCGCGGCCAAATGGGCGGTGATCGGATTGATGAAAACACTGGCGATGGAGCTTGGTCCCCACGGCGTCCGCGCCAATGCGATTTGTCCCGGCGCGGTGGAGGGCCCAAGGATGGAAGGCGTTCTGGCACGCGAGGCGGCGACCAAAGGCATGAGCCGGGACGAGGTCTATCAGGGCTATGCCTCGGGCACGTCCATGGGTCGTTTCGTCGAAGCGCAGGACATCGCCAATATGGCTGTCTTTCTGGCCTCTGGCGCGGCGCGGTTGGTGTCGGGTCAGGTGATCGCGGTGGATGGTCACACGGTCAATCCCGACCCGAAACTGTAACCTAGCCCTGGTTGGGGCCTCGGATCTGGCGGATGGTCTGACGAACGGCTTGCCAATCGCGGGCTTGCTGAGCGTTCCCGGCAGCCTCGCATTCGCGCATTTTCATTGCGGCTTCTGCCTCGGCCTGGTCACCGTGCGCCGTGTATAAAGCCCGTGCATATTGGGCTGTTTTCAGTGCGTCCATTCCTGTGGTCCTCCGTCTGTGGTCGGAATGCCCGAAAGTTCGCGCCCGGTGACGATACCACAGGTTGTACGGGGATGCATCACATGTCGCGGGAAATCGCTGCTCTGAGCTGTTGCAGGTGCTCTGGAAAGTCCCGCGCGGTCACGACCGCCTCGCGAACCAGAGTGTCGAAATGGCGGCTGAAAATTTCAATCCGGTCGCGATCGCGAAAGGCCATGTAATGGCTTCCTGCGTAAAACACGCAAAGAAGGGGACCGAAAATCGTTACGGGAGCCGAATACAGCCGTTTGGCATCAAACAGATAGATGCGCAGCCGTGGGTAGAGCTGTTCACACAACTCCAAAAGGTGGTCAATCTGATCCAGCCGCTTGCGAAGGCTAAGACCTTGATAATAGCCGGTTGCATGCGCAAAGCTGTCGATTTCGTACATCGGCATTGCGATCTCATAATCGGACTGGGCGCTGCGCATCCAGGTCAGTCGATCTTCGGACGCACCTATGGCCTGATCTGCCGTGCGCCCCAGATGCGGTGCGTATTCCCATTCCAGAACGGTGCGGGTCTTGAGCATGTCGGGCAAGGTCGCAGGAACATATCTGATTTTGTAACCCGCTGCCTCTTGGTGCCACTCGAATATGCGCTCATCTACCAGGGCGCGGGGGGCCTCAGTCATGCTCAGCGACAAAGCCAGCAACTCGGCTGCGCTTTCCGGCCGGTCAGACAGGCTCAGCAACCAGTCCGCCGAAACACCCAATGCTGTCGCGCAGCTTCCTACAACATGGGCATTCGGCAACCGTGCCCCGTGATCGGTCAACAGTTGCGATACGGTTGAGCGGTCAACACCGATCTGGCGCGCGAGGGCGCTTCGGCTGATTTGGCGTTCTTCCATTGCGCGGGCCAGGCGCAAACGGAATTGAGCCGCACGGTCGCGTTTGTCGATTTTATCCTGCATGTGGTGATAAATATCACGTTTGATGAGTTTTGTTAATCATATTCGGAATTTTCAACCTAAGCGGCAAGCCGTAATTCTAAAGCCATAACAATATTATGGGTGACGGAATGGAAACACGACGCAGATCGGTCGTGAAGGCGGTTTTGTGGAACGTGATGGGCCTGATCATCATGTCGGTGGTTGGGCTGGTTGCGACGGGGTCCGCCGCGATCGGCGGAACTCTGGCCGTAGTAAATACGGCGATTGGGCTGACGCTCTATGTGGTTTATGAGAGGGTCTGGGCGGGCATTTCGTGGGGGCGCAATGTCTGAGCGCCCGGGTCCGGAATGGGGCACTTTTACGCTGATGCTGGCCTGTTATGCTGCCTGGTTGGCCGTGATCTTCTTCCTGCCCATCTGGTTGGCGGTTCCAGTGATGGGCGCGGTGGCCGCGTTACATTCATCATTGACGCATGAAGCACTGCACGGGCATCCTTTTCGCGCCAGATGGCTGAACGAGGCGCTGATGGCGCTGCCCTTGACCTTATTCATCCCATATCAGCGGTTTCGGGACCTGCATTTGGCGCATCATCGGGATGCAACGCTGACCGATCCCTATGATGATCCTGAATCAAACTATCTGGACCCAAAAGTTTGGTCGGGGCTAGGTCATTGGCACAGGCGGTTGTTATCGGTGAACAATACTCTGCTGGGGCGGATCGTTTTGGGCCCAGCAATCGGACAGGTTGCCTTTGTCAGGGACGAGTTGCGAGGGGCCGCGCGTGGCGAATGGGACATATTGCGCGCATGGGCTTTGCATATGGCGGGCGTGGTTGTGGTTATCTGGATCGTGACCTTGTCGCCCATGCCGGTCTGGGCCTATGTCCTGTCCGCGTATTTGGGGCTTGGCCTGGTCAAAATACGCACTTTTCTGGAACACCGTGCGCATGAAGATGTGGGGGCAAGAACCGTTATCATCGAAGATCGCGGGATACTGTCTTTTCTGTTTTTGAACAACAATTTACATGTAGTTCATCATCTGAACCCGCGTACCCCCTGGTATCAACTTCCGAAGATCTACCAGCAGGGTAAAGAGGGCTATCTGGCCACGAATAAGGCCTATGTATACCCTTCATATGCCGATGTTTTCCGGGCGTATTTCTGGAAGGTAAAAGACCCGGTGGCGCATCCGCTCTGGCCAAAGGGTTGATTTGCGGCCACAAAAGGCGGCATGAGCCTCTGGATACCTGTCACTATCGCCGCCGCAACGTTTCAGACGGTGCGGTTCATGCTGCAAAAATCGCTGAGCAGTGTAAAGCTGACGGCCGCCGGGGCGACATTCGCCCGGTTTGCCTATTCAATCCCGCTGGTTCTAATCGCTCTGATCGCGGCGCTGCAGTTGACGGGGTATTCCTTGCCGCCGCTGACCGCCCGGTTCTGGGTGTTTGCCACCATTGGAGGAACGGCTCAGATCCTTGCCACGATCTGTGTCGTCGCCTTGTTCAAACAGCGCAATTTTGCTGTCGGCATAACTTTTAAGAAAACCGAAGTGATCCAGACCGCCATCGTTGGTTTTCTGGTCCTGGGCGATCAGGTCTCGTCCTGGGCGCTTGGGGCGATCTTTCTGGGGCTGACGGCTGTGTTGCTGCTGTCAAAAAGTCCCGGAGGAGACGGGGCGTGGTGGCGACATCTGACGAACCGGGCCTCGCGGCTTGGCCTGGGATCAGGTGTGCTGTTTGCGTTTTCCTCGGTCAGTTATCGGGGTGCCTCGCTTGAACTGGGCGAGATTGATGCGTGGTTTCGGGCACTTGTGACGCTGGCAGTCGTTGTCTCGCTCCAGTTCGTCAGCATGGGCCTGTGGCTGTTGTGGCGAGACAGGGCCGAGCTGCGCGCCGTGTGGCAGACACGCCGAACAGGCGTATTTGTCGGACTGACCAGCCTGTGCGGATCGTTCTGCTGGTTCTTGGCATTCACCTTGCAAAACGCCGCCTACGTCAAGGCTCTGGGGCAGGTCGAGCTGATCCTCAGCTTGTTCGCGTCGATCTTGTTTTTCCGCGAAACCATCACCCGGCGCGAGATCGCCGGGATGACGTTATTGGGCGCATCAATTCTGGCGCTGGTTTTGTCTATTTAACCCGTGCGGCGTTCGTCGAAGCTGAGCGCGATAAAGCTGGGCAGGTGATCGCCCATTCCCACGACCGAAGGACCGTTGTCAGCGCGCCGTCCCCGGCCTCTGACTTCTTTATCTTTCTTGCGGTCTTCTCTTTTATCGTCGCGTTTGGGGGCCTCTGTTGGTCGGACCTCAGTTGGCCGGGCCTTTTTCTCGGGCTTTGGCCTCTCGGGTTTCGGCTCTTCCTTTACCGGATTGTCCAAGCGAGGAATTTCTTTTTGAATCAGCTTCTCGATCGCGGCCAGTGCTTTTTCATCGCGACCCGAACAGATAGTGATCGCTTTGCCTTCGCGTCCGGCGCGACCTGTACGACCGATCCGGTGCACATAATCCTCGGGGTGGCCGGGGACGTCGAAATTGATCACATGACTGACCGAGGGCACATCCAATCCGCGCGCGGCAACGTCCGAGGCGACAAGCAGACGTAGTGTTCCGTCACGGAAACCGTCCAGTGTTTTCGTCCGTTGTGACTGATCGAGATCGCCATGGATCGCGGCAGCATCATAGCCGTATTTCTTCAGCGATTTCGCACAGATGTCCACATCGGTCTTACGATTGCAGAAGATGATCGCGTTGGTGCATTTTTCGCCCTCGGAGTCGATCAGCGAACGCAGGACCTGGCGCTTGGCGCTGGCCTCGCGGTCACGGCGACCACCTTTGAACATGACCACACTTTGCTCGATGGTTTCCGAGGCCGTCGCCTGACGGGCAACTTCGATCCGGGTTGGGGCCGACAGGAATGTATCGGTGATCCGCTCAATCTCGGGCGCCATGGTGGCTGAGAAGAACAGCGTTTGGCGTGTGAACGGCGTCAGCGAAAAAATGCGTTCGATATCGGGGATAAAGCCCATATCCAGCATTCGGTCGGCCTCATCCACCACCATGATCTGGACGCCGGTCAACAGCAGTTTGCCGCGTTCGAAATGATCCAGCAGGCGACCTGGTGTGGCGATCAGAACGTCGACGCCACGGTCGATCAGCGCATCTTGTTCCTTAAAGCTGACGCCGCCGATCAACAGCGCTTTGGTCAGCTTTACATTTTTGGCATAGGTGTCGAAATTCTCGGCCACCTGCGCGGCCAGTTCCCGTGTCGGGCACAGCACCAGCGACCGCGGCATGCGCGCACGTGCGCGGCCACGGGCCAGCAACGTGATCATCGGTAGCGTGAAGCTGGCGGTTTTGCCTGTACCGGTCTGGGCGATACCCAGAACGTCCTTGCCCTCAAGCGCGGGTGGGATTGCGCCTTCCTGGATCGGTGTTGGCGTTTCGTATCCGGCTTCCTCAATGGCTTTGAGGACCTTCGGGTTCAGGTTCAGTTCGTTAAACTTTGTCATGTATGTCCGGTTGTTGCGGACACTAAAACCTGGCCCGCGCGTAAAGAATGTGCCGGGCCCGGATGGCCATGCGATATTTTGTGCATTTCGGCTTGGCGGGACATAACAAAATCACGGGGCAGGGTCAAATGAAGTCACTTTTATGCTGCGACACCGGCTGACCATGCGGATTTATCGCAACAATTCAGGTACTTCCGGGGAAATGTTTCGCGACTTTTCCATCCAAATCCAGCGGATGGTACTTAATCAGCCCAAACTTTTCGAGGCGGGTGCGAACTTCTTGGTCGGCGCCACTGATTTCATCATAGAAAACCCGCAGGCCGTGAGCCCCATCTTCTTTTTCGATCCAGCTCAGTAATTCATTCATGTTCATCCCGCCTTGTTCGCGCGGAACATTGGGTGACATGCCTGGCTGATACGAGCCCTTTTCGAACCGGAACCGATAATGGGCTAGCCAATGATCCCAGTCAGGTGCATGACGGTGGCATAGATCAACCTGGGGCAGCTCGACCTTGGTCGGGAGGATTTCGCCATCCTGAAACAGATTGTGAATCCGGAAATTGATCTTAGGTAAGCCTTTGCGAACAAACAGTTTACCCTGAACATGGCTGAGGAATCCAGCAAGAACAAATCCGCCAAAATTCGGATATAGTGCCTGAACGATCCCATCACGGCCCTGACCAGCGGGGATATAGGCTTTGTACAGGTCTTCGGTTCCGCCCACGGGCTCGATCGGACGAACGCGCACCGCTGGGATATGTTGCGGAATCTCCGCTAATATCGCGCCAAGGTCGGATTGCGGCCAGAGGAACTCGTCCAGATCAATATGGGCAAGCCAGTCGACCTCAGCCTTTCTGTAAGTAAAGCTGGCATTTGCGGTTTGCCGGACCTGATGTTTGTCGGGCCTCTCGCGCTTTCGGTTCGCCCAGTACCCTTCGTCGCAGTTGCGTATTTCGATCCGTGGGTGGCGGTTCAGGGCGTTGAACGCAGCCGGGCAGGGCTCGTCCAGATACAGATACATCCGGTCGGCCCCGAGATCGAGGTGATAGGCCGCAAACCGAAGTATGTCCGGGGCCGAGCCCCGGATCGTTGATACAATGCCCCAGCTTGGGACATTATCCGGCATATGAAGCTCGTGACCCTGTCACGCCATCATCTCTTTGGTGGCGGTCAGGTTCAGGTCGGGATAGTCCCGCACGACCCGGTCGATGTCCCACTGCAGGCGAGTCAAATAGACGATGTCGCCGTCATGATCATGAGCGATGTGCTGCTTGTTGGCATTGACGAATTTCTCGACCTCAGCCTTTTCACCACTGACCCAGCGGGCGGAGGTGAACTGAGACGCCTCGAACCGTACCGGCAGGCCGTATTCCATCTCAATCCGGCTGGCCAGAACCTCGAATTGCAGTGCGCCAACGACGCCGACGATAAAGCCCGATCCGATCGACGGTTTGAACACCTTGGCCGCGCCTTCCTCGGCGAATTGCATCAGGGCTTTTTCCAGATGCTTGGCTTTCATCGGATCGCCCGGGCGCACGGTCTGCAGCAGTTCCGGCGCAAAGGAGGGGATGCCGGTTACCCGGATCGCTTCGCCCTCGGTCAGCGTGTCGCCGATGCGCAGCTGGCCGTGGTTTGGGATGCCGATGATGTCTCCGGCCCAGGCCTCTTCGGCCAGTTCCCGGTCGGATGCAAGAAACAGCACAGGGTTCGAGATTGCCATCGGCTTTTTCGATCGAACATGGGTCAGCTTCATGCCGCGTTTGAAATGGCCCGAGGCCATGCGCACAAATGCCACCCGGTCGCGGTGCTTGGGGTCCATATTGGCCTGAACCTTGAAGACGAACCCAGAGACTTTCTTTTCTTCTGGCGCGATCTGACGGGGTTCCGCGGACTGTACCTGCGGCTGTGGACCATAGGCGCCGATGCCTTCCATCAGTTCCTTGACGCCGAACGAATTGATCGCCGAGCCGAACCAGATCGGGGTCATGTGGCCTTCCAATACCGCTTGGGGGTCAAGCGCGGGCAGCAATTCGCGTGCCATCTCAACCTCTTCTAGCAGCTTCTCAAGCAGGTGCTCGGGCACATGTTCGGCCAGCTTGGGGTCGTCCAACCCGTTGATCTGGATGCTTTCGGCCACTTTATTACGGTCAGCGCGGTCCATCAGCTCCAGCCGGTCGCGCAGCATGTCGTAACAGCCGATAAAGTCGCGGCCTACTCCAATCGGCCAGGCAGCGGGCGTGACGTCGATGGCCAGCATTTCCTGAATTTCGTCTATGATCTCGAACGTATCGCGGCTTTCGCGGTCCATCTTGTTACAGAAGGTCAGGATCGGCAGGTCGCGCAGGCGGCAGACCTCAAACAGTTTCTGGGTCTGGCTTTCCACACCTTTCGCGCCGTCGATCACCATCACGGCCGCGTCCACCGCGGTCAGAGTGCGATAAGTATCTTCCGAGAAATCGCTGTGGCCGGGCGTGTCCACCAGATTGAACCGGAAGTTTCCATAGTCGAACGACATGGCCGAGGCCGAGACCGAGATCCCGCGATCCTTCTCCATCTGCATGAAATCCGAACGTGTCCGCCGTGCCTCACCCTTGGCGCGTACCTGACCGGCCATCTGGATGGCACCGCCATACAGCAGGAACTTTTCCGTCAGGGTCGTCTTGCCCGCATCCGGGTGCGAGATGATGGCAAATGTCCGGCGCCGGGCGATCTCGGGCGGCAAGGTGGGTTGGTTCGTGGCGGTATCAAGCATAGTCGCGCGTATAGGCGGGGAATTCTGCCGAAGCAAGACAAAGAGGCTGGTTCGAATCGTCTGCCTGTGGCAATAAGAACATATAGTGAACAAATAATGGAGAGGATCAATGAATTTGAAAGAAATCGCCGATGAGCTGGTGGCGGGATGCCGGGAAAACCGGGCCAAGGCCAATCTGGATAAGCTGTATGCGGCAGATGCCGTTTCGGTTGAGGCGGTCGATGCATCCGGTATGGGACGCGAGGCGCATGGGCGCGACGCGATCCGTGGCAAGCACGATTGGTGGGAGAGTTCGACCGAAGTGACGGGCGGAAACGTCAGTGACCCGATGGTGCATGGCGAAGACCGTTTTGCCGTGATCTTTGAGGTGCAGGGCAAGTTCAAGGAAAGCGGTGAGAGCTTCGATATGCGCGAAGTTGCGCTGTATCACGTCGCGGATGGCAAGATCGTCCGGGAAGAGTTCTTCTACTAACCCCTTGTCATCAATCTGTCTTCCCTGTCTGCTGGGTGCAAGACATGCGGATAATAACAGATGGGGAGGAACAGATGGATCTGGGAATAGGTGGAAAGCGCGCGCTGGTCTGTGCCAGCAGTAAAGGTTTGGGTCTGGGCTGCGCCGAGGCTCTGGCGGCGGCTGGTGTGAATCTGGTGATGAACGCGCGAGGGGCCGACGCGTTAGAGGCTGAAGCTGCGCGTTTGCGTTCGGAATTTGGTGTCGATGTGCAGAGTGTTGCGTGTGATGTGACCTCGGAAGAGGGGCAGGCGCAAGTGATTGCTGCCGCGCAGGGCGTTGATATTCTTGTGACAAATGCTGGCGGCCCGCCTCCGGGCCTATGGTCGGACTGGCAGCGCGAGGACTTCATCAAGGCGTTGGATGCCAACATGCTGACCCCGATTGCCTTCATGAAGGCCCTGTTGCCCGGCATGATGGATAACGGCTGGGGCCGGGTGGTGAACATCACCTCGCAATCCGTACGGGCGCCGATTGCCGTTCTTGGCCTGTCTAATGCGGCACGGACCGGGCTAACCGGATATGTGGCCGGAACGTCCAGGCAGGTCGCACCGCATGGTGTGACAATCAATAACCTGTTGCCAGGGATACATGCGACGGATCGAGCGGATTCTCTGGACGGTGGTGTGGCTGCGCAGCAAGGCATTTCCGTTGACGAGGCACGCGCGCAGCGTGAGGCAACCATCCCCACGCGCCGCTATGGCTCGCGGCAGGAGTTTGGGGCAACCTGCGCGTTTCTGTGTTCGCAGCATGCGGGCTTTATCGTCGGCCAGAACATCCTGTTGGATGGTGGCGCGACCAATCTGACGATGTGACCATGGCGCAAGGGTTTTCACTGAAGGATCAGTTGTTTAATGCAGAAAAGACCGGCTATCTGGCGGGGCTTTTTGCCGAGGCTGATCCAGGGTTCGATGCACAGGCGTTTCAAACGCAGGTGATGTCACGCCTTCTCGAGCTTGAGTTGAAAGAGCGGATGGCGTGGATCGCCGAATGCCTGCAGCAACAGGTTCCGGGTGAGCTGCCAACTGTCGCTCCGACCCTTTTACGGGCCTTGCCGCCGCCGCTGGATCCGAACAAGACCGACGACGATTTTGGCGATTTCATCTTTGCGCCGCTGGGGGATTGGGTCGTGAATGTCGGCCTTGATCACCCCGACCTCGCGCTGGACGTGCTGGCTGAACTGACGCAGAGGTTTTCGATGGAATGGGCCATTCGCCCATTTCTCAATCGCCACCCCGAACACGTCATGGAGCGGCTGGAGGATTGGTGCGGACATGACAGCTATCACGTGCGGCGTCTGGTGTCCGAAGGAACCCGCCCGCGTTTGCCATGGGGGCAGGCGGTGGGGCTGGAATTAACAGATCCGCTGCCTCTGCTGGATCGGCTGCATCAGGACCAAACGCGCTATGTGACGCGGTCGGTGGCCAACCATCTGAACGACATCTCCAAAAAAGACCCGGATCTGGTACTGGACCGCCTGCAGGGCTGGTCTCGTTCAAAGCGTCAAGACGCGGACGAGCTGCGGTGGATGACCTCTCATACCCTGCGCGGTCTGGTTAAGGCCGGGCACCCACGCGCGATGAAGATGCTGGGATATGACCCTGATGCCGATATACAGGTCTCGGTTATGGTAAATGGGCAGGCAAAGATTGGCGGCGCGCTTGAGTTTGATGTTTCATTGGCTGGTGAGGCGAACCAACCCGTTTTGATTGATTATATCATCCATTTCCAACGACCTGGCGGCAAAAAATCGGCCAAAGTTCACAAGCTGAAACAAGCCGCGCTAAGGAATGGAAACCTGACCTTGAGCAAAAAGCACAAGCTCAAAGGCGATGCGACCACGTTCAGGCTTGTTCCCGGCGCACATCTTCTGGAGATTCAGGTGAATGGCCGGGTGCGCGCGGATCTGGATTTTGAGCTGCTGAGCTAGCTCAACCTTTCGTCAGATTGCTCGGCTTTTGATTGCACGGTGCGCGGTGCTGGGTTAGCTCAACATCAGTCAGATCAGGGGATGACAGCGATGAAGCATGAATCGGTGCAGAACTATTATGGCGAGGTCCTGCAAAGCAGCGCGGACCTGCAGACCAACGCGTGTTGTACGCCCGACGATATGCCGGATCATCTGAAAAAGATCCTCGCCAAGGTCCATGATGACGTGCTGACCCGCTATTACGGCTGCGGGCTGATCGCGCCGCTGGATCTGGAAGGGATGAGGATCCTTGATCTTGGCTGTGGCGCGGGTCGGGATGTATACGCCCTGTCTGCCATGGTGGGCGAGAAAGGGCGCGTGGTCGGCGTGGATATGACGCCCGAGCAGTTGGATATCGCCCGCGCGCATCAGGATTATCACGCCGAAACCTTTGGGTATGCCCAAAGCAACGTGGAATTCCATCACGGCTACATCGAAAAGCTGGATGAACTGGACTTAAAGGCGGGGTCTTTCGATATCATCGTTTCGAACTGCGTGATCAACCTGGCCACCGATAAGGAGGCCGTTTTGCGCGGCGCGCACCGCCTGCTTAAGGACGGTGGAGAGATGTATTTCTCGGACGTTTATGCGGATCGTCGCGTACCGCAGGCAATGGCCGAGGATGAGGTTCTGTATGGCGAGTGTCTGTCCGGTGCGCTGTACTGGAATGACTTTCTGTCGATGTCGCGCAAGGCCGGGTTTGGCGACCCGCGTCGGGTCACGCACCGTCCGTTGACCATCGAAAACCCGGTTCTTGAGGACCGCGTGGCGCCGCTGAAATTCCTGTCGGCCACCTATCGTCTGTTCAAACTGCCCGCGTTGGAGCCCGCCTGCGAAGATTACGGTCAGGCCGTGATCTATAAGGGCACTATCCCCAATGCGCCGCATGTGTTCGAACTGGATGACCATCACACAATGGCGGCGGGGAAGGTGTTTCCGGTGTGCGGCAACACATGGATGATGCTCAAAGACACGCGGTTTGCGCGGCACTTTGAGTTCATCGGTGATTTCTCAACCCATTACGGCATCTTCGAAGGCTGCGGTGGTGAAAGCCCATTTGAGGCGACCGGGCAGGCCGAAACGGGCGGCTGCTGCTGATCCCTTGCACCCAAAGGGAGGTGTTGCTATCCCCGCCCAAGCCCGATTGATTTGATCGGGTAAGGCTACGGGGTCCATCGGTGACAGTAAACGCAACTCCTCCGCGTCTGGAAATTCGCAATCTGGTCGCCCGGTACGAAGGTCGGGTGGTGGTTGATGACGTCTCGCTGACCGTGCAGGCGGGGCAGGTGACATGCCTGTTGGGGCCGTCAGGGTGCGGCAAGTCAACGACGCTGCGGATGATTGCCGGTGTCGAGATGCAAGAGACAGGCCAGATCTATGTCGATGGCGCGCTGATCTGCGATACGGTGTTCCGTGTCCCGCCTGAGCGGCGCGAGATTGGCCTGATGTTTCAGGACTTTGCCCTGTTCCCACATCTTAGCGTAGCTGACAATGTTGCCTTTGGCCTGAAGGGTAGCAAAGATGAAAAACGCGCACGCGTGGATGAGTTGCTGGCCAAAGTCGACCTGATGCGTTTCGCAGACAGCTTTCCACATCACTTGTCGGGCGGTGAGCAACAGCGGGTGGCTCTGGCGCGCGCATTGGCCCCACGCCCCCGGATCATGTTGATGGATGAGCCGTTTTCGGGGCTCGATAACCGGTTACGCGATGGAATTCGGGATGAAACTCTGGCGATCCTCAAGGAAGAGGACGCCGCAGTCCTGTTGGTTACCCATGAACCCGAAGAGGCAATGCGTATGGCCGATGAGATCGCCCTGATGCGCCGTGGCAGAATCGTTCAACAGGGTGCGCCTTACAACGTCTACACCCGTCCTGCGGACAAAGCTGCAGTTGCATTCTTTAGCGATATAAATGTGTTAGGCGCGCAAGTTAACGGAGCTTTGGCCGATACGCCATTTGGTCAGTTTCTTGCTCCGGGTGTGCCGGATGGAACGAATGTTGAGATTGTATTTCGGCCTCAGCACGTCCGTTTGGATTTTGATCGCAATGGCAAAGGTCCACTGCCGACACCGACGGACGGGGTAGCCGCGCGTGGTGTGGTCGAACGGGCGCGTTTTCTGGGCAACGAAAGCTTGATTGAATTCCGTACGGACTATGATGATTCAATCTTGAAAGCGACCGTTCCCAACGTGTTTGTCCCGCAAGCGGGGCGGGTCATGTGGCTGACCATTCGCCGCGATCGGTGCTTTGTATTCCCCAAATAGGGTCTAAAACTGCAGTTTAGGCGCAAGTGGTGCGTGAAAGCCTCAGATTGCGCCTGCGGGTTGCTTGCCGCAGTGCGGGGCTGGGTCTATCAAGGAAAAAACGCTGCGGTGGATGGGGCATATGCGTATTCTTCTAACCAATGATGACGGTATCAATGCGCCGGGACTTATCGCACTCGAGGCGATTGCTGCCGATCTGGCCGGACCGGATGGTGAAGTCTGGGTCGTTGCGCCCGCATTCGAGCAATCCGGCGTGGGGCATTGCATCAGCTACACGCACCCGATGATGGTTGCCAAGCTGGGAGAACGCCGTTTTGCTGCGGAAGGATCACCAGCTGATTGTGTCTTGGCCGGTTTGCACGATGTGATGAAGGACGCACCACCCGACCTGGTATTATCTGGTGTGAATCGTGGGAACAACTCGGCCGAGAATACGCTGTATTCTGGCACAGTCGGGGGCGCGATGGAGGCGGCCCTGCAGGGGGTTCCGGCTATTGCCCTGTCTCAATATTTCGGTCCGCGCAATTTGGGGCTGGATGACCCGTTCGAATCCGCGACCCGATTTGGTGCCGAGCTGGTTCGTAAGATACTGGGGGCGACGCCGGCAGAACAAGGCGATTACCGTTTGTTTTACAACGTCAATTTCCCCCCAGTGCCTGCGGATGAAGTACTGGGCACCCGGATCGCCCCTCAGGGTTATCGGCGTGACACACATTTCTCGGTCGAGCCGCACAGCTCACCTTCGGGGCGGCGGTTTCTGTGGATCAAGGGCGGGTATCAACACAACCCGACTGCACCTGGGACGGATGCTGCCGTCAATCTGGCAGGCTATATCTCGGTCACACCAATGCGTGCGGATCTGACGGCGCATGACGCGCTGGAAGCGTTAAAGTCGATCGAATGAGCGGACTGGACCCTGAAACAACCATGCAGTTCCTGTTCGCCCTGCGCTCGCGCGGGGTGACGGATGCACGCGTGCTGGCAGCCATGGAGCAGATAGATCGCGGCAGTTTTGTCAAAGGCCTGTTTGCAGAACGCGCCTATGAGGATACGCCGCTGCCGATTGCGTGCGGCCAGACGATCAGCCAACCGTCTGTCGTTGGGCTGATGACGCAGGCGCTGGAAGTACGTCCGCGTGATACCGTGCTCGAGATCGGGACCGGATCGGGCTATCAGGCCGCGATCCTGTCGAAACTGGCACGCCGGGTATACACGGTCGAGCGTCATAAGCGACTTGTGCGCGAAACCGGCCAGTTGTTCCGTGATTTGGGGCTGACAAATGTGACGGCAATGTTGTCGGATGGTTCGTTTGGTTTGCCCGAGCAAGCCCCGTTTGATCGTATCATCGTGACTGCAGCTGCCGAGGACCCTCCCGGGCCGCTCTTGGCGCAGCTCAAAATCGGCGGTATCATGGTTTTGCCGGTGGGGCAGTCGGATACGGTCCAGACGTTGATCAGGGTCCGGCGCACCGAATCCGGTTTGGACTATGACGAATTGTTGCCTGTCCGTTTTGTGCCCTTGTTAGAAGGGCTTGGGAAGGATGGAGCTTAAAGGAATATTCTGCAAAATGCGCCGGAACCCCGATGAACAGGGGCAGGTGTCGAGGACAATAAAATGAGAGCAGTTTCCAAATCAGCAATGCGCCGCTGTGCGTTAGGAGTGGCTAGCCTTGCAATCCTGGCTGGGTGCGAAGGGCCGCTGGACTATGATCTTCGCGGACAGGTAGGCGGTTTTTCCACCGCCGAAGCAGCACAGTCGGCGACGACCAACCGGCCCGCTCCGGATGCCAGGGGTGTCATCACATATCCGACCTATCAAGTGGCGATTGCTCGCCGCGGTGACACTGTCAGAGACTTGGCCGCAAGGGTTGGTTTGCCTGAAGGAGAGCTGGCGCGTTTCAATGGTCTAATGCCTACAGATACCCTGCGCGAGGGCGAAGTTGTGGCACTGCCCCAGACGGTCGGTTCCGCAAGCTCTGTCGATATAGCGACGATAGCTGGTACGGCAATCGACGAGGTCCCCGCAAATGGCTCGGTCCGTACATCAACGCTTGAGCCCGCAAAACCTGCGGCGGCACCGGCACCAACCGGTCCCGAACCGATCCGCCACAAGGTGAAACGTGGTGAAACGGCATTTACAATTTCACGCCTCTATGACGTTCCCGTTGAGGCGCTGTCAGACTGGAATGGATTGGATTCCGATTTTACCGTCCGCGAAGGCCAGTTCCTTCTGATCCCGGTGAAAAGCCAATCCGCACCGCGCAAAGCTGCTGTGCCTGCAACGAATGTGACACAGCCCGGCCAGGGGTCTCCGACACCGACGCCGCCCAGTGCTACGCAGCCCTTGCCTGACGAAACCATTTCCCCGGCCACTCCGGCGCCTGATGTGACCGCCGAGGCACCAACAAACCAAAGCAATTCGGCGCTTGGGCTTCCTGTGAACGGTACGATTATCCGCACCTATCAAAAGGGAAAGAACGAGGGGATCGACATCGCAGCGGCCGCAGGATCGCCTGTAATGGCAGCAGAGGCGGGAACTGTTGCGGCGATCACTGCTGATGCAGATCAGGTTCCGATCATCGTTGTTAAACACAACAGTGATCTGCTGACCGTCTATGCCAATGTGGCAGATATCACGGTCAAGAAAGGGGAGCGCGTGCGACGAGGGCAGAAGATTGCCTCGCTGCGGAGCGGGGACAACGCCTATGTCCATTTCGAAGTGCGCAAAGGCTTCGAATCTGTAGATCCAGAGCCCTATCTGAAATGATAAGAATGGCCCCGTCAGGGCCATGCCGCTGGCAGGGATAATCCCAACCCGATGACGGCAGGGTTAAGCGTATGGGTCGTAATCGCTCAGACGCTTTCCCGGCTCGTCTGCAAAAATCTCGGGCAGGGGAAGGACGGTTTCGATCAGGTCAATTCGGAAGACCCGGAAACCATCGCGGAGTTCACACCAGGAAGTCAGCGTCCAGACTCGTCCCCAATACTCCATATGCAATGGCCGAATGGTGCGCTCGGTCAACACGCCGTCGATCCTGCGGTAACTCAGACGTAATTTTTGTCGTGATTTGATGGCGGCGCGGATCGGGGCCATATGCGCCAGCCCGCGTGCGGCATCGGCAAAGGGGTATACCGCAAATTTCCAGCTGTCAGCCTCGGCAATCACCTGTGTCGGCAGCACGGCGTCGATCTTTTCAGCCAAAGACTCGGCGGCGGTTTTCAAGTCGGGGTCGGCGGCCTCGGCCACGATTGCCATGCCAAGGTTCAGCGCTTCCAGTTCGGCCGGGGTCAGATTCAGCGGGGGCAGGGTGATCTGCTCACGCACCATATAGCCCACGCCGCGCTCACCTTCGACCGGAACGCCCGAGGCGGCCAGCGTATCCATGTCGCGATAGATCGTGCGGACCGACACCTCGAGCCGATACGCAATGTCCTGCGCACGGTGCAAGCCACCGTCGCGCAGGATCTGAATAATGTCGAACAGACGATCAGTACGGCGCATGACACGCCGCTCTGACCGGGGTTATGCGGTCATGTTCCATAGCACGTTCTCGTGGCGCATCTGCATGCCTTCGGGGTTGATCGCTGCGATCAGTGCGGGCGCAAAACCCTGCTGCGGGAACTGCGCAGCTGCGTCCTGTGCGGCCTTCATATCGGTCCAGATCACGTAGTCAGTCCAGCGCCCGTCTTCGCCTTGACTGAGTTGACGATGGGCAAACCCCGGAGCTGCGCGTACAAAGGCTTCGGACGCTTGGCTGAGTTTTACGAACTCTTCCGGGGTTGTCCCGTTGGCGAGGGTGAAGGTGACGATTTCTGCAACATGGGTCATGTGAATCTCCGTTGACCAGGTTTCGATACCGCCTACCTAGTCCCTATCAACTGACACAAACCTGTCAGTTGATCAATCCGAGGCCGTAAAAAACATCGGATCGGATCAAATTTGAAGGCAGATTTGAACCAACTCACTTTTGCAGGCGGGCCAGCGGGCGTAGACACGGACCCAGATCACATTTCCGGCGTACGGCGCCGACGTTAAAGGAGAAGAGAGATGCTCAACAATATTGGCCTTCCCGGCATTCTGCTGATCGCAGTTGTGGTTCTGGTGCTATTCGGCCGTGGCAAAATCAGCTCGTTGATGGGCGAAGTGGGCAAAGGCATTACGTCATTCAAGAAGGGCGTCAAAGAAGGCGCAGAGGAACTGGATCAGGACGCATCCGAGCTGGCCAAAGACGTCACGCCCGAGACCGACAAAGACAAGGTCTGATCCGGTATGTTTGATCTGGGCTGGACCGAGCTTCTGGTCATCGGCGTCGTTGCCCTGATCGTTGTGGGGCCAAAGGATCTGCCGGTTTTGTTCCGTAATGTCGGTCGTTTTGTCGGCAAGGCCCGTGGCATGGCGCGCGAATTCAGCAGTGCCATGAACGATGCGGCGGATCAGGCCGGTGTGAATGACATCAAAAAAGGTCTCAACGCGGCCACCAACCCTGTAGGCAGCGCCATGGATGGTGTGAAAGAAGCCGCGCAGGACCTGGCCAAAAGTATCGACCCCACCAAGTTCGACCCCGATAGCGAGACCGGTAAGTTGGCCGCCGAACGGGCCGAGCAGGCCAAGAAGATTCAGGCCTCGACCGCACGTGCTGCGGCTGAGCGTAAGGCGAAAGAAGCCGCCGAAGCGATGGCCAAGGCTGAAGAGGCCGAAGCCGCGCTGAAAACCGAAGGCAAATCATGACCGACACAGACGAGATCGAAGACAGCTCGGCCCCATTGATCGAGCATCTGGCGGAACTGCGCACCCGGCTGATCCGCGCGGTCATTGCCTTTGTAATAGGCATTGTCCTGGCCTTTACGGTCGCGGAACCGATCCTGCAATTCCTGGTCCAACCAATCGAGGCAACGCTGCGCGATCTGGGCGATCCGTCTCCGACTTTGCAATATACCTCGCCACAGGAATATCTGTTTACGCTGTTCCGAATTTCGATGGTGTTTGGGTTTGCGCTGGCCTTCCCGGTGATCTCCTATCAACTCTGGCGCTTTGTGGCGCCCGGTCTGTACAGGTCCGAGAAGGGCGCTTTCCTGCCATTCCTGGTCGCCTCGCCGTTCATGTTCCTGCTTGGGGCATCTTTTGCACAATTCGTGGTAACGCCGCTGGCCATGCAGTTCTTTTTGGGCTTTGCGGATGTCAGTTCGATTTTTGCCAATCTGTTGTCGGCGACTACCGGAGATGTTCCGGAAGAGATCGTGGTTGTGCCCGAAACCACCGAGGGCGTGAAGATCACGTTCTTCGGCAAGGTGAATGAATCGCTGGATATCACGCTGAAATTCATCCTTGCCTTTGGTCTGTGTTTCCAACTGCCTGTGCTGCTGACTTTGATGGGTAAGGCCGGACTTGTCAGCGCCGAGGGTTTGGGCAGTGTCCGAAAATACGCCATGGTAGGTATTCTGGTGCTTGCTGCCCTTGTGACACCGCCAGACGTGATCACTCAGATCATCCTGTTTGTCGTGGTCTATGGCCTCTATGAGGTGTCGATCTTCCTTGTCGCCCGAGTTGAGAGAAAGCGCGAGGCCGAGTTGCGCGCAGAAGGATACTATGACGGCGAAGAAGAGGCGGATGCCGATATCATCCACGAAGAAGACGGCAAATAAAGCTGCGATCAAGCAATGAACAGGCGCGCCCAGCCCGGCGCGCCTTTTTCATGCGCCGCTCTTGTCGCGCCGGGCGGAACATGGTTTGAGACCCTGCAGACACGACCGGAGGCCCCAATGGATGACCAAGCTCTGAACCGTATTGCCGACGCGCTGGATCGCATGGCCCCGGCGCCTCTGGCCGCGCCCGATTTTGCCGCAGCTCCGGCTTTTGTCTGGCATGTCGAACCCGACCGCCTGGAACCGGTTAAGCAGGTCAATCGGGTCGATTTGGATCTCTTGGTGGGTATCAACCGGTCTCGCGATACACTATTGGACAATACACGCCGCTTTGCCGCTGGATTTAAGGCCAACAATGCGCTGCTCTGGGGCGCGCGTGGTATGGGCAAATCCAGCCTTGTCAAAGCGGTCCACGGCACCCTGCAGAACGAACATCCTGATCTGAAACTGGTTGAGCTGCAGCGCGAGGATATGGGCTCGGTCGCGCGGCTGCTGAACCATCTACGTGCAGCGCCGCATCGGTTCATCCTGTACTGTGATGACCTGTCCTTCAGCCACGATGATCAGCACTACAAATCGCTCAAGGCAGTGCTGGACGGTGGCATCGAAGGTCGCCCGGAAAATGTGGTGTTCTACGCCACCTCAAACCGCCGCCACCTGATGCCGCGGGATATGATCGAAAATGAACGTTCCAGCGCCATCAACCCGTCTGAGGCCGTAGAAGAGAAGGTCTCACTGTCGGACCGGTTCGGGCTATGGCTGGGTTTCCATCCTTGCGATCAGGACGAATACCTTGCCATGATCGACCGCTATTGTGCTTCTTACGGCGTATCGGTCGACGCAAACACCCTGCGCGCCGAAGCGATCGAATGGCAGGCCACACGTGGTGCGCGCTCGGGCCGTGTGGCATGGCAATTCTTCGTCGATCTGGCCGGGAGAAACGGTGTTCATATCGCGTAATCCGCCGGCTTCATCTGGCAAAAAATACCTCCGCCGGAGGCATGGCCCAATGGGCCATTCCTATAGCAGAGCCAGAATACGCGCCGCTTCATCTGCGGTGCTGGTCAATACCTCCCGATCCTCACCGGGATGAAACCGGGCACGCACGGCAGTTGGCATGGCAGCCGGTTCCACGATGCTCACACGCGGCCCAGTGCGCTCAGTTTCCAGCGCCCAGCTACGGGCCAGAGCCATCTGCGCCGCCTTGGTGGCACCGTAGATGCCATAGAATTTCTCACCCGCCTTCGGATCATCGAAAAACACCGCATGGCCGGCCTCACCCAGCAAAGGCGCAACATAGGGGATCAGGACCGACGTGGCGGTTGCGTTGGTGTTTATGGCTTTGGTCCATTCCTTGGGGTCAATGAAATGGGTCGGCGTCAGGGCCGAAGTGTGAACCGCAGTATGCAGCCACAGGTCCACCTTGCCCCAGCGATCATGGATGCCACGACACAGAGTGGCCATCGCATTCGGGTCGGCAATGTCCATAGGGGCCAGGGTGGCTGAACCGCCCTTTGCTTTGATGCGGTCGTCCAGTTCTTCCAACCCGCCGGTGGTGCGGGCGACAGCGACGATGTGGTACTCTGGTGCCAGCGCCTCGGCCAGGGCAGCGCCCAGCCCGCGAGAGGCCCCGGTGATGAGGGCGATTTTAGTCTGATCGGTCATGACTGCGGTTTGAACCCAAGCGCGCAGCGCGTCAAGACAGGATTAGCTGCCTGGGATCGCTATGCGCGTCGTCTGACCGCTTTGTCGCAGCATGATGCCCTCGGCATCAATGGCCACAATAGTACCTGAAGACACACGGCTGCCCAGCTTGACCTCTTTGACCCGGCCAGAAGACATCCGCATCAGCGCGCGCATATCGGCTTTTGGCCCAAACACCCCAAGCAGGGTGATAGAGTTTTTGCTAAGCGCGCCCTGTTGCGTGGCCGCGCTTGTGACGGTTTTGTTTGACATAGAGTGCGGTTGCGGCACGCGGCCCCAACCCCTTTTGATGAGTGGTTGGAGGCGGACTATCAAACGCAACAAGGGAACAAAAGGTCTGGTGAATTGTCCGTTCCGTCACTTTCAAAAGGCAATCTGTGAACCCATTGCGATTGCATTTCCTTCGCCAAAAAGTTGTGCGCGGAAACTAAGCGAATTTACACCGATGCAGGTCGGAAACCGCCCGGCTTGGACCGGGCAGAGAGCTACCGATTCGCCGGAAACTTATCCCGAAGCCAGCTTCGCCGCATTCCAGGATCCGCCGGGCACTTGCATGTCTTCACGTTTCTTACTAACGCGTGAGCTGCTTTCGAGCGTATCCAGATAGTCTTTGCTGACGCTTCCGGTGATGTATTTTCCGTCAAAACACGAACAGTCGAACGCTTCGATTTCTGGATTTCCTTCCTTGGCGGCCCAGATCAGATCGTCCAGATGCTGATAGATCAGGGCGTCTGCACCGAGCTCTTGCCGGATTTCCTCGACCTCTTTGCCATGGGCAATCAGCTCATGTTTGGTGGGCATGTCGATGCCATAGACATTGGGGTATTTCACCGGCGGTGAGGCGCTGGCAATGTAGACCTTCTTGGCTCCAGCCTCGCGGCACATTTGCACAATCTTCTTGATCGTGTTCCCGCGGACGATGGAATCGTCGATCAACAGAACATTGTGTCCGTCAAACTCCAGCGGAACCGCATTCAGTTTGCGGCGCACGGATTTCTGACGTTCGGCCTGACCGGGCATGATGAACGTTCGTCCGACATAGCGGTTCTTTACCAGACCTTCGCGATAGGGAATGCCGGTGATCTTGGCCGCCTCAAGCGCGACCGGGCGGGCGCTGTCTGGGACCGGGATGATCCGATCAATCTCAAGCCCTGATTCCTGGATCTGTTTGGCCAGCGTCTGCCCCATACGCATCTGCGTTTTATAGACAGAGACGCCGTCCAACAGAGAATCCGGACGCGCCAGATAGACATATTCAAAGATACAGGGTGTCAGCTTGCCTTCGACCGCCTGGAATTCGTGCATGTTGCCGTCCAGGTCGATCAGAATCGCTTCGCCAGGGCGTAGGTCGCGCATCTTGTTGAAGCCGTTGATGCCAAAGGCCACATCTTCCGAGGCAAACGCAAAGTCGTCGCCACCGTTTTCGGTTTCGCGGATGGCCACCGAGAGCGGGCGAATTCCGTGCGGGTCGCGGAAGGCCAGCATTCCGACACCTGCAATCAGGCAGATTACCGAATAGGCGCCCTGCACCCGTTCCATCGTCATCTTCACACCGGCAAAGATATTCCGAATGGGCTCGGCGTTGCCATTGACCTTGATTGCGTCAGCGACCTTGTCCGCCAGAACGTTCAGCAGAATTTCCGAATCTGACGTTGTGCGCAGGTGGCGGCTGTATTTTCCAGTGACCTTCTCACGCTGTGCGGCGGTGTTAGTGATATTGCCGTTATGAACCAGGTAGATGCCATACGGGGCATTCACGAAGAACGGCTGCGCCTCGGCCGCGCTGAGCGACCCGGCAGTCGGATAGCGCACATGGCCAATGCCGACCTTTCCAAGCAGGGTATCGGCGTCCTGAGCGTTAAACACATCCTTGACCAGCCCGTTGGCTTTCTTTTCGCGGAAGAACTCTCCGGTATAAGTGACGATACCCGATGCATCCTGACCCCGGTGCTGTAGCATCAGAAGCCCGTCATAGATTTCCGCAAACACATCATGTGTTCTGCTTGCGATCCCCAAAATCCCACACATGTACGGGCTCCAAATTACTATGACGATTTAAGTTGTGGCGGTGTTCGGAACATCAGCATGGCGGTGTCTTTGCCTGATACTTCCCATAGATCTTGGGATGCAGACGCGCCCTGGTCGCAAGCGGCAGGCGCGAAAGAAAACAGATACAGCAAGATCGGCAGCTCCGATTCCATGTCAGTTCGGACTTCACATAAAGCCTTACGGAGGCTGTGTCATCAAAGGATCACATTTGCGATTTGACGCAGGTGGAATTTGCCACAATGGCCGAACAAAAGGTGACAGGTTTCGCAGCTTGTGCTGTCATAGAGGAAACAATCCGAAACAATAGTTTCTTCAAGCCAAGCGGATTTCAGACATGTGGCAAAACAATCAAGGTCAGAAAAAGCAAGAACCGGTAAAACGCCGGTGCCACCGATGCCGTGGAATGGGGCGCGCACCCTGTCAGATTTGCGGAGGCGCAGGTGAAGTGATCAAAAGTCGGGACATTTTTGGCAAGCCCGTCATGTCCCGTTGCGAAGGGTGCTTTGGGCTGAAAAACATCAGATGCACCGTTTGCGCCGGAGAAGGGTTTGTCTAAGTCGAATTGAAAAAGCCCGGCTTTGACCGGGCTTTTGCTTTATTCCGCTGCAGGTGCTTCAGGGGCGGCAGGTGCGTCGGATGGATCGGCGCTTTCACCACAGCTGGCTACCAGTTCTTCATATTGGGATGTTACCCACCCCAGCGCGGCTTCGGGGTTTTGCTCTTCGATTTTGTCGCTGAATTGTTCGAACACTTTGGCTGACCGGCTTTCGTCGACGATGGTGTAGGATTGGCCCGTCATGACTGTGTCATAGACGAAGAAGGCAATCGCCACCAAAAGGATGCCGCGCGCGATTCCAAAGAAAAACCCAAGTGCCTGATCCAAGCCGCCCAGTGCAGACCGTTGCACAAGAGATGAGAACAGTGGGGTAAATATACTAACCACGATCAGGGCAATGGCAAACACGCCAGCGAACCCGGTGATAACCGACAATTCACAACTGTCGCGCAGGAAATCTCCGACAACGGGGATTTCTTTGACCAGTGGAACGGCCTGTGGTGCGAAAATGAATGCCAAAACTGCCGCCGCAACCCATCCCGCGATCGCGAGAATTTCCCGCAACAGGCCACGGGAATAGGCCAGCAGACCCGATATAACGATGATCAGGGCAACTACCCCGTCAATTATTGTAAAACCTTCCATGGCCCTCGCCCGTAATTTTTTCTGCCCCTCAAGGCGTTACCTTAACCTGCTCCGAAGGTTTCGCCAACAAACCCTACCAAATCAGAGGGCCGGGTGAGTGTCAGACCTGCCACAGTACCGGTTTTCCCGCCTGCCGGAGCTATGGCGGATGAGAAACCAAGTTTTTGGGCTTCTTTCAACCTGTTTTCTGTCTGAGGGGCCGGTCTAAGTGCCCCGGACAACGAGATTTCTCCGAAAACGACGGTGTCCGTTGGCAGGGCTGTGTCCTCGCGCGCGCTGAGTAGCGCGGCAGCAACGGCAAGGTCCGCGGCTGGCTCGGTGATTTTAAGCCCGCCTGCGACGTTGAGATAGACATCAAGCCCGGCAAAGGGGATGCCGCAACGGGCTTCGAGCACGGCAAGGATCATTGCCAGCCGTCCGCTGTCCCAGCCGACGACGGTTCGGCGAGGCTGAGAGTGGGGGGATGGGGCAACCAGCGCCTGAAGCTCGACCAGAACCGGCCGTGTCCCTTCGATACCAGCAAATACGGCCGATCCGGGGCTGGGCTTGCCGCGTTCAGATAGAAACAGGGCCGACGGGTTTGTGACTTGTGCCAGACCCTTGCCTGTCATCTCGAACACTCCAATCTCATCGGCTGGACCAAACCGGTTCTTGACCGCGCGCAGAATGCGGAACTGATGCCCGCGTTCGCCTTCGAAATAAAGAACGGTATCGACCATGTGTTCAACCACGCGGGGGCCAGCGATCTGACCATCTTTGGTGACATGGCCAACCATGATGATTGAAACTCCGTGTCGTTTCGCAAACGTGGTCAATTCATGTGCTGCGGCGCGGACTTGTGACACTGAACCCGGTGCGCTGTCGACGTTGTCGGCCCACATGGTTTGAATTGAGTCGATGATTGCGAGACCGGGTTTCTCGGCTTCCAACGTGGTGAGGATGTTACGCAGGTTGGTTTCGGCGGCCAGTTGCACAGGCGCATCTTCAAGCCCTAACCGGCGCGCGCGCATCCTAACCTGCGCGCTGGCTTCCTCGCCCGAGACGTAAATGGTTTTCACACCCGCACGCGAGAACCGGGCCGCGGCCTGCAGCAAAAGGGTGGATTTGCCGATGCCCGGATCCCCACCTACCAGCAAGGCCGAGGCGGGGACGAGTCCGCCTCCCAGCACGCGATCCAGCTCCTCGACCCCGCAGAGCGTGCGGGGAGGGGGAGTTTCCTCGGTCGACAGGTCCGTGAGTGTGATAGACTGGCCGCGCTTACCACCGAGGGATTTTTTGGCCGGGCCAGCCGAAAGGGGTACGTCTTGCGTGATGGAATTCCATTCACCGCAGCCGTCACAGCGCCCGGACCACCGTGAATGAGTGGCTCCGCAGGCCGAGCATGAAAAAGTTATCTTTGCCATGACGCCCTTGGTGCCCGAGGAATGGCGGTTCTTCAAGCCCTCGTGAGCCTTCATCTCGGCCGGTAGCGCGCCATATCCTTAGGCCCGTTTGGGCCATTGTCCAAAGCGGGCGCCGTCGCGCCTATTCGGCGGCGCGAGGTGGCGACATAGCTATGACGCTCGACGGCTTCGATGCACCGTCCTTGGGCTGCTGCAGTTGCGCTGACAATTCCGGCAACAGTTCGAAAAGTTCGTCGCGCAGGCGGGTTAGCTGAGAACGAGCGATGGATTCCTCGATTTCAACATCATGGGTCCACTGGCGCAGCTCGTGCTGAATGGTTTGCGCCTCTTCCAGCCGTTGCTGAAACAGTTCGATCTCTTCCTGGCGTTGCTGCAGGAATGTGCGGGCACGGGCGATGCGGGTATCCCCGTAAGTTTCGGCCAGTTCTTGGCTTATCTGGCTCATTTGCGCGGCCAACTCCAGAATCTCAGGTTCGAGCGATTGCAGGTTGGGATGTTGGCGCAGGAAGGCCATCCGCTCTTTGACCGCATCAAATTCGGACGACAGGATAAATGCCCCGCTGCGGTCCTGCGCATGGGCCAGCTGATAGGCATGGGCGATGTCGTGCATGTTCAGCGCAAATTTACGGTGCGCGTTTTCCAGCGCCATCATCCGGGCATTCGCAGGAAGGTAGAAGGCCAGCATCAGGATCAGAGCGGTCAGGCCAATCTGAACATAGATCCCGGCGTCGATGATGGTACCGCCTGCCAGTCCGGCTTGCATGGAGAGCCAGGGCAGTACGCCCATGGCGGATAGCATAGTGGTTGCGACGGCCAGAAAAGCCGCGGAACAAATCAGAAAAAATGTCAGTCGTAGAAATGCGTTTTGAAACTGCAACGTTAACGTGTGGAGGGCGGTCATGTTCGACGATCTCCTTCTCAAACCGATACATATCGGGCCGAAGCGGAGAAAGATGGAACATAGGTTTTGATCCGCTACGGACCGATCACTACAAGAAACTGGCTGCTCGAAATATTAAGATGATACTCAGATTAGTGTTTTCAATCAATTAGGTCTGATCATTTCGTGATCTGGATGTCATCTCGGTAATAATACCCAAGCCGATTGAGGCCAAAATACAGGCCGTAAACAGGTAAAGCCCCCAGGCGGTTTCGATGGTCGCGTAAGAGATGCCCTTGGCCAGCGTGATATAGAGCGCGATGAGGAAAATGTCGGCCATCGCCAGCTTGCCGAGGATGTTCAGCGCAGGTTGAACACGTGCATCCAGCAGGTCCCATTGGATCAGGGCGGTGCCGATGGTTTTCAGATAGGGCGCGAAAAGGGCAAAGACGGTGACGATCAGCGCGAGGAAGATATCGGACTTCCAAAGGGACTGGAGCCCGGTGATGACGCTGATTTCGGAAAGGCCGAAGATGGGCAGGAACCCTGCACGCATCAGCGGGGCGAACCACGCGATGGGGTAGAGGATCAGGAGCGAGAGGGTGGCGAGGCGGAGGGTCATATTCAAATCTCTAAGCCTTCAAACTGCCAGCAATCGCTACCCAACCTACTATGTAAATGAGGGCGATGGCGCCAACAATGCAGTGGGCAGCCAATTTATCGGATACAGACTGGTGAAGTTTTCTATGCAAAAGCAACCCTGACACCACATAGCCAACCTCTGTTGGTAACAGCACTAATGGGCCAACAACACCAAATACCTCAGACAAAACAATGGACAGAAGAATCCCGGGCACGAAGCCTTTCAGCACTGAGAGAAAGATTGGATAGAAGATCACTTCAGCTTTTATCGCGCGTGGTATACCGGATTTTTCACCTATAGTATGAACGAGGAACCAAGCTGCCACTACAGATATTAGGTATGTAAATGGCAGTGGGTAGAGGATGAAGGAGAGTGCCTCCACTACCGAACCGCCTCAATCGGCCCCTCAGCACTACCGCTGATGAACTGTTCCACATAGGGGTCGCCCGAGGCGTCCATCTGCCCGACGGGGCCGGTCCATTGGATCACGCCTCCGTGCAGCATGGCGACGTTATCGGCAATCGCGCGGACCGAGCTCATGTCGTGGGTGATGGTCATCGCGGTGGCGCCCATTTCGGTAACGATCTCGCGGATCAGGTCGTTGATGACGCCGGACATGATGGGATCAAGGCCGGTGGTGGGCTCATCGAAGAAAATGATCTCGGGCTCGGCGGCGATGGCGCGGGCCAGGCCTACGCGTTTTTGCATACCGCCCGACAGTTCGGCCGGGAAACGATCGGCCACATCCGCTTTCAGACCCACGCGGCGCAGTTTCTCGATGGCGATCTCGCGCGCCTCGTCCACGGGGCGTTTGAGCGAGCCGCGCAGCAGGCGGAAGGCGACGTTTTGCCAGACGGGCAGCGAGTCGAACAGCGCTCCGCCCTGAAACAGCATTCCGAAGCGGGCCAGAAAGGCATCGCGGTCGCCTTTGGTGGCGTCTTTACCGTCTACATAGACCGTGCCGCTATCGGGTTTGATCAGGCCAAGAACGCATTTCAGCGCCACCGATTTGCCGGTGCCCGACCCGCCGATGATGACCATCGAGGTGCCCTTGGGGATCTCAATATTGACGCCTTTGAGGACCTGATTGGACCCAAAGGCTTTATGTACATTCTCCATCCGGATCATATCGAGAAGAACACCCCTGTCAGAACGAAGTTTGCAGCCAGAATCATGATTGCGGCAGCCTCGACCGAAGATTTGGTCGCAGCGCCAACGCCCTGCGCGCCCCGGCCCGAGTTCATACCGTAGTAACAGCCCATGGTCGCAGTGATCAGGCCAAAGGCCGCGCCCTTGGTAAGCGAGGAGACGATGTCATGAAATTCGAGGAAATTCATGGTGTTTTGCAGGTAGGCCGCGGCGTTGAAGCCCAGGCTTTGGGTCGCCACGATATATCCGCCCGCAATGCCGATCACATCGCCAACCGCAACTAGAATCGGCACTGTGATGACGGCGGCCAGCACCCGCGGCGCGGTGAGGTATTTCATCGGATGGGTGGACAAAGTTACCAGCGCGTCGATCTGCTCGGTCACTTTCATGGTCGCGATTTCGGCGGCGATGGAGGATGTGACCCGCGCCGCAATCATAAGACCGCCCAGAACAGGCCCAAGCTCGCGCACCATGCCAATCGCTACGATTTGTGGCACCACAGCTTCGGCATTGAAACGCGCACCACCTGCATAGATCTGAAGCGCCAATGCACCGCCGGTAAATATCGCCGTCAGGCCAACCACCGGCAGGGACATCCAACCGATATTCATAAGAGCGACCGCAAATTCGCGCGGATAATAGGGGGGGCGGAAAATATGCGAGATTGCGTCAACGAAGAACAGTGCGACCTTGCCGAAATTTGCAAGCAAAGACAGGGCTGTACGTCCCAACCCGCCCAGCATTGAAAGAGGGTTCATTCGATATAGCCCCGAGAGTAGCGCGCGCCTAGAGATGTCAGAATTTCATACCCGATGGTGCCGGCGGCCTCGGCCAGATCATCCACTGTCTGGTGGCCGTTGAGAATACGCAGGCGTTCCGGATCCTCGGGCAGATCCGTTACGTCGATGGTGATCAGATCCATTGAGATTCGGCCAACGACAGGGCAGGGCCTGTCCGCCACAAAGGCATCAATGCCGCCTCCGATAGCGCGGTGAAGCCCGTCCGCATACCCGGCCGCAACCGTGGCAATACGGGATTTGCGCCGCGCGACCCAGCTGTTGCCGTATCCCACACTTTCGCCGGGCTCGACCTCGCGCACCTGAATGACCGGAAGGTCGACGGTGACGACGGGTTTCGCATCGGCAAAGGGTTGTCCGCCATACATCCCGATACCGGGACGGCACAGGTCGAAGTGATAATCGCTGCCCAGAAGGATACCGCCGGTGGCCGCAAGCGATCTGGGGGCCGCACTTCCATCGGTCAATTCGCGGAACACCCGCAGTTGGTGGCGATTCATCGGGTTGTCAGGTTCATCCGCACAGGCGAGATGCGACATCACCAGCGACGGATTAAGCGGCTCGATCTCTGTGCGCAACGCGGCCCAGTCCGCAGGCTCAATCCCCAAGCGATTCATGCCGGTATCCAACTGGATTCCAAAGGCGTGTTCAGGCAAGGCCTGACGATGGCGGCGGAACTGTTCGGGCGAATTCAGCAATGGCGTCAAATTGTGTTGGAGCAGTAGGTCGCTGTCGCCTTCCATATGCCCGGAAAAAACACTTATCGTTGCGTCGGGTCCGACAGCCTCGCGCACGGCGGCACCTTCTTCGGCAGCCGCGACAAAGAAATTTCTGACACCTTCTTCAGCAAGTGCGGCAGAGACAGGACCAGCGCCCAGGCCATAGGCGTCGGCCTTGACCACGGCACCCGTTTCACAGGACGTCTTTGCATCAAGCGCCTGCCAGTTGCTGGCCAGTGTATAAAGATTGATCGTTAAGCGTGCAGTACTCATGCGTCTGTTCATGACATTGGATCGCGTCAGGTCAAGGGGGGTCGCAGCGATAATTGACCTGTACGTTGCGCATAACGGCACCTTGAGGCCGGGAAGCGGGTTGAAACAGCGTAAATCTGCGTATTGAACATCTGAGGGCGCCAAATCACTATTGTGCGCACATCGTGGTCAACCATGATCGGGTCAAGGTGATCGTTCACTAATACCCAAGGGGGCCTGTTGGGATGAAAACATGATTGAACTCTCGTTTGGGTACAAAAACCAGAGCAGTAGGTTGCCTGATTTCTTTTATGATGTGTTCTCTGCTTCAGAGGGGGCCGAGGAAGGACGGGCCATTCAATCTTTGATCAGGGAATTGCTGAAAACCGAGCCCGATCAGGATCTGCAGGGATGTGTTGCGACTGATGGGGGCGATCTTCTGGGATGTATCATATTCTCGCGCCTGACCTTTGATCAGGATCCGCGGCGGGTGTTTCTGATGTCGCCCGTGGCCGTGCGGACGGATCGTCAACAGGGTGGGATCGGGCAGAAGCTGATCACCTTTGGTCTGGACCAACTGCGGGCCAAAGGCGTCGATTTTGCAATAACCTACGGAGATCCGTCATATTACGGCAAAACCGGTTTCCTGCCCATTTCTGAGGCATTCGCGCAGCCGCCAATGCCGCTTAGCCAGCCGATCGGATGGCTAGGGCAATCTCTGTCTGGTTCACAGGCTGATCCGATAGTGGGGCCGTCACGCTGTGTCAGCGCGTTTGACCGACCTGACCTTTGGTGACGGTCAGTAGCCTTCGATCTGACCGTCCTGCTGCCAGGGTTTGACGAGGTTCCCAAAGCGGGTGAACTGTGCTTCGAAGGACAGCTCGACCGTACCGATGGGGCCGTGGCGCTGTTTGCCAACGATAACTTCGGCCTTGGCGTGCAGGCGTTCCATGGCCTGCTTCCACTCTTCCATCTTCTCCAACTCATGATCGCCGGGCTTTTCACGTTCTTTGTAGTATTCCTCGCGGAACACGAACATCACCACGTCAGCATCCTGTTCGATCGAGCCTGATTCCCGCAGGTCGGACAGTTGAGGGCGCTTGTCGTCTCGGTTTTCAACCTGCCGGGATAGCTGAGACAATGCGATGACCGGGATGTTCAGTTCCTTGGCAATGGCTTTCATACCCATCGAAATCTCAGCGATTTCGTTGACGCGGTTTTCGGCCATGCCGCGGCACAACTGCAGATAGTCGATCACCAGCAGGTCCAGACCGTGAGTCCGCTTCAACCGCCGTGCACGCGCGGCGAGCTGTGAAATCGGTAGTGCCGGGGTGTCGTCAATGAACAGCGGGCAGGCTTCCAACTCCTTGGCCGCATCAACAAAGCGGCGAAACTCACCCTCGGTCATGTCACCCTGGCGGATCTTGTGGCTCGAGATTTCCGAGGCTTCGGCCAGAACCCGACCCGCCAACTGCTCGGCGCTCATTTCCAATGAGAAGAACCCGACAACGCCGCCGTCAATCGCGCCTTCGGTGCCGTCGGGTTTCAGCCCGCGCTTGTACGCTTTGGCCACGTTGAACGCCACGTTTGTCGCCAATGAGGTTTTCCCCATCGACGGACGCCCGGCCAGAATGATCAGGTCGGACGGGTGCAAGCCACCCAACTGCTTGTCCAAATCGGTCAGACCGGTGGAAATCCCGGCCATTCCACCACCGCGCTGATAGGCCTCGTTGGTGACGTTGACAGCCTCGGTGACCGCCTTGAGGAAGGATTGAAACCCCTGTTCTGTCTGGCCTTGTTCAGACAGCTGATACAACTGCTGTTCAGCCTCGACGATCTGCTCCTTGGGCTCGCTCGCCACATCGACCCGCGCCGCCTTGTCCGAGATATCGCGGCCAAGCCGGATCAACTCGCGCCGGATGGCAAGATCATAGATCATCTGGGCATAGTCATGCACCGCAAAGGCGCTGATCGAGGCCCCGGCCAGCTTGACCAGATAGGCCGGACCGCCCAGTTCCTTCAGGCCTTCATCCTCGGCCATGAAAGATTTCAGCGTGACGGGCGAGGCCAGCGCGTTCTTGGCGATACGGGTCGCGGCGACCTCGTAAATACGCGCATGGACCGGATCATAGAAATGCTCGGCCCCGATGATCGAGGCGACCCGGTCATACAGATCATTATTGGTCAGGATCGCACCCAGAAGCTGTTGTTCAGCCTCAATAGAATGCGGCATGGTATCGGCGTTTTGGATCTGTGCCGCTGCCTGCTCGATGCTGCTTATCTCGTTCATTTTGTCCCCGCTGCCCGTCCCGAGGTTCTATACGCGAAACGCCATTGCAAGCTATCTGGAAATACCTGTGGCTAACTGGGGGTAAGGCCTAGGGATAACTTTCCAGACAGTTTGGACGCTGTGGTGTGCTTGGCCTATTATGTAGGAAAGCGGGGAAAAGTCACCAGATATCGTATATGCTCAGCCGATTCTTTGGCGCTTATCCCCAATCCATCCACAACAGGTTTAGGAGGGTTTATTGGCCTCTTGCCAGCCGCGCGGGTCGTTCAGGAAGGCTTCGACACCGTCAAGTGTTTCCGTATCAAAGGCTTTCTGCGCTTTGGCCTCGGCCAGAACATCCCACCAGGTGCACAGCGAATGCAGCTTCACCCCATGATCGCCCAGAGTTTTCTCGGTTTCCGGAAAGATGCCATAATAGAAGATCACCGCCGTATGCCCGCAGGTCGCGCCGGTTTCGCGGATCGCATCAACGAAGGACAGTTTGGATCCGCCATCGGTGGTCAGATCCTCAACCAGCAACACACGCTCGCCCTCGTTCATCGCGCCTTCGATCCGGGCGTTGCGGCCATAGCCTTTGGGCTTTTTACGCACATATGTCATCGGCAGGGCCATGCGTTCAGCGACCATCGCGGCAAAGGGAATGCCCGCAGTTTCGCCGCCAGCGATATTATCGAACGCTTCAAAGCCCGCATCCCGCATCACTGTAACGGTCAGGAAATCCATCAGAGTAGACCGGATGCGCGGGTACGAGATCAGCTTTCGGCAGTCGATATAGGTCGGGCTGGGCAGTCCGCTGGCCAATGTGAATGGCTCGCGCGAATTGAAGTGAACGGCCTTGATTTCCAGTAGCATCCGCGCGGTCAGACGGGCGATTTCGGTGCTGTCGGGAAAGGAACTGGGGATCATGGCGGGACCTCTGAGCTGAAAAACCTTCGGGGCTGATAGCCTGCTGCTGCCGTCAGAGTCGAGAGGGCAGGCAAAAGAAAAGCGGGCCCAAATGGGGCCCGCTGTAAGCTTTCATAATGGCTTGGTGATTAGCTTGACATGTCGTAGGCACGTTCGCCATGCACCGACAAGTCAAGGCCATTGGTCTCAGTCTCGGCATCCACACGCAGCGGCGTGACGGCTGAGACCAGCTTGATCAGCACAAAGGTCACCACAGCGGTAAAGACGCCCACGATTGCCAGCCCGCCAAGCTGCGCGGTCCAAGTACCCAGACCGAACAAGGCGATCATGATCGTGCCAAAGATGCCGCCAACGCCATGCACTGCAAACACGTCCAGCGTGTCGTCGATTTTCAAAATGTTGCGCATGACATAGACCGCTTCCTGACACAGGATACCTGCGACTCCGCCGATGATCAGCGCCTGAACCGGGCCGACGAAACCCGATGCTGGGGTAATCGAGGCGAGACCGGCGATGGTTCCGGTCACAAGACCCACCATCGAGGCTTTGCCAAAGCGAATTTTTTCCCACAAGGCCCAGGTCAGGGATGCAGTGGCCGCCGAAAGATGCGTCACGGTCATCGCCATCGCCGCACCACCATCTGCCGCCAGTTGCGAGCCGCCGTTGAACCCAAACCAGCCGACCCACAGCATTGCGGCGCCGATCATGACATAGCCCGGATTATGCGGAGGCGTTGTGCGATTGCGGCGCGGGCCGAGTGCAACGGCAATGATCAAAGCGGCCAGACCTGCCGTTTCATGCACCACAATGCCACCGGCGAAATCTCGCACACCAATCTCGCCAAAAATGCCGCCATCGCTCAGCATTCCGCCGCCCCAGATCCAATGCACCACCGGCGCATAACACAGCAGCATCCACAGGGCCGAGAAGGTCAGAACAAAGCCAAAGCCGACCCGTTCGACATAAGCACCGACGATCAGGGCGGGGGTGATAATGGCAAAGGTCATCTGGAAGGCAAAGAACAGAATCTCGGGCAGGGTGCCGGCCAGGCTGTCGGCATCAACACCATTCAGAAAGGCCTTGTCCAACCCGCCCCAAATCCCGCTTTCACCGGGGCCGAAGGCGATGGAATATCCTGCGACCAGCCAGAGAATGCTCATCAAGCAGGCGATGCTAAAGCAGTGCATGAACACGCTCAGCACGTTGCGGGCGCGTACAAGGCCGCCATAGAAGAGGGCCAGGCCCGGAAGTGTCATGAACAGGACCAGTGCGGTTGCTACTATGATCCAGGCGGTATCGGCTCCATTCATCAGCCACTCTCCTTTTCAGAATGCGTGGCGGGGCTTGAAGCGGATTGCGACTGGGGAAAAAAGAGGCAGAGCCCAAAAAAGCAGCCTATTTCAGGGGCCTTTTTTGAAGTGTTGATTAATTGGGCGTCAAATTGTCGAGCATGCCCGATTATTGGGCAGTGCTGAAAAGTGCCTTTGACAGCAGTGCCAGCGCGTGATCCCGCGCAGCGCGGCGCACCCGATCGCGGCCCAATGCGCCGAATTCGACGGTTTCTGTCATGGGTGGGATGCCGTCACCGGCCACACCAAAACATACCCGGCCTTCGGGTTTAAACTCGGATCCGCCCGGGCCTGCAATGCCGGTAACCGACACTGCCAGTTGCGCCAGTGAATTCCGCAAGGCACCCTCGGCCATTTCGCGCGCGACCTGTTCAGAAACCGCGCCATGGGCATCCAATGATTCCTTGCGGACACCCAACATTTGCTGTTTGGCAGTATTTGTGTAGGTCACAAAACCGCGCTCAACGACCGCAGAGCTGCCGGGGATGTCGGTCAGAGCCGCCGCGACCATCCCGCCAGTGCAGCTTTCGGCGGTGGTGATCATCACCCCTTTCGCTTTGGCGCTTTCTAGCAGGTCGGAAACGGTCACAACCCCAGAACTCCGTGGCTGAACCCGGCGGCCAACATGATGCCTATGGCCGCGAATACCCCGGCGATCACATCGTCCAGCATGACGCCCATCGGGTCGCCGCGCCGGTCGGCCCAACCCACGGGGCCGGGTTTCAGGATGTCGAACAGGCGGAACAGTACAAACCCAGTTACCCAACCTGGCCACAGCGCCGTAATGTCGATCCCGTGCGCCCAACTGGGATAGGATATCGCCCAAAGCGCGAGGAACTGACCTGCGACCTCGTCAATCACAATCTCGGAAGGGTCGTGGTCTTCTTGCCCGGCGGTCATCACACGCGTGGCCCACAGACCGCCGAAAAACACCGCGACTGTCGCGACCGCCAGTAAGGGGAAGCCGCCCAGAGTATGCAGAACCCATACCAAGGGCAGGGCAACCAAAGACCCCCAGGTGCCGGGGGCGGGTCGCAGATATCCGACGCCACAAACAGTGCCAATCAGTTGTGCAACGGTCATGATTTCACCAAACAAGCTGTTGCAATAGAAGCAATTCCTTCACCACGCCCGGTAAAGCCCAAACGCTCGGAGGTTGTGGCCTTGACCGAAATCTGATCCTGGCGCAATTCCATGATCTTCGCCATCTCTGTCTGCATGGCCGCGGCGTGAGGCCCGACCTTGGGGTATTCGCAGACCAGCGTGCAGTCGACATTCGATATACGATATCCCATCTGCCCGGCCAACTCGACCGCGTGGCGCAGGAATATTTCGCTTGCCGCGCCTTTCCATTGGGGATCTGAGGGCGGAAAGTGCTGTCCGATATCCCCTTGTGCCAATGCTCCGTAAATCGCATCGGTGACTGCGTGCATACCGACATCCGCATCAGAATGCCCCTGAAGCGATCGGTTATGCGGAACTTTGATACCGCACAGGATTACGTGATCCCCGTCACCAAAACGATGCACGTCGTAGCCGTTCCCCAGCCTTACATCCATATCCGTTCCCAATATGCGTTCCGCCCTGGCAAAATCCTCGGGTCGGGTGATTTTCAGGTTGTCCGTATCGCCCGGCACGATGCAGACGTCCAGCCCGGCGGCGCGCGCGACTTCCACGTCATCCGCTGAACCTCCGGGATGCGCGGTGTGGGCAGCGACGATTGCGTCATAGTGAAAGCCCTGCGGGGTTTGCGCTGCATGCAACCCGGATCGATCCTGCGTGCCAGTGACCATAGTGTCGCTTGCTGTCCACAAGGCGTCCGTCACCGCAAGGCCAGGTGCGGCACCGGGGAAATTGTCCAGAGCGGCCAGAACGGCATCAATGATCTCGGTGCTGACACAAGGACGTGCGACATCGTGGATCAAGACGCGGGTCACATTCATCCCGTTCAACGCCGACAACCCGCTGCGCACCGATCCTGCTCTGTCTGACCCGCCTTCCGCGAGGATCAGATCGGCGCTTTCAAATTCTTCGCAGGCGGGGGCATCCTCCTTCGACAGCACAAGGACGATGTGATCGACTTGCCCGCGGAATCGGTCGATGGTCCAGTCGGCCACCCGACGACCTGCCAGATGGCGCCACTGTTTTGGCGTGCCGCCTCCGGCGCGTTGACCGCGTCCTGCGGCGACAATGATAGCTGCGGTCGTCATGTGTCGTGCTCTCCGACGAGTTAAGGGCAATGTTTAGGGTGCGGTGAAAGCAGAGGCAATCACTCGGTTTCATCTGCTTAAAAAATAGGCAAACGATGATTTTGCATGCTTGTTCATGGCGGTTTTGTTGTTCATATGCACTCAATTCGATATCAAAGCTGCAACTGCTCAAGGATTAAGCACGTTGACTCTGCGACTTGCCGACAAAGATTTGAACCCGCCCGTACTACTGGCGCCCATGGCTGGAATCACTGATCGTCCGTTTCGCGATCTGGTGATGCGCTTTGGTGCCGGTATGGTGGTCAGCGAAATGGTGGCTAGCCAGGAAATGGTGCAGGCCAAACCCGGTGTGCGCGAACGGGCCGAGCTGTCTGCGGATGTGGAAAACACAGCTGTCCAGCTTGCCGGACGCGAGGCGTATTGGATGGCCGAGGCGGCCCGCCAGGTCGCTGATCGGGGTGCGCGCGTGATTGATATCAATATGGGCTGCCCGGCCAAGAAGGTGACAAATGGATATTCGGGCTCGGCCCTACTGAAGACACCTGACCACGCGCTGACATTGATCGACGCCGTTGTCAGCGCCGTGGACGTGCCCGTGACGCTGAAAACCCGGTTGGGATGGGATGACAAATTGCTGAACGCGCCCAATGTGGCAAGGCGGGCGCAGGATGCTGGGATACAAATGGTCACGATCCATGGCCGCACACGTTGCCAGTTCTACAAAGGGCATGCCGATTGGAGCGCAATCCGGGCGGTCAAAGAAGCGGTCTCGATTCCGGTGATTGCGAATGGTGACATAGTTGATTCTGGCGCTGCACGCATAGCGCTGGATCAGTCCGCCGCCGATGGGGTCATGGTTGGGCGTGGGGCACAGGGTAAACCGTGGCTACTGGCGCAGATGGGGCATGAGTTATACGGGGCAGAGGCGCCAGTCATTCCCGCTGGTTGTGATTTGATCGACATGGTTCGTGCCCATTATCAGGCCATGCTGGGGTTTTATGGTTTGGATCTGGGCCTGCGCGTCGCTCGCAAGCATCTCGGCTGGTATATGGATGAGGCTGGAACACCGGCCCCGTTGCGCCGGGCGGTGCTGACATCGCGCAACACGGATGAGGTGATGCACCTGCTGAGTGTTGCACTTGGCAGTGATGCAGAGGAGGCGGCATGACCTCGGATCACAGCATCTGGACCTCGCTGCCCGTTCCTGCCTTTGTCATAGATGCAGATGACCGGATCGCAGACATAAACTCCGCCGGTGAAGGGTTCCTGAATGCCTCGCGCAAATCCGTGATCGGGCATCCCGTCTGGGATCAGATTGCCGTGGACGCTCCATTAGAAGAAGCGTTTCTGAGAGCGCGTCATCAAGGTACGCCACTATTTGTGAACGATGTGGATGTAGGGTCAGGCAACCGCGCGCCGTTGCAATGTGCGCTTCAGATCGCACCGCTTGTTGGGCATCCGGGGTCAATGATCATGATCATCACGCCGCGTGAACTTGCTGGGCGTATGACCCGTGGAAACACGGTGAAATCTGCTGCGCAATCGGCGATCGGCATGGCCGAGATGCTTGCGCATGAAATTAAGAACCCTCTGGCAGGAATTACCGGCGCGGCGCAGCTTCTCAGCATGAATATCTCGCAGCAAGACCTTGAATTAACAGATCTTATTGTCGAAGAGAGTCGCCGTATCGTAAAACTGTTGGAGCAGGTTGAACAATTCGGAAATCTCTCTGAGCCCGATTTCAAACCGGTCAACATACATGACGTGCTGGATCGGGCACGGCGGTCGGCCCTGTTGGGTTTCGGTGCCCATATGACGATCATCGAGGATTACGACCCGTCGTTGCCACTTGCTTATGGCGACCCGGATCAGTTTCTGCAGGTCATCTTGAATTTGTTAAAGAATGCCTCGGAAGCCGCTGACCCTAAAGGGGGAACCATACGTTTAAGGACGTATTTTGAACATTCTTTCCGCCTGCGACGCAGCGACGGGTCAGGTCATTCTCTGCCACTGCAAATCGAAGTGACCGATGACGGCCCCGGTCTGCCGGAGAAGATTCGGGGCGAGATATTCGACCCGTTTGTGTCGGGCAAGGAAAACGGCACCGGCCTGGGGCTGGCGCTGGTCAGCAAGATCATTTCGGACCACGACGGCTGGATTTCGGCCGAGTCGGTTCCGGGACGAACGGAATTTCGCATCTCTCTGAGACGCGCGCCGCGTGACGCGAAATAGTCAATAAACCGCCGGAAAGAGCAAGAATAAGGAAAGCACCTGATGGATGGAACAGTACTGGTTGCAGATGACGACCGCACAATTCGGACCGTTCTGACACAGGCCCTGACACGCGCTGGGTGTAAGGTGCATGCAACCTCGTCGTTGACCACTTTGATGCGTTGGGTGGCCGAGGGCAAAGGCGACGTGGTCATATCCGATGTAGTTATGCCGGATGGCAATGGGCTCGAGATGTTGCCAAAAATCGCACAGGACCGACCGGGATTACCGGTCATCGTGATTTCGGCGCAAAACACGATCATGACGGCCATCCAGGCAGCCGAGGCGGAAGCTTATGACTATCTGCCGAAACCCTTCGACCTGCCGGATTTGATGAAGCGTACCGCGCGCGCGCTGGAACAGAAACAGCGCACGCCGTCAGATGCCGGTAACACGTCCCAAGAGCGTCCGGAAGAGCTGCCTCTGGTGGGGCGGACACCAGTGATGCAGGCGCTGTATCGCTTGGTGGCGCGGGTGATGAATACCGATCTGTCGGTCATGATTTCGGGCGAGAGTGGAACGGGCAAGTCGTTGATCGCCAAAGCGATACATGATTTTTCCGATCGCAGGACGCTGCCATTTGTAACGGCCACTGCCGCCGACCTGCTGGATCTTGAAGGCCCGGCGCGCGTCATGGCACGGGTGCGGGGCGGTACGCTGCTTATCGACGAGATCGCGGATATTGATGACGAACTACAGGCGCGTCTCGTTCGGATGATGGACACTCCAGGCGATCATGTTCCTCGGTTCATGGCTACGAGCCAATCGGACCTGACCGAAGCCATGGAGAACGGGCGCGTCCGGCAAGACCTGTATTATCGCCTTTGCGGTGCGACAGTGCATGTTCCGGCCCTTCGCGAAAGGGTCGATGATATCACCTTGCTTGCCGATCATTTTCTGGCGCGTGAAGAACGCGAACATGGCGCGAAACGCTGGTTCAGTCCGGATGCGGTCGAGCTGGTACGGCGCTATTCCTGGCCCGGAAATGTACGGCAGCTTGAAAATGCGGTCCGTCGTTTGAGCCTGACCAGCCGCGCCGATGAAATCTCCAAAACCGAGGTCGAGTCGGTGCTGGGCAGCCAACCCGAAGCCGAGCCGGTGCTAGGCAATGGAGAACGCGAAAAGCTCTCGGCTTCGGTCGAACGCCACCTGCGCCGCTATTTCGATCTACATGGAAATATGTTGCCACCTCCGGGTCTGTATCAGCGTATTTTGCGTGAGGTTGAGGCGCCTTTGATTGAACTGGCCCTGGATGCGACCGGGGGAAATCAGGCAAAATGTGCTGATCTTCTAGGGATTAACCGGAATACGCTGCGCAAAAAGATAACAGAGCTCGATATTCAGGTGACACGGCGGCGCAAACTGATGTAATATCGCCACACAAAGCGTGGCATCCGGGTTTCGACCGGGCAACGACCACGACATATGGCGGTAAGTCGCGCAAGCGGCACATCAGGATGAGGGCAGACGGTGGCAACCCGAGCACAGAGCGGGCTGATTTTATCAGTCAATCGGTGGCGAAAATCCCGAAGGCTGCGCAATTTTGGAACTTTGGGTCTGGTTTTGCTGGGCCCGGTGCTGGCTTTGACCACTTATCTGGTCATTGGTCCATTCGATCTGGGGGCAACCGCGCCCTCATTGCGCCTGATCCTGCTTGCGGATCTGGTCTATGTTCTCGTGGTTGCGGCGCTGGTTCTGGGTCAGGTAGGCAACCTGATCGCAGCACGCCGGGCCAAATCCGCGGGGTCCCGTTTGCACCTGCGACTGATCGGAGCCTTCACACTGTTGGCTCTGGTGCCGACTGTCACGGTTGCAATCTTTGCCGGTCTGACGGTGAATATTGGTCTTGAGGGCTGGTTTTCCGACCGCGTAAGGCAGGTTGTCGGATCCTCGCTTACTGCTGCGGAAGCTTATGAACAGGAACACCGAGAGGGCCTGACGCAGGACGCCGTCGTATTAGCGCTTTTTCTGGACAATGCCCGGACGCGTGATTTCTATATTTCCGATGCTGAACTGCGAGAGGTTCTGGCGCAAGGGCAGGCGCAAATCCAGCGCGGTCTGCGTGAGGCCTATGTCATTGATGGAAATGGTGAAATCCGATCCCGGGGGGATCGCTCTTATCTGTTCAACTTCGAAAAGCCGACCTCTGAACAGATGGCCCAAGCGACTGAGAATGAATTGCTGATCATTGCCGATTGGCAAAACAGTGAATTCAGGGCGCTTGTGCCTTTGAAGGCTTATCTTGATCGGTATCTCTATGTCAGCCGGGAAGTGGACGGGCAGTTGCTGACGCTGCTGGACGATACCAAGGAAACAGTTCAGTTCTATCAACAGCTTGAAAGTGAACGCGGACGGGTATTGTTTGAATTCGGCCTGCTTTATCTGGGTTTTGCCGTGATCCTGATCCTGGCCGCAGTGTCGCTGGGAATGTGGTTCGCCGAGCGTCTCTCGCGCCCGGTTGGACGCCTGACCACCGCTGCGCAGCGTGTCGGGGCAGGCGATCTGGGCGTTCAGGTTATCGAAGAAGCCACCGATGACGAAATTGCGATGCTGGGCCGTTATTTCAATCAGATGACCCGACAGTTGAAAGGGCAGCGCGATACTCTTTTGGAGAACACACGGCAGATCGAACGCCGGCGTCGGCTGTTCGACTCGGTTCTGACCTCGGTCACATCCGGTGTTGTTGGTGTCGACCCCGATGGTTGCGTGACGTTTGTGAATCGATCCGCCGAACGCCTGTTGGATTGGTCCCGTGGAGAGGAACATCTTGCCATTGGCATTGCGGTGCCCGAATTCATGCCTTTGTTCGAAAGCCTCAAGGACAGCGGGCAAGAGGCTGTGCAGGGTGAAATCAAGGTCACGCGAAAAGGCCATTTGGAAAACCTGTTGGTCCGCATGGCGATCCGCCGCGGCGAAGATGGCGGGCTTGAAGGATATGTGGTTGCCTTTGACGACGTGACCGATCTGGTCAGTGCACAGCGAATGGCAGCCTGGGGTGATGTGGCGCGCCGCATCGCACATGAGATCAAGAACCCCTTGACCCCGATCCAACTGAGCGCCGAGCGGATCAAACGAAAGTTTTCGTCCAAACTGGATGAGGATGATTGCGATATCCTTGTATCCATGACTGATGTGATCGTTCGCCAGACGAATGACCTGCGGCGGATCGTGGATGAATTCTCAAAGTTTGCGCGCATGCCGGAACCGGATCGGCACGAAGAAAATCTGGTGGGGTTGGTGCGCGAGGCTGTTCTGTTGCAGCAAGCCGGTCAGCCGGATGTCGAAATCGAAGCGATGCTTCCAGATCAGCCGATTTCAGGTGATGTAGACGCAACAATGCTGAATCAGGCGCTGACCAACCTGATCAAGAATGCAGGCGAAGCGATTGAAACGCTGAAACAAAAAGGGGCACCCGAGAACCTCAAGCCTCAGATCAAGGTTACTGTGATCGGCGACGATGCGGGCACGGTAATTACCATTGCCGACAACGGTATCGGCTTGCCGGAAGATCGTGCGCGGCTGTTTGAGCCTTACGTGACCACACGCGACGAGGGCACCGGGTTGGGGCTGCCGATCGTCAAAAAGATTATCGAAGAACATGGCGGGGTGCTGACACTTGAGGACGCCCCCGTATTTGACGGACAGGACCATTTTGGCGCAATGGCCGTGATCCGTTTGCCCGGGAGCAATATTTCCTCAAATTCAGCGCCGAAAAAGCAGGCAATTGATACAAACAAACTGAAAGCAGGCCAAAGATGAGCGACATTCTGATTGTAGATGACGAGCGTGATATTCGCGAGCTTGTGTCCGATATTCTCGAGGACGAAGGCTATTCTACCCGGCTGGCTGGCAACTCGGACGAGTGTATGGCAGCCATCAATTCCGAACCCCCGGGGCTTTTGATCCTGGATATCTGGCTGAAAGACAGCCGGATGGACGGGATTGATATTCTGAAGACTGTAAAGCGCGACAACCCAGACATTCCGGTGGTGATCATTTCGGGCCACGGGAATATCGAAATCGCTGTCGCTGCGATCAAGCAGGGGGCGTATGACTTTATTGAAAAGCCCTTTAACATCGACCAGCTGATGGTTGTGATCCGCCGCGCGATGGAAACCTCGCGCCTGCGCCGCGAAAACGCCTCGCTAAAGCGTAAAGAGGTCACAAGCTCGGATATGATCGGCAAATCGGCCTCGTTCCGGGCAATGCAGAGCCAACTGGACAAGGTGACCAAGTCCAACGGGCGTGTGATGCTGACAGGCCCTGCCGGTTCAGGCAAGGAAATCGCCGCGCGCTATATCCATGCAGAATCGAATCGGGCAAATGCGCCCTTTGTGACCGTGAACTGCGCCGGGATCGAGCCGGAGCGCGTTGAAGAGGTACTGTTCGGCCGTGAAACCACCGAACGCGGGGTTGAGGCAGGCCTGTTGGAAGAGGCCCATGGTGGCGTCGTCTACTTTGATGAAGTGGCAGATATGCCCATGGGAACCCAGTCAAAAATCCTGCGGGTTCTGGTTGATCAACAGTTTCAACGGGTTGGAGGTACCGACAAGGTTCGGGTCGACCTGCGGGTGATCTCTTCGACCAATCGTGACCTCGATGCAGAAATCGCCGCTGATCGTTTTCGGGAAGAACTTTACCATCGTCTGAATGTTGTGCCTATTTCGGTGCCTTCGCTAGAAGATCGGCGCGAGGATATTCCGGTTCTTGCCGAGTTTTTTATTGAAATGTGCAATGAATCCCAGGGCCTGCCGGTGCGCGAGATTTCAGACGAAGCTGTCGCGTTGCTGCAGACCATGACCTGGCCGGGCAATGTGCGTCAGCTTAAGAACCTGATCGAACGGGTGCTCATTCTGGGTGACGGTACGGGCCCGATCGAAGCGCGTGAGCTGCCAAACGAAGAAGAAAAAGCCGATGAATCAGGTCGCGTCGTTCTGTCCGGGGCATTGGCGACCTTGCCGTTGCGCGAAGCTCGCGAGGCGTTCGAGCGTGAATATCTGCTGACCCAGATCAACCGGTTCGGGGGCAATATCAGCCGCACCGCCAGCTTTGTCGGCATGGAACGCAGCGCGCTTCATCGTAAGTTGAAATCTCTGGGCGTAGTGACCTCGAACAAATCGGGCGCGCGGGTCGCGCAACTGGACGAGGCTGAACCGGCGGAGTGATCCGCCGGCCTTTACCCTGCCTGACCTGGGGTAATGATCTGAAACGTTCCGTTGTCGAATTTGACGAAACATGAATCGGTGCTGAGCGGTGGCAGCTGTGTTGTTGGGAGCGCAGCAACACGCGACTTTACGCCCTGCTTGCAAGGCGGAAGGCTGACCGGGCGATAGCCTTTCTGCGCCATGCATTGTGCTTCCAGCTTGTTGCGCAGCCCTTTGTTCACATCGACCGTATAGATCTGACCGGGCTGCCACCAGCCTCCGGTGCGATGACACCTTCCCCGACCATCGCAGTAGGTGCGACCTGGCCAATAGGTTGGTGCCCCTTGTCGCACCTGATTGGCAACGGGGGCGTCTTTGAGGGACTGAACCTGACATCCAGTCGTTTCAGACTGCATTTGCGAAACTGTCTCGCCCTCTTGATAATACAGGGAAAGCGGCCCACACGCAGTTAGCAACAGAGTCAAAGAAATCGTGAGAGCTATTGTTTTCATACGCTTACCTTGCCTCAGCTTTGCTTGTGTTACAAACTAATTGACCGTCTGGGGGGCATCTGTCATTCAAAGATTTCAGGCAGAAGGGCCAATAGCATGAAGGTCATCATTTGCGGTGCGGGTCAGGTTGGCTGGCAGATTGCACGGCATCTTTCGGGCGAGTTGAACGACGTTACTGTGGTTGACAACAATCCTGATCTGGTGCGACGGGCGACCGAAACCTTGGATGTTCAGGGGATTGCGGGATTTGCAAGCTATCCGGATGTTCTGAACCGAGCGGGCGCGCGCGATGCGGATATGATTATTGCTGCCACCCATTCGGACGAGGTGAACATGGTCACCTGTCAGATGGCACATTCGGTTTTCTCCATTCAGCGCAAAATCGCCCGGCTTCGGTCGAAATCCTATCTCGAGGCGATTCATTCGGATCTGTATCGCCGCGATCACCTGCCGATTGATGTGGTGATCAGCCCCGAGCGCGAGGTTGCCGCAGCGGCGATGCGCCGGTTGTCTGCCCCATCCGCATTTGACACCGAGATGTTCATGGACGGCAAAGCGCAGTTGCTTGGCATACGCATCGCCGAGGATTGCCCGATCGTGAACACGCCATTGCGGCAACTGACCGATCTGTTTTCGACGCTCAGCTCTATCGTGGTGGGTGTCCGGCGCGAGGGTACGCTGTTTGCCCCGGAATCCGAGGACCAGCTGTTTGTCGGTGACGAATGCTATGTCTTTAGCAATGTCAAAGACGTGGACCGGACGATGGAGGTTTTCGGCAAGGCGCAAAAACGGCAGGACCGGGTGGTGATTGTCGGCGGCGGTAATGTCGGTCTTGAAGTTGCTCGGACTTTGGAAGAACGTGAAAGCCGCGTGCGTGCCAAGATAATTGAACGAGACCGCCACTGTGCGGAAGTGGCAGCCGAAGCGCTTGAGCGAACGATTGTCCTTCACGGTGATGGTCTGGACGCGGCGCTGCTGCGCGAAGCTGGCATCGAACGCGCAGATGCAATGTTGGCCGTCACGGATGATGACCGTGTAAATATGTTGGTTGCCGTGCGTGCCAAGGCCGAAGGTTGTGCTCTGGCGATTGCACTGATCAATGATCCCAGCATGGTTGCCCTGATGGGGCCGCTGGGTATCGACGCCTATATCAACCCCCGCGCCACCACCGTCAGTTCGATTCTGCGCCATATTCGGCACGGACGCGTGCGGCAGGTCTATTCCATCGGCGATGCCGAGGCCGAAGTGATCGAGGCCGAAGTACTTTCAACCTCGCCCATGGCCGGGCAGAGGCTGCGCGACATTGATTTCCCCGAAGGTGTGCTGGTTGGCGCAGTGCGTAAGGGCGATGAGATGTTGCGCCCCACCGGTAGTCTCAGGATTGAAGAAAAGGATGTGGTGGCGATTTTTGCCTTAGCCAAAGACGTGCCCGAGGTGGAACGGCTGATGCAGGTCTCGATCGATTTCTTCTGATGGCGCATGCACGGAAAAAACAGGTTAGCCTCATTCGGCGATTGCCGCTGTTTCTTCTGCTCTGGGGTATTTTTGCTGCCGCTATGTGGATGCCTGCCATATTTGCGCTGGTGCTGGATGATCACGAAACGTCCCGGTCGTTCTTCTATTCCGGGTTGCTGGGGTTGTTCGTGGTCGGGATCATCTCGCTGGCAACATCCAACAGAATGCCGCGCCGAGGGACATTGGGCCAGTTGGCGGTCTTGTTAGGCTGTTTCACCGTATTGCCCTTGTTTCTTGCGATCCCTCTGCATGATGCGTTGGGTAATACGAGCTTTCTGAACGCCTATTTCGACATGGTCAGCGCATTGACCACTACCGGGGCTGATTTGTTTCCTGATCCAGACCGGTTGTCGGCGCCGTTACACCTTTGGCGGGCTCAGGTCGGATGGATGGGCGGGCTTTTGATGTGGATTTCAGCGGCCGCGATCCTCGCGCCGTTGTCGCTGGGCGGGTTCGAGGTGACAGCCCGTGGTCAACCCGGTCGCCCGGTTTCAGGCGTGGCGCAAAGCGAGATGGTAGACCCACGCGGGCGTCTTATCCGCGTCACGCTGACTTTGACGCCGGTTTATGTCGGGCTGACCGCTGTCATTTGGCTGTTGCTCGTGATCGCAGGAGAGCAGGGCCTGACCGCCATCTGTCATGCGATGTCGACCATGGCCACATCGGGTATCTCACCGGTTGGTGGGCTTGAGGGAGCGCAGGCTGGCGTAACCGGTGAGGCCATCCTGTTTCTGTTCCTGTTCTTCGCTTTGTCGCGGCTTACCTTTTCCTCGGACACAGCTACCTCAGGATATTCGCGGCTGGATAAGGACCCCGAGTTCCGGATCGGGCTCATGATCGTTGCAGGCGTAGCGGCGCTGCTTTTCTTCAGGGTTCTTGCCGGCGTCAGCGAAATTGGCGGCCAGATGGAACCTCTTCAGGCGTTGAGCGTAATTTGGGGCATGATTTTTACGGTCTTATCATTTCTGACAACCGCGGGGTTCGAAAGTGCAAACTGGGATGATGCCCAGCAAATTTCCGGTCTGGGCACCCCGGGATTGATCCTGATGGGGCTTGCGCTGATCGGCGGTGGAGTTGCAACAACGGCGGGCGGGGTAAAGCTGTTGCGGGTTTTCGCTCTGTACCTTAACGGCGCGCGCGAAATTGACCGGTTGATTTATCCGTCTTCAGTCAGCGGAGTAGGTGGCGGAAACCGTCGCATCCAAAGCGATGGGGCCTTTATCGCTTGGATATTTTTCATGATGTTTGCCCTGACAGCCGCTGTGTTCAATGTGTTGCTTGCTGCCATGGGTACGGGGTTCGAACACGCTATGGTGCTGAGCGTTGCCGCGCTGAGCACGACAGGGCCGTTGATCGAATTGGCAACCGATGTTCCTATCCGATTGATCGACCTTTCGGGCGGTGCCAAGCTGACCATGTGTGCCGCTATGGTGATCGGCAGATTGGAAACGCTGGCGATTATTGCCTTGATCACACCCGCTCTATTGAGGGGTTAAGAAACAATAACCATGCTAGTGACTGATTTTTCATCTGGAATATCGGTTAACGACACTCCATACTCCGCCGGAGGGAGCGCGTTGGTCCGCAGCGCGTAGCAAGAACAATGGCGAGATTATAAGAATATGGCTTCGGACAGACAGAATCTGCAGGACGCGTTCCTGAATAATGTACGGAAAGCAAAAGTCCCGGTCACAATTTTCCTGATCAACGGTGTGAAATTGCAGGGTGTGATCACCTGGTTCGACAACTTCTGCGTATTGTTGCGCCGCGACGGACAGTCGCAGCTGGTCTACAAACACGCGATTTCGACCATCATGCCATCGCAGCCGATCAGCCTGTATGAGGGCGAAGACGCCTCTTGATGGAACATGAAAGGGTGCGCACCCGAGCGTGGGTGCTGCATCCGGAAATCAAATCAGATGAACAGCGCCGCGTTCCAGGACCGGCGCTGGCAGAAGCGGTGGCGCTGGCCGCTGCATTGCCCGACCTTGATGTGATCGGATCCGAAGTTGTGCGCTTACCTCGAGCGCAGGCCGGTTTTCTGTTCGGTAGCGGCAAGATCGAGGAACTGGCCGAACGGTTGCACGAGAACGAAGTCGAGCTGGTTTTGATCGACGGATCGGTTACGCCCGTTCAGCAACGCAATCTTGAAAAGGCGTGGAAGGTCAAGATCCTCGACCGGACCGGGCTGATCCTTGAAATCTTCAGCGACCGTGCGCGCACCCGTGAGGGCGTTTTGCAGGTGGAAATGGCCGCGCTGAGTTACCAGCGGACCCGGCTGGTGCGTGCCTGGACCCACCTGGAACGGCAGCGGGGCGGATTGGGCTTTGTGGGTGGCCCGGGTGAGACCCAGATCGAAGCTGACCGTCGGGCCATTGATGAACAACTGGTGCGGCTGCGGCGTCAGTTGCAGAAGGTGGTCAAGACCCGCACGCTGCATCGCGCGGCGCGGGCCAAGGTGCCATATCCGATTGTCGCGTTGGTAGGCTATACCAACGCGGGCAAATCAACCCTGTTCAACCGCCTGACCGGGGCTGATGTCATGGCCAAGGATATGTTGTTCGCCACGCTTGACCCTACCATGCGTCGGGTCGAACTGCCCGATGGTCCCGAAGTGATCCTGTCGGACACGGTGGGGTTCATTTCGAACTTGCCCACCGAGTTGGTCGCCTCCTTCCGTGCGACGCTGGAAGAAGTTCTGGGTGCGGATATCGTGGTTCATGTGCGCGATATCAGCCACGATGAATCTGAGGCGCAGGCGAAGGATGTCGAAACTATCCTGACTTCACTGGGTATTGACGATACGCGACCCAGGATTGAGGTCTGGAACAAGATCGATCTGCTGTCCCCGGATGAGCGCGAAGCCGCGATGGCGCGGGCAGAGCGGGATCAGGGGATTTTCGCGATTTCAGCCGTCACCGGCGAAGGGATCGCCCCGCTTTTGGCGGAAATTGCCGTCACGCTGCAGGGCGTACGTTCTGAGGCAACGCTGGAACTGGGATTTGCCGAAGGCAACAAGCGCGCGTGGTTGTTCCGCCAGGAGGTCGTGCAGTCCGAAAAGCAGACCGAAGATGGCTTTGTGATCGACGTGCTGTGGACAGAAAAACAGGCCTCGCAATACTCCGCGCTTTGAACTCTGACTGGGGGCGAATTCCCCTATACCCATCGAACAAAGTGGTCCGTGATCAGCCGTCAATCTGGCGCTGAAAATCCTCGGCATCGAACCAAACCAGAGAGGTCTGGACCTGATTGGTGTCGGTCATTTCCCATTCTTCCCAACCCCGCGTCACGACGTCGTTGCCGGTCTTGGAATGCTGCCCTTCAAGTGTCCAGACAAATATTGCGTGGCTTCCCGCCCAGCGAAACATGTCGCAGCGGACCTCAAGATCGGGGAAATCAGTGTAAAACCCGCGCGCCATTTCCGCCACCGCAGCGCGGCCTATGATCGGTTCTCCACGGTTGATCGTGATCTGCCCGTCGGGCGCAAAGAAACCGGCGACAGCCTCGGGGTCGCCCGAGCTCCAGGCGATCGCATAATCCCGCGCGAGATTGTTCAGCTTATCCCGGATACTGGCCATTTGGTCCCCCGCACACAAATCCTAGGCCTTTGGATCGTATGCCAAACGCCATTCAGCGTCCACGCGATGGAAAATAAACGGGCGAGGTCTTGCCGAAGCACGGACCTTAGCGGGGGATAAGGGTGGTCACTCCGACGGCGGCTGCATGTGCCAGGTCAAGGTCCAGGGACATCGGGATGTATTCACCCCGACGCCAAAGCTGGGCCTGATCGTCATAGTAGCGTGACAGGAAGTGACCCGACTGGCCCGTAGCGGTGATAAAGACCGAGCTGTCGGGGTCGGCAAAATCATAGACGCCACGATAGCCTGCACCGTGCACGTTCTGAAACGGATCAGGGCCTTCACCCGATGTTCTGCCGCGCAGCAGGGTATTGTCACCACCACTGGTGGACTGTCGGATATTCACAAAGAATCGCAACACCGGAACCGATCCCAGAACCGGGTGGTCATGCGTCGCCTGATGCGCGTCACCCCAGCGTAGAGATTCCAGTGATCCTCCGTATTTTTCGGAAATCCAGATCAGCGCATCGTCCAGTGCCATGCGTGCCATATCGGTGCAGGTCTCTATCGGCGCGCTCTGACGCACATTACACCAGGCCGAAGCTCCGTCGATGTCGCGATAGACACGTTCGATGAACAGTGGTTCGACATGTTTGTATTCAGCCGCCAGGGGGCCAAGCTCATCCGCGATCAGCCGGATTTGCAGTGCCCGCAGCCATGCCGCATAGATCAGCGGCTCGGGCAGGTGTTCATTCATCTCGCCATTCCATTCGGCCAGAAGGTTCAGCGCGATCTGGCGTTGGCGTTCCTGGGTGCCTTCGGGGGCAGAGGCGCCGGTGTACCACAGATCAGCCCCGATCAGCGGCAGCAGAGAGCGGGCGGTAAAGCTGACAGTGTCCAGCTGTGCCTCGATAAAGCTGTCGCGCGTGTGTACCTCGCGCGATTGCATCAGCCGTTCCCAGCGATGGATGCGCTGCGTATCCCCCCATTCATATGAGACATGTTCGGGAAATGGCCGGTCGATGATCTTGTTGTTTGTGTTGCCCAGAATGCCGCCCGCAGGTGCGACGAATTCGGGGTTGTCAGCATAGGGCAGGCGGCCTTGCCACCGGTTTTCGGCCAGCCAGCCAGGCGTCGGAATACGCCCCCGGCTTTGGTTCTTTGCAGCACGGTGCGGCATTGCACCGATCAGCTTCATGCCGATGGTGTCCTTGTCGACCAATGACAGGTTCTGAGATGGCGCCATGAACAGCTCGGCTGCGGTGATGGCTTGTCGGACAGTGTCCGCATTCATCAGCGCCATCGAGGCTGACATGGATGTGTCCTGTGCGCTCAGGGCTGTCCAGGACAGCGAGGCGACATGACCCGGCGGCGTGATCGTCCCAAGATCGTAATGGGTGCCCGGCAGAACGGGTCCGTTCTCGGTCCAGCGCAGGGTCAGAGTGATTGGGGCTTCGTCTTTGATCTCGATAATCGAAGGGCGGCTGCGAAAGGTCTTGTATCCTTCGGGGGTCAGGTATTCCTCGGGGTTTTCTGGGTTCAACTGCTCGATATGGATGTCCTGATCATCCAGATAGGATGAGGTCAAACCCCAGCCCAGCCGATCACTGCGTCCGGTCATCACCGCCGGGATGCCGGGGATCGTGGCACCGATCACGCCGCCTTTGGCCAGTTCCAGACGGGCCAGATACCAGATACCCGGCGCTGTGAAACCCAAATGCGGGTCATTGGCCAGAAGCGTCCCTCCGCTGGCAGATCTTGTGGGCGCGGCAGACCATGCGTTCGATGCTCCGGCCAATCCGCGCTTTGGAAAGGGCGAGATGGGCGTGTCCGGCATCGACGATCCGGCCGCATATCTGGGCAGGTTAGGAAACAAGGTGGCGTATTCGGGCAGAGCGGCGATTCCCGGCCCGGGAACATCAGGCAGAATATCCGTCAGTCGGGTCTGGTCATCCAGCATAAGCGATGTGCGCGCGCGCAGCACTTCATCCTCAAGATGGCCAGAAAGTTGCAGGCTCATGAGTTTGATGACGGCCAGGCTGTCGCCCGGTTGCCAGGGCGATACAGGCGCATTGAACAAAAACATCTCTGGCGCACCGCGGCCCAATGCGTTTTCGTTAATCTCGGCAAGTCGTGCATTCACCCCGGCAGCATAAGCGCGCAGGGCCTCTTTGGTATAGTCGTCCTGGGCTTGTACCGACCGGTGTGCAAGCCCGTACAGATCAAACCGCCGCAACAGCTTGTCGATATGAACAGTGCGAGCGCCAAAGACTTCGGACAATCGTCCCTGCGCTGTCCGGCGCAGAACGGTCATCTGCCAGAGGCGATCCTGTGCATGGGCATAGCCAAGCCCAAAGAAGACATCCGGGTCTGATGCGCCCAGAATATGGGGAACATTCGCAGTATCCCTGACAACTTCAACTGGCGCAGTCAGGCCATCAACTTTAACGGTCTGATCGTAGTCCGGCAGGGACTGGCTGGCCAGAAAATACACCAGCAACACAGCCGCCAATGTCAGCAGAACAAGACCCGAGGCGATACGCACTAGCCAGCGAAAGACAATTCCCATCAGCGGTCACATTTCCGTTCACTCTATGATTGCGCAGACACTAGAGGATGGCTGGACGGATCGAAAGAGGAACCGCATGAGAACATGCGTGTTTACCGCAGTTTGAATGAAAAACCCCGCCTCGGGCCAAAGGCCGAAAGCGGGGTTTCTTGAAGGGGGAGGGTAGTCCGGTATCAGGGAATGATGCGGGTGTATTTCGTGCCTTCGACCGTCGCGCCGAACTTTAGCCCTGCCTGTCCGAAGACCGCCGCCAGAACCGGCGAACGCAGGGTGGTGGTGTCGGTCGACAGAGAGTCGCCCGTCGCATCGACCACGTAGCCGACTTCGGCCCCGGCGGTCCATCCGCTGGAACGGCGGAAATCGTTCAACGCATCCTGTGTCATGAAGAACAGGACATGCGCATATTGCTGGGCACCGATTTGCAGGCCGGCGGTTCCCGAAATTGCGGAATAATAATCAACTGTCGCGCCCTGAATGCGTAGCGCGCCTGTGCCGTAGGCACCGCCAAAGACGATTAGTCCGGCATCGGTTATCAGCGGCATGACCAGCATGCCGTTGGCCTTGTTCGCGATTTCGAGCGTGTTGGGGTAGGTGGCGTACATCTGGTTCAATGTCGCATCCACACGGGCGTCAATCGTCGCTGCGTTGGAACTGCCGACGCCATTGCCGCAAGCGGCGGTCACTGACAGACCGGCCATGCCAAAAGCAAAGCCACGACGGCTTAATCGAGTAGGTTTGGAACTGCTCATGTTTTTTATCTCTGTATAAATGCCTGATTGTCGGGTGCTCCCGATCTTGTCCGCAAGAATACGCCGATTGTCGCCTCGTGTCACGGGAAAGCTGCCCGGTGGCCAAAGATAGTCGGCGAAAAATCGCGGAAACGCGGGGGATTAGCCCTGCAGGATCCGGGCGGCCTGAGGCGCGAAATAGGTCAGGATCCCGTCGCAGCCCGCGCGTTTGAACGCAAGCAGACTTTCGAGCATGACCTTCTCTCCGTCGATCCAGCCGTTCTGCGCCGCGGCTTGTATCATCGCGTATTCGCCCGAGACTTGATAGGCATAGGTCGGCGCGCCAAACGTGTCCTTGACCCGGCGGCAGATGTCCAAATAGGGCATGCCGGGTTTGATCATGACCATGTCCGCGCCTTCGGTCAGGTCACGCTCGATCATGCGCAGCGCCTCGTCCGAGTTTCCGGGGTCCATCTGATAGGTCTTCTTGTCTCCGGTCAGCGCGCCCGAGGCGCCCACTGCATCTCGGAACGGTCCGTAGAACGCACTCGCATATTTGGCCGCATAGCTGAGGATCATCACGTTGTGATGGTCTGCGCCCTCCAGGGCGCGCCGCATTTCACCGATCCGGCCATCCATCATATCTGACGGTCCGATGATGTCGGCGCCCGCATCTGCTTGCGCCAGCGTCATCTTTACCAGCGCCTCGATCGTTTGATCGTTTATGATCTCACCATCGACCACATAACCGTCATGGCCGTTGATATTGTATGGGTCCAGCGCCACGTCCGTCATCACTGCGATATTGGGTGCGGCTTTCTTGATGGCGCGAATGGCTCGGTTGGACAGGTTATCGGGGTTCCACGCTTCGGCGCAATCTTCGGTCTTTAGGGATGCGTCGGTGTAGGGAAAGATGCAGATTGCCGGGATACCCAGGGCCTGCGCCTCGACCGCAGCCTGTGCGATCAGATCGACCGAGCGGCGCATGACGCCAGGCATCGAGGGGACAGGCTCTTCAATACCTTCGCCGTCTCGGACGAAAACCGGCCAGATCAGATCATCGGTGGTCAGTGTATTCTCGCGAACCAGCGCCCGCACCGCCTGTGATTGGCGTGTTCGACGAAAACGGGCCAGAGGATAGGGGGCAATGGTCGGTTTCATGACGCGCTCTCCTTGTAAATTCCAGCATTGGGTGGCATGAATTCCGTGTAGTCTCAAGGGTAACGATGGACGCGTCTTTGCGAAGAAGGTCCCTGAAGACGGAAATTAAGGGCTGACGCGTGGACTTATACTCTTCGATTTTTGAACTCATCGACATGCGCAGCTTTTCGAATCTCTGGTATTGGATCGGGCTTGCGGTGTTGTGGTCATCGGCCAGCCACTGGGCCATGGGCGTGCCGTATGACCTTGTTGTGCGCGCAAGACGGGTAGGCGGGCAATCGGAACAGGATTTGATGGATATCGTCCGCATTAACGGAAACCGATTGCTCTATATATTGGATGTATCCGGCCTCGCGATATTAGCGTTTAGTTGTTTTCTGTTCACGGGTCTCGCCACTTTGGGGTTCTATTACGGTGTCGAATTCGCGCAGGCCGTGTTTTTGTTGCTGTTTCCGATTTGTCTTGTCGTGCTGATCAATGTATCAGCCGCACGGAAACTGCGCCGGGAAACACCCAGTCTGGAGTATATTTCCAAGATTCTTACGCGCTGCCGGATCTATACCCAGATAGTTGGTATGATTTCGATCTTGATCACTTCGCTTTGGGGTATGTACCAGAATTTTTCCATCGGCGTCCCGGGTTGGTAAAATCAGAAAGGCTTGGCGATGACGGGTCCGAACCAAGTAATCGTTGGCGGCGCCCCCGAAGGGTTTGACGCACAGCTTGTCCTGAATGAGCTGGCGCGCTCGGGCGGGCCGGTGTGCCATGTTGCGCGTGATGACAAACGGCTAGAGGCGATGCGCGCGGCGCTTGCCTTTTTTGCGCCTGACATGCCGGTATTTGTGTTCCCAGGTTGGGATTGTCTGCCATATGATCGGGTATCGCCCAATGCGGATATCTCGGCAGCGCGTGTGGCCACCCTTGCTGCACTTGTGCACCAGATGCCGCAGCAATACGTGCTGTTGACAACTCTGAACGCCGCAACCCAACGCGTGCCCGCCCGTGCAGTGCTGCGAGAGGCGGCGTTTACCGCCCGTGTCGATCACCGCATTGATGAAACCGCGTTGCGGAATTTCCTTGTGCGCATGGGCTTCACGCAAAGCCCCACTGTGATGGAGCCCGGCGACTATGCCGTTCGAGGGGGCATCATCGACATTTTCCCGCCCGGCGAATCCGGGCCGGTGCGGCTGGACCTGTTCGGGGATGTTCTGGATGGAGCACGTCGGTTTGATCCGGTGTCGCAACGTACGACCGAAAAGCTGGCTGTTGTGGAGCTGGCGCCAGTGTCCGAGGTCATTCTAGATGACGCCGCCATCACCCGGTTTCGGCAGAATTATCGCATCGAGTTTGGTGCGGCGGGCACCGATGATCCCCTGTACGAGGCCGTCAGCGCAGGCCGCAAGCATCAAGGCATCGAGCATTGGTTGCCGTTCTTTCACGAAAAGCTTGAAACGCTGTTTGATTATCTGCCTGGTGCCACAATCTCGCTGGATGATCAGGTCACGCCTGCGCGTTTGGCACGTTGGGAAACCATTGCGGATCAGTACGAAACGCGGCGGCTCGCACTGGAGAACCGGTCGCGCATGGACACGGTGTATAAACCGACACCACCGGGCCTACTGTATCTGGATGACACTGCTTGGGAACAAGCTGTCGGCGATAGGCGCGTTCTGCAATTCAATGCATTGCCTCAGGCCCTTGGGCCCGGGGTGATCGATGCTGGTGGTCGGATCGGGCGCAACTTTGCCCCGGAACGCCAGCAGGAAAACATCAGCTTGTTCGGAGCACTGGCCAGCCATATCACCGACAAAATGGCCAAGGGGCCGGTTCTGATTGCCTCTTATTCTGAAGGGGCCCGCGAACGTCTGACTGGGCTGATCGAGGATGAAGGCCTTGCCGAGGCGATCCCCGTGCCCGACGGTACGCGCATCGGCAAACGCGGGCTGCATCTGGCCGTCTGGGCGCTGGAGCACGGGTTCGAAACGCCCGACCTGACCGTGATCGCCGAACAGGATGTGCTGGGCGATCGGCTGATCCGGCAACCCAAAAAGCGCCGCAAGGCCGAGAATTTCCTGACCGAAACTCAATCCCTTAGCCCGGGTGATTTGGTTGTCCATGTGGATCATGGCATCGGGCGTTATCTGGGGATGGAAGTCGTGACGGCGGCCGGTGCCGCCCATGAATGTCTGCTGCTGGAATACGCAGAACAATCCAAACTGTACCTGCCAGTCGAAAATATCGAACTGCTGTCGCGATACGGTCATGATGAGGGTCTGCTGGACCGATTGGGTGGCGGCGCGTGGCAGGCCAAGAAGGCCAAGCTGAAAGAACGTATCCGCGAGATGGCGGATAAGCTGATCCGCATCGCTGCCGAACGGGCCTTGCGCAAGGCCCCGATCATGGACCCGCCTCCGCACGCGTGGGAGGAGTTCAGTGCGCGCTTTCCCTATCAGGAAACTGACGATCAGCTGCGCGCAATCGGTGAGGTCATGGAAGACATGCATTCCGGCGCGCCGATGGATCGTCTGATTTGTGGCGACGTGGGCTTTGGCAAGACCGAGGTCGCAATGCGTGCCGCTTTCGTTGCCGCAATGTCGGGCGTGCAAGTGGCGGTGATCGCACCGACAACGCTGTTGGCGCGTCAGCACGCGGCCAGCTTCAAGGATCGCTTCCGGGGCTTCCCGCTTGAGGTGCGGCAGCTGTCCCGCTTCATCTCGGCCAAAGAGGCGCAACAGACCCGTGATGGGTTGGCGCGCGGCACAGTGGATATTGTAATCGGCACCCATGCCTTGCTGGCAAAAGCGATACGGTTCAACAATCTGGGTCTGCTGATCATCGACGAAGAACAGCATTTCGGTGTTGGCCACAAGGAGCGTCTGAAACAGCTGCGTAGCGATATCCATGTCCTGACCCTGACCGCGACGCCGATTCCACGAACGCTGCAACTGTCCCTGACCGGCGTGCGTGACCTGTCGATCATCGGCACACCTCCCATCGACCGGCTGGCGATCCGCACCTATGTCAGTGAGTTCGACGCGGTCACGATCCGCGAAGCCCTGCTGCGTGAACATTACCGTGGCGGGCAGAGTTTCTATGTCGTCCCGCGCATCTCAGACCTACCCGAGATAGAGGAATTCCTGAAAGAGCAACTGCCCGAGCTGACTTATATGGTGGCGCATGGGCAGATGGCGGCTGGGGAACTCGACGATCGGATGAATGCGTTCTACGACGGGAAATACGATGTCTTGCTGGCCACCACGATTGTGGAAAGCGGGCTGGATATCCCGACTGCAAATACGATGGTTGTGCACCGGGCGGATATGTTCGGGCTGGCGCAGCTCTATCAGATCCGCGGCAGGGTCGGGCGGTCGAAAACCCGCGCCTATGCCTATCTGACAACAAAACCGCGCGCCCGTCTGACTGCCACGGCCGAAAAACGCCTGCGCGTTCTGGGCTCGCTCGACACGCTGGGGGCGGGGTTCACGTTGGCGTCTCAGGACCTTGATATTCGAGGGGCGGGTAACCTGTTGGGCGAGGAACAGTCGGGCCAAATGCGCGATGTGGGTTATGAACTCTACCAGTCGATGCTGGAAGAGGCGATTGCCAAGATCAAAGCCGGTGAGATGGAAGGCCTGTCGGATGCAGATGACCAATGGGCGCCGCAGATCAATCTTGGCGTCCCTGTCCTGATCCCAGAGGATTATGTGCCCGATCTGGATGTCCGCCTGGGCCTGTATCGCCGTTTGTCGTCGCTGTCGACCAAGGTGGAATTGGAAGGCTTCGCCGCTGAATTGATCGACCGCTTTGGCACGCTGCCGAAAGAGGTCAACACCCTGATGCTGGTCGTGCGCATCAAGGCGATGTGCAAACGGGCGGGGATTGCAAAGCTAGATGGCGGGCCCAAAGGCGCGACGATCCAGTTTCACAACGACAAATTTGCCTCGCCTCAGGGGCTGGTCGAGTTCATCCAGAACCAGCGCGGGTTGGCCAAGGTCAAGGATAACAAGATCGTCGTGCGCCGCGATTGGAAGAAGGACAGCGACAAGATCAAGGGGGCCTTTGCCATCGCCCGTGATCTGGCGGAAAAGCTGGTGGCCGAAAAGAAAAGAGCCAAAGCCTAGTCACCGCTGACAAAGGTGCACAACTGCCATTCGCCAGTTTCGGATTTTGCCAATGCTGCCCGGTAACCAGTCATAGGCCACAGGAAATCGCTGTGCATATAGCCCTGGCCGCCGTCTGTCAGCAGAACCCTCTGGTACTGCGCGATGGGGGAGAAGTCGCGGATGATGACGACCTCATAGCTGATGAGGTCCAGTATCGCCGCGCCTCGATTTGGTGCGTTGCGCAGAGTTACATCCTGAGCGGTCACAAAATAGGCCAACGCCGGATCCAGCGAAGCGGGTAGGGTGAGCTGCCATTGGTGGGGCATCCAGAACTCGCCATCTTCGTTGAAATAGCCAGGCTGTGTCAGGGTGTTTTCCAGATCGGACCAAAAGGTTTCAACGACCTTTTCCCTGTCATCATCATCTTGCTCTGACGTTGCCGGTCCGGGAGTAAGATACTCGCGCAGCTCGTCCGGGCCGCCATTGCCGCCGTGGCTAAGGTAAATATCCGGGCAGGCAACAGACAGCACGCCTTCGATGTCGCGCTCGGCTACCATGTTCAGCAGGTTTGCCCGGAACGAGACGAGGGTGACATCCCGCTCGGCCTCGTTGACCGGCGGAAAGGATTGTCGATCCGCCAGCGCCGGGTTGCAGAGCAAAGCGAGCAGAAAGGCGTATCTCATTCGGCGGCCCTCATGGCGGCTTGAGCACAGAAACAGGACGCGCCAACAGCCCGGTCCGCACGAGCCAGAGCCAAATCCAGCCGTTGCCTGATCTGCACGATCTCAACCGTCTCACCGCGCGCCTTCAGGCAGTCATGCAGGCCCTTGAGGCTCCAGACATTGTCAGGATGGACAGAGGCACGGCTGAGCGTACCGCCCAACCCCAAATCCTCGCGGTATATGGTCTCGGCTTCGGCGGTATGCCCTTGTTCGAACAGCAATGCACCCAACGCGTGTCGAGTGGGCTGCATCCATCCCCATGGCTCGTCATAGGGCAAGGTGTCGTCCAGTTCGACCGAGCGGCGCAGATGGGCGTAGGCCGCATCGTAGTTTTCCATGCGATACTCGATTTCGCCACGCAGCATTTCGCGGGCAATGTCCAGCAGGTCGATCACGCGGTTATTGTGCAGCAATCGCGTTTCTGGCACGCGGGCCTTGGCAGCGAGGAACAACTGCTCTTCGGCTTCGGCTTCGCTGACCTGCCCAGTGGCGGCAAAAGCAATGGCCCGGGCATAATGCGTGGTTGCCGTGAGAGTGCAGTACAGTTCGGGGTCCGAGGGCAGCTCAAGCGCCATTGCCTCTTCCCAACGGCCAAACCGGATCAGGATATGCGGGCCCATTGACATGTAACTTTCGAAGAAATCCGCCATAGGCGGGCTTTCTATGCGCAGCATGTCTTCGGGTGTGGTGTCCCACAATCCCTGATTGGCCCGCAGAGCCGGTTCCATCTGTCCCAGAAATAGGGCGCCATATATGACAAAATGATAATTGTGCTGGCGGTAGCCGGTGTAGATGTTGAACGCGCCTTCGCGTTCGTAATATTTCAGGTCGGCCTCAACGGCTTTTTGGTTCCAGTGGACGACGTTCTGGTAATGGCCGCACAGCACATCGATATGGGTGGGCATATGCACCAAATGGCCCGCATCGGGAACCAGCGTCCGCAGAACATCCCCCGCTTTCAGCGCTTTTTCCGGGGTCGGAGACATCTCCATCAGGTGGACATAAAGATGCAGTAACCCGGGATGAGACATCGCTGCTGGATCATCAGCCATCGCCTCCTCCAGCGCTTTTTGCGCCTCGACCGTGGCGGCCCCTTCGGCGGGCTGGCCGGTCGTCAAATCCCACATTTGCCAGGGAGTGAGGTTCAAAAGCGCTTCGACATAGATCGTGCGCAGGTCCAGATGAGCGGGCTGCGATGCAAACGCTGCGCGCATAGCATCGGCAAAATCGTTATCCCAGTTGTGCATGTCGTCAATGGCTTCGCGCTGGGGATAGCGGGCGGGAAGCGCGCGGATCAACGCTCGTTCAACCGGCGTACATTCGCCCACAAGAGACATGGCCAGCTGCGTCGCATCATAGGCCAGCGTCAGCGCCTTTTGCCTGCCTGCGTCATCGTGCAGGTCCCAGGGCATGTTGTAATTCGGCCCCGCCGCATAGGCGACGCCCCAATGGGCCATGGCGCAGTTCGGGTCATGCTCTAGCGCGCGCTGAAAACAGACGACGGCCTCTTCGTGGTTATAGCCATAGCTCCAGACCAGCCCCCGGTCGAACCACAGTTGCGCATCGGGCGAAGAGGTGCTTACCGGACAGGAATGCGTGCCCAGATCGTAGTAGTCGCTCATTGAAAATCTCCCCTCGAAACAAGGGGAGGATAACGTGTTTCACGCGCTCTGCACAGATCAGGCGGGCAATCTGTCTTCTATCCGGCCCATATACAGCATCAGGCCGAACCCCATCGTGCACATGGTCAGGACACCTATTGCCAAGGGCAGGATCGATCCGTCAAACAACTGTCCCAAGGGGGCTGCTACTGCAGCGGCCAGAACGGTTGATACCGCGCCTATGACTGACGCTGCCATGCCCGCAATATGGCCCATCGGCTCCATCGCTATGGCATTCAGGTTGCCCATCGTCATACCGGCCATGAAGAACACGGCAGTCTGCCAACTGACAAAAAGCGCAAATGAGGCGCCATCAGAAAGGTCCAGACCATTCATTACCATGACAAAACACGTAAAGATGATCTGTGCGCCCAAAGTCCAGGTTACAATCCGGCGCATCCCCAATCGGATGACCAAAGTCGCGTTCAACAAACTGGCCGAGCCAGCCATCAGAGCAACGAAACCAAACCAGAATGGGAAACTATCTGCTCTGTCGTAGATGATGTCATAAACAGGTTGTACCATCGTCAGCATGGTGAACAGCATCCCAAGGCAAAGCGTTTGCACCATGATCGAAACCCGCACAGTCGGGTGTGCAAACATCTGCCGCGCGGCATCAATCATGAGCGGCAGGCGCAGGGGACGGCGATTTTCGGGTGCCAGAGGTTCGCTCAGACGCAGGCCCATCCACGTGATGGTGGTCAAAGAGAACAACATGAACGAAGCGAAGATGCCACGCCACCCGGCCAGAGCGATCACCCCGGCACCCATCATGGGCGCGATGGCGGGAACCAGCGTAAAGATCATCATGGCAATCGAGACGATGCGGGCCATCTCACGGCCGGAATAAAGGTCACGGATAATGGCCATGGCCACCACGCGTGGGGCCGCGCTGCCAATGCCTTGAAAGATGCGCGCAATCAACAGCATCTCAAGCGAGGAGGTGGCCCAGGCAACTGCGGCAGACAGGATATACAGCGCAGAGCCGACGTAAATTACCGGCTTGCGCCCGAATGCATCCGACAGAGGGCCGGTGAAAAAGGTGCCGATCCCCATGCCCAGCACAAATGAGGTCAGGATCAACTGCGCCTTGTTTGCATCACCTGGGCTGAGTTGCGCGCTGATCTGCGGCAGGGCGGGCAGCATCGAGTCGATAGAAAACGCGATTGTCGCAAACATCATTGCGATCAAAGCGACAAATTCTCCGCGCGGCATGCGATTACTCATGGGGCTCTCCTGACCCGTTCGCGCTATCACAGCGGATTGGGCACGGCCAGTGATCAGAATGCACAGGAGGCTGTGCTATTTTGCAGGGGAAGCCTCGATTTGAGACATGATTTCACCGATCACGCGTTCCCACATTTCCGGTGGTTGCGCGCCGGGGACAGCATGTTGGTTGGCAACGATAAAAGTCGGTACCGACGTCACACCCATCTGCCGGGAATGCGCGTCACGGTTGCTGATGTCGGTGCGGTCGGCGTCGGATTTCAGCAGCTTCATGACGACGGCGGCGTCCATCCCCTGACTGTCGGCAATATCCGCCAGAACCTCGTGGTCGCCGATATCGCGACCCTGTACAAAATAGGCCTGAAACAGGGCATCAACTATAGCGTTCTGCTTGTTTTCGATCCCGGCCCAGTGGATCAGCCGATGAGCATCCAGCGTGTTCGGGGTGCGCTTCATCCCCTCAAAGTCGATGCCCAAACCTGCATTTTCGGCATGCTCGACCACCGGGGCATACGCACGGATGGCACCGTCTTTGCCGCCGAATTTGCGCTCCAAGTATTCGCGCCGATCCATGCCTTCGACCGGCATATCGGGGTTCAGCTGAAAGGGGTGCCATTCAATGATGAATGGATGATCCGGAGTTGCAGCCAACGCCTTGTCCAGATGAGTCTTGCCAATATAGCACCAGGGGCAGATCGGGTCAGACATGATGTCGAGCTTGACGGTCTGGGTCATGTATTGGTCGCCTTGAAATAGGCCGGCAGCGCCCGGCGCAAAAGTTTGCCATTGCCGCCTGTTGGCAGCTGAGGCAGATGGATAAAGGCGCGCGGTTGCTTATAGCGCGCCAGATTTGTCTCGACATAGGCGCGCAGGGCGTCCTCGTCCAGCTTTTCCGGCCCGGTATAGAATGCCACTATGACAAAACTGTCCTGCTTGACCTCAACGGTGGCCGCGCCGACCTGCGAGATGCCGGGATATCGGGACAATGTGGCCTCGACCTCGATCGGTGAGACCCGGTAGCCGCCTGCATTCATCATATCATCGTCTCGGCCAAGATAGGTGATCTGACCATCAACTGCCATTGCACCCTGATCGCCGGTCAGAAACCACTCGCCCTGCATCCTGGCCAGCGCTTCGTCCGGCGCGTTGAGATAGGTCAGCATTAGGCCGGGGTCTGATCGGTGGATGGCGATGGTCCCTTCTTTCCCCTGTGGAACCGGCCCGTCTGGACCCAGAATTGCCACACGTCGCCCGGGTTGTGGTTGCCCCAGTGCATCGCCACGTGCCGGATAGGCTGGGCTTGAAGAGATGAAGGTCGAGCATTCGGACATTCCAAAAGCTTCATACAACTCGCGCCCGGTGATCCGTGTCCATTTCTGGTGCAGATGCCGTGAGAGTTTTTCGCCAGCGCAAAGACCGTGCCTCAGATCGGGAAGGTGCAGATCGTTTGCTTCGTTCAAAATTTTCCGAAACACGCCCGGAGCTGCAGCAAATATCGTGGCACGGTGATTGCGCAGCATATCGGGTAGGTTCGACAGATCGGTGCCGGGTTCCGGTATCAACGCTGTCGCGCCAATAGTCCAGGGATCCATCAGTCCTGTCCCCAACGTATAGGTCCAGTTGAACGCACCTGCATGGCACAATCGATCCGTTTCCTGCAGGCCGTACCACCCATCCACCATCATCTGCCGCGCCCAAATTGCACGATGGGCATGTGCAACGGCCCGTGGCTTGCCCGAGGTGCCAGAGGTATAGACCACATAAGCCATGTCTTCGGGGTCGCCCATCCGAAACTCGGCCAGAGGTAGATCGCGCATCTCGCGCAGTTGGCTCAAAGATATTTGGTTCGGGTGATCCGCGCTGGCGATATCGGGATCGCGCAATATGGCGGCGGGCTTCAGATCTTGGATGATCTTTGCCGTTTCCGGCTGTGTCAGCTGTGACGATGTCGGCACGGGTACAATGCCGACCGCGATTGCACCCAGATAGGTTATTGGAAAATCAACCGTGTTCCCCAAACGCATCAAGACCAGATCGCCCGGTTTCAGACCGGCCCCCAGCAGACCTGTACCGGTTGCAAGGATCGCGCGTTTCAACGCAGAAAAGCTCCAGTTCTGTGCCGACGTTGCGCCAAGTACCGACAAGGCAATCTTGTCGCCATTGCGATCTGCTTGACGCAACACATGCGCGGCCAGATTGAAAGGGGTGGGGCAGGCCTTGGGCGGGCCTTGATCGAAAAGGGAAAGCATGGCGTCTGGCTAACGCGGCAACTGCTGCGTTGCAAGCGGGACAGGCTGGCCCTATAGAGTGGCGCATGAGAACCAAAGAGCAGACATCTCTGATCCGAATTGCCCGAAACTCGGGCGAGCACACAGAGGTCGAACCGCTGGACCTTGGCGTCCGTGTGCGTGAATTGCGCAAGGCGCGCAACTGGACTTTGGAACAAGCGGCCAATCAGGCGGGATTGGCGCGTTCAACACTCAGCAAAATCGAAAACGGGCAGATGTCGCCTACATACGATGCGCTGAAGAAACTGGCGATCGGGCTGGAAATCTCTGTTCCGCAGCTGTTCACGCCGCCACAGCGCGAGCAGGTGATCGGGCGTATGGCTGTGACCCGGATGGGGCAAGGCACCAGCCACGCAACCACAACATACGAGCACGAACTGCTGGCTGAGACGCTTACGAAAAAGCAGATGCTGCCCTATCGCGCCCGTGTACGTGCCCGGTCGATGGATGAGTTTGACGGGTGGGTCCGCCACGATGGCGAAGAATTCCTGTACGTGCTGACGGGTGTCGTTCGCCTGTATACCGAGTTCTACGAACCCGTCGAAATGCGCCGCGGTGACAGCGCCTATTACGACGGCAGCATGGGGCATAATGTCGTTTCGGTCAGTGAAGAAGACGCGATGATCCTGTGGGTGACGTCACTTACCTAGATGTTTGGTGACTTCACGGGTTAGCGCTTCGGTGAACAGGAAATCCTCAAGCTCTTCATGTGCCTCGTTCACCGTCAGATGATGGCGTTCGGCCAGATAAGCCTCGAATTGCGCACGGTCGCGCCCGACCGCATCCATGTCTCGGTCGCGCAAATTGGGAAACCGCCGTTTTGCACGGGCGTACATTTCATTCCAATCTTGCGTCAGATCGTTCCACTTAAACATCAATTGGGCTTTCTGTTTGTCTGGCTACAGATCTGCTCGGCCCTGAATTCAGGGTACGAATGGTGTTTGCAGGTAGGGCTATGGCAAAATGTCGCACCTTGAGCGTGCGAAGTTTAAATCAGTTAGGCCCGCCACAGGAAATCTGAGACGGGCCTACGGACCAAATAGTTTTGAGTGAGTGGAGGCTGGTCCGAAAATACTGTTCCTGATGTTGTAACACAGCTATGTGTCGGTAATGTTTGGCGTAATTCAAATTGGATACATTTGTACTAGTCGCAGGCTATATCTTTCGAACCCGTTACGTAAAGCCCCTTGTTGAAATTTTTCAAATTTGTCTGAAACTAGGGATCGCATCAATTTATAGCGGAATGCCCACAGCCTTTACCTGCATGTCGTGGTACTGCGGGTCTGTGCCAGAATCCGCCGAAGGGTATGAGACCCACACAGCAAACGCCGAACGGGTCTTATTGCATCACATCTGCAGCGGTTGCGATCCTCTGGAACGAGATTGGCACGGACAGTTAGCAATTAGGAAAGGACGGGGCCGCCTCTTTTGAGGCGCTGCTATTCCTCGTACCACCAGACCTGCGGCATGTATTCCGGCCCGTCACCGTATATGGGCAGGGTTTCCGGCTGTTTCAGCTCACGCGCATGTGCAATCCGGCCGACGTCAAAGCTCCAGATCGGGATGACATACCGGCCAGCGGTTAGAACGCGATCCAGCGCGCGGGTCGCAGACACGAAATCTTCGTGGCTTTCAGAGGCCAGCATCGTATCGATCAAACCGTCCACTGCTGGCGACTGAACCCCCATCAGGTTACGTGTTCCTGCCGTGTCAGCATTTTCACTGCCCCAATACAGGCGTTGTTCGTTACCCGGCGACAGGGAAAGAGCCCGGCGAAATGGGGTCATGTCAAAATCATGCGCATCCATCCGAGAGGTGTATTGTGCGTCGTCGATTTTTTCGACTGTAAGCTCGATGCCAAGCCGTTCAAGCGTACGCGCATAGATTTCGGCGATCGTTCCGACATTCTGGACAACGTTGAGGCTGCCCTGGCTGATGACCATGTCAACGATGAACGCTTCGCCATCTGCGTTTCGCAACACGCCATCCTGAACTGTCCAGCCAGCCTCTTGCAGAAGCTTGGTTGCCTTGCGCAGATTGGCCCTGTTGCGTTCCGAACCGTCACCTACCGGCAGCTCGTAACCTTCCAGCGTACCGGGCAACAGTGTATCGGCGTACGGCTGCAGCAGTTCAGCCACCTGACCGGTGGCAGTACCGGGTTGCATCGCCAGATCCGAGCCCGAGAAATACGAGGTTATCCGCGGTTGCGCGCTTCCGGTGACGGTGTCGTTGATGAATTCGAAATTGAAAGCCAGAGTCAGAGCCTCGCGCACGCGCCAATCATCGAAGGGTGGCTTGCGCGTATTCATGACAAATCCGGTCATGCCCGAAGGCTTGCGATGCGGGATTTCGGTTTTCAGCACATCGCCGCGCTGTACCGCGGGGAAGTCATACTGGTTGTTCCACTTATCGGCGTTAAACTCGCGCACGGCTGAGAGCTCGCCTGCTTTGAAGGCCTCGAATGCGACTGTGCCATCCCCGTAGAACTCGATCCGCATCTCATCCAGATTCATGGTGCCGCGCCGAAACGGAATGTCAGCGCCCCAGTAATCCGGATTGCGACGCAGGTTCACATACCGTCCGGCTTCGTACCCGTCGATGACATATGGTCCAGACCCCAAGGGGATGTCTTGCAGCGGCGCGTCGGCAAAGTCTTTACCCTCCCACTGTGCCTTCTGAAGGATCGGGCGCATCCCGGCGATCAACGCAAGCTCGCGGTCGGGGTCGTTAAACGTGATGCGGACGGAACGCGGTCCGGTTTGTTCGATACTGTCGATCTTTCCCCAAAGGCCGCGATATCTCAGATGCCCTTCGGTTCCCAAAGTCTCATATGACCATATGACATCCTCGACAGTGACTGGTGACCCATCCGAGAATCGGGCATTCTCTCGCAGGGTAAATTCGACCCAGGATCGGTCTGGAGCCGTCTCAACTGATTCGGCTAACAACCCGTAAAGAGTGAAAGGTTCGTCCCAGGAACGCCCCATCAGGCTTTCATGGGTCCAAAATCGCAACTGCCAGGGTGACGTGCCTTTTTGCACAAACGGGTTAAGGCTGTTATAGCCGCCGGTATTTCCAAATACGACTTTGCCGCCTTTGGGTGCATCAGCGTTGACATAGGGTAGCGACACAAAATCCGGTGGTAGGGCAGGGTCGCCATACATAGCTATGCCATGGGTCGATTCTGCATGGGCTGCTGCAACGGCAAAAACACTAACGATTCCCGCGATCATAGGGCGAACGGGGCGAAGGAAATCGGGGCTCATTTTGGAAACAATCCTGCTCTGGCCTTATTTTGTTGGGATTCACCGTAGCCATGATTTTTCATATTATCAAACTTTTAGCTTGGACGAAGGCGTAGAATTGCTTATAAAGGGCGTACTGCTCGATAGGTTTCTTGCCTGTATGAAACCTGCCTCAATAACTTAACGCCCGCTTCGTGCGGGCGTTTTTTTTGTGCGATTTTCGCTGATACAGCGCCCTCAATCTTTCCCCGTTTTCTTTGCAGGTGCAGCATGGCACTGTGCCGTCAACACGGAATCTGACGGAGAGCACCCATGAGTCTTTCGGGCAAAACAGCAATCATCACAGGATCGAATTCGGGCATCGGGCTGGGCATCGCCCGCGAGTTGGCCAAAGCCGGGGCGGATGTGGTGCTGAATTCGTTTACTGACCGCGACGAAGATCATGCTCTGGCCGCAGAGATCGGGCAGGAAACCGGAACCAACGCGCGCTATATCAAAGCGGACATGTCCAAGGGTGACGAGTGTAGGGCGCTGATCGAAAAGGCTGGAGCCTGCGATATCCTGGTCAACAATGCCGGCATTCAGCATGTGGCGCCGATTGATCAGTTTCCAACCGACAAATGGGACGCGATCATTGCGATCAACATGAACTCGGCCTTTCACACCACTGCCGCCGCGTTGCCGATGATGCGCAAGGCGGGCTGGGGACGGGTGGTGAATATTGCATCGGCCCATGGGTTGACGGCATCGCCTTTCAAAGCCGCCTATATCGCGGCCAAGCACGGTGTTGTCGGGATGACCAAAACCGTAGCCCTCGAGACCGCACAAGAGCCGATTACCTGTAATGCGATTTGCCCGGGATATGTGCTGACGCCGCTGGTCGAAGAGCAGATACCCAATACGATGAAAGAATACGATATGAGCCGTGAGGATGTCGTGAAGAATGTCCTGCTAAAGCGGCAACCTTCGAAAGAATTCGCTACGGTCGAACAACTGGGCGGTACGACGATCTTTCTGTGCTCGGATGCGGCGGCGCAGATCACCGGCACGACGATTTCAGTTGATGGCGGGTGGACCGCGCTCTGAGCCTTGGGGAGTAGGGCAGTGATACGTATCAATCTGGCTTTGCAGGGCGGCGGCGCGCACGGCGCGTTCACTTGGGGTGTGCTGGATCGTCTGCTGGACGAAGATGATATCGAAGTCGCGGCGATCACCGGAACATCGGCAGGTGCACTGAACGGTGCGGCCTATAAGTCTGGCATGGTACGGGGCGGCCGGGAGGGCGCGCGCGCCAATCTTGATGCGCTCTGGGCTCGTATGGGGGCCGTCGACGATACGAACCTGACCAACTGGATGCGTGCGTTTGAGCCCTCACATATCGCACAGTCCATCGAAAATTCGCTGCCGTTTGCTGTAGGCGACGCCTGGTCGCGATTGGTTTCGCCTTATGCCTATGGGCCGTTCTACCGTAACCCCTTGCAGCCCGTGGTTGAGCGCTTTGATTTCGATGAAATATGCGCTGCCGAAGGTCCGCGTCTGTATGTCTGCGCGACATGCGTGCGCAGCGGAAAGATACGGGTGTTCACAGGGAATGAGCTGTCGACTGAGGCCATCCTTGCTTCCGCCTGTTTGCCAACCCTGTTTCAGGCGGTCGAGATATTCGATCCAAAATCGGGCCGGACCGAGGCTTACTGGGATGGCGGATATACCGGTAATCCAGCTCTGTATCCCTTGTTCAATTCCGATCTGCCCGAGGACGTGGTGATCGTGAACATCAACCCTCTGGAACGGGAAGAAATCCCCAAGACGCCGCAGCAGATCCAGAACCGGATCAATGAGATTGGCTTTAACTCATCGCTGTTTCGGGAACTGAGGGCCATAAGCTTCGTTCAGCGCTTGCTGGAAGATGGCAAGCTGAAAGCGGGCGAAATGAGCCGTGTTCTGGTTCACATGATTGCCGATGACGCGTTGATGAATGACCTCTCGGTCGCGACCAAGACAGTGCCCAACCCTGTGGTCCTGCATAAGCTCAAAGAAGCTGGCCGCAATGCAGCTGATCAGTTTTTGACAGATCACAAGGCCGATCTGGGTGCACGCAGCACGGTCAATCTGCCGGAAATGTTTGGATAGTCACTCTGGTGGCTGGGTCGGGTCTTTGTCGTTCGGGTAAACAAGACCGGCCGAAATCACCAGCTTGGCGGCATCTTCGATCGACATGTCCAATAGGATGACGTCCTCGATCGGAAAGAACAGCAGGAACCCCGATGTCGGGTTGGGTGTCGTCGGAATGAACACGCTGTACAGATCGCCACCCGCTTCTGCGCGTTCGTTGACTTCTCCCTTGGCGGTGGTCGAGACGAACCCGATGGCCCAGATGCCACGGCGCGGATATTGAACCAGACAGGCTTTTTCAAATGACCGTTCAGTCTGGGCAAAGACGGTCTCGGAAATCTGCTTGATGCCTGAATAGATGGACCGGATGACCGGCATCCTGTTCACCAGGCTTTCGGTGAACGAGATAAAGGACCGGCCCAGGATGCCCTTGGCAACCCAGCCAACCACGACGGTGAACACCAGAAAAAAGATGACACCTACACCGCGCAGGTTGATGCCAACATATTGTTCAGGCTGGAATTGGTGGGGAACCAACGGCAGGACCGCACTGTCGATCCAGCCGACAACAGACCAGATCAGCCAGATCGTCAACCACACCGGCGCAATAACGACGATGCCCGTCAGAAAGGACGCGCGCAGCCGTGAGAACAGGCCGGGCTGTCGGTTGGGTTCTTCGTCAAAAGGAGTGTTCATTACGGTCCTGAGTGGCTTGCGAATTTAGTTAAGCAGTCCTTGGCCTTGGTACAATAGCTATATGTTAATCCGCCTTGGCGGACAGGGCGCGGGCGATCCCGGCTGCCAGGCGGGCATTGTTGCGGACCAATGCGATATTGGCGGTCAGAGAACGACCTTCGGTCTGCTCATAAATCCGTTGCAACAGGTAGGGTGTGACCCCTTTACCGCTGATCCGATGCACATCTGCATCCGCCTGTGCCGAGGCGATGATCGGGGCCAGTTCCTCGGATGGGATCTGATCGGCCTCCGGGATCGGATTGGCGACAAGTTGGCCGCCGGGCAGGCCAAGCGCGCGTCTGGTCGCATGTGCGTGCGCGATGTCTTCCGCACTGTCCATGCGCAGAGGGGCTGCCAGCGGGGATTTTGCCGACCAGAAGGCCGGAAATTCGTCCTGGCCATAGGCAATGACCGGAACGCCCAGTGTTTCCAGAACCTCAAGCGTCTTGGCCAGATCGAGGATGGCTTTGGCGCCTGCGGCAACAACCGTGACCGGGGTATGGGCCAATTCGTGCAGGTCAGCAGAGATATCGAACGAGGTTTCAGCCCCTTGGTGGACGCCTCCAATACCGCCGGTGGCAAAAACGTCGATCCCGGCGTGATGGGCGGCGATCATGGTTGCGGCGACCGTTGTTGCACCGGTCCCACCGGTTGCCATGCAGGCGGCCATATCGGCACGGGACAGTTTGGCGACCCCATGCGCTTGGCCCAGTGCTTTCAACTCTTCGGTTTCCAGACCGACGTGAAGCGTACCATTGATCACCGCCATGGTGGCTGGCACCGCGCCCGCCTCTCGAATGTCTTGTTCAACCTGTGCCGCAACCTCGATGTTCTGCGGGTAGGGCATACCGTGGGTGATGATCGTGCTTTCCAGCGCAACGATAGGTTGGCCTGCGTCTTTGGCGGCGCGGACCTCGGCAGAATATTGAATGTTGATCACAGTGGGGTTTCTCCGGAAACGTAAGTTGCGGCGGCATGCAGGGCACGTGACAGGGCCTCATCGCTTGGGGCACCGGTGGCCTCGGATGCGATATGCGCCGCCATGAATGTATCACCCGCGCCGGTCACACGGGTGACTAGAACGGATGGGGGTTTTTGGGTCAAGATTTCCTCAGCGCTGGCAACGGTTGCCGAACTGCCGCCATCAGTCACCAGCACGCGCAGCGCGCCGCGATCTAGCAGCCCCTTGGCGGCGCTTGCCGAATCCGCGAATTCGCGCTGGCACAGGATGCCAGCTTCTTCGAGGTTCACATAAAGCGTCGCGCGGGCATGTTTGAGGAAAGGCAGCAGGCGATCGGCCTTGCCGGGTGAGGCCGGTGCCACGCGCAGGTCGGCCCCGGCGAAGGCTGGGCTTTGCGCGATTTCTTCCAAAAGCGACAGCGTCAGGTTGCCATCCAAAGCAACAGGACCATCGAATGGCATGGTCTCTGTGCCTAATGGGCCTTGCATCAGGGGTTTCAGAATTTTTGCCCCTGCAGCCTCAAGTGAATGGGCGTCCGCAATCGCGGCAATCAACCCATTGGCGCCCTCGACAGCCATATATCGGTCGGTCGGCAGGTCCTGCGAGCGATAGATGTGATCCGTTACCATCCCTAGCCGGGCGCAGGCATTGACCAGCTCATCCCCTTCGGGATCGCGGCCAATGGCGGTCAACAGGGTGGGCGTCATGCCAAACCGCACCAGCGTCATGGCAATGTTCATCGCCACGCCACCGGGCAGGCGGGTGATCCGCCCGGGCACGTCCGACCCCTGCCGCATGGCGCTGGCAGAACGTCCGATCACGTCCCACAGGACAGAACCGATACAAAGAATTTCGCTGTTCTGAGTCATGTCGACGTCATGCCGCAGCCCCGGCGTGGGTGCAAGGGTTAACGCTCACATCCTGCTCAGCCCATGGCGGTGATCAGGTCGTTCAGTCCAGCGGCCGGGTTATCCTGTGACCAGATCTCATCCCCGATGCCAAAGAAATCGGTGAAGGGGCTGAGGTCGCGGATCAATTCGGGGGTCAGGCCACCTTCTGCCACAACCGGCACTTCGATCATCTCGGACCACCACTGGAACAGATCGTGCTCGGCCACGGTTCCGTCACCCAAAGAGGACGTACCAACCGGGCCAAAGGCCACATAATCCGTCCCGGCCTCACCAGCCGACATGCCGTCATGGCTGGAGGTGCCGCAGAAGCAGCCGACAATGGCATCGGCACCCAATTCCTTACGCACATACCGGACCGAGCGCGCGCCATCATCCAGATGCACCCCATCCAGACCCAGACGCTGCGCCAACAGGACGTGGTTGGAAATCACCAGCGCCACGTCCCGTGTATGTGCCACCTCGCGGCAGGCATCAGCGGCACGGGCAATCGTATCCTCGTCATTTCCCGCAAGGGCCAGTCGGATACAGGCGATTTCGGTGCTGTCCAGAACGCGGGCCAGTTGGTCGGGGAACGTGCTCAACGTGATGGTCGGCGGGGTGATCAGGTAAATCTGCGGCTGCTCGGGGGTGTCCATCGGCGCGTCCTTAGCTTTAAGTCTTTTGCGCGGTTTAGCGGATTGCGGGCCGGAAGCAAACTTTTATGCCTGTTTCAGGCAGAATTGGCGCCGCCAATGGCTTGCCCTGCGTTGGCGCGACGATTACAGCAGGCGCAGTTTTCGGAGACAACCATGCCCAGCGACAAATCCCAGCCCTCATTTGTACTCGTGCGCCCGCAGATGGGTGAAAACATCGGTGCCGCCGCGCGAGCGATGTGGAATTTCGGGCTGGACCGGATGCGGATCGTGGCCCCACGTGATGGCTGGCCAAACCCCAAGGCGGTGGCCATGTCCAGTGGGGCGGGCCGTCTGCTGGATGAGGCGCAGCTGTTTGACGATCTGGCTGGCGCACTCTCCGACAGCACCTATGTCTTTGCCACCACGGCCCGCCAGCGCGGGTTGACCAAGCCGGTCTTCAGCCCCGAACGGGCTATGCAGATCGCGGCCGAAAAGGTCGCTGCGGGCGAAAAAGTCGCCGTGCTGTTCGGCCCGGAACGGGCAGGGCTTGAGAATGAGGATATCGCCAAGGCCAATGCCATCATCTCGGTCCCGGTGAATCCGGAATATGCCTCATTGAACCTTGGACAATGCGTGTTGCTGACCGCCTATGAGTGGATGCGTCAGACAGGCGACGTCGTGCATGAGGCAACCGATCTGGGCAAAGGCGACTGGGCCACAGGCATCGAGGTCGAAAAACTGGTCGAACATTATGAAGACCGGCTGGAAGAGGCGGGGTTCTTTTACCCCCCCGAAAAGGCCGAAAGCATGAAGACCAATCTGCGCAATCTGTGGTCACGGATGCGAATGACGCGGGCGGATGTGCAGATGTTGCACGGGGTCATGCGTCAGATGGTCCGTTGGAAAGACAAAGGGTAAGGCTGGACCTCGTCCCATGGTGGTCCTAGCTTGCAACGAAATTCAAGACACATGAGGAACGCATGAGCGGCAAGCGCAGCATCTTCGAAGAGGTCTCAGACTCTGAAAAACAACAAGCGGTTCAACCTGGTATGATTGACCGGGGCCGCGGTGGTGCGCGTAAGGCTATCCGGGCCTGGCTGATGATCCTGTTTGCGCTTGTGGTTGTGATGATTGCGGTGGGTGGGCTGACCCGCCTGACCGATAGCGGGCTGTCGATTACCGAATGGCGCCCGCTCACAGGGGCTGTCCCGCCGATGACCGAAACCGACTGGCAGGCCGAGTTCGACAAGTACAAGCAAATCGACCAGTGGCGCATCCAGAACCAGTGGATGGAGCTTGCGGATTTCAAATCCATCTATTGGTGGGAATGGGGCCACCGCCAGCTGGGCCGCGTGATCGGGCTGGTCTGGGCGCTTGGCTTCTTTGGGTTCCTTATTGCGCGCAAGATACCCACCGGCTGGACCGGCAAGCTGGTGATCCCCGGTGCCTTGGGTGGGGTACAGGGCGCCGTTGGCTGGTGGATGGTCGCGTCCGGCGTGACGCAGGGCGAGGGGATGATCGCCGTTGCCAGCTATCGCCTGGCGATCCATCTGGGTCTGGCCTTTGTGATCTTGGGTTTCCTCGCCTGGTATATGTTCGAACTTGGCCGGGAAGAGCGTGACCTGATGCAGGCCCGCCGCGCGAAAGAGGCCAAACTGTTTTCCCTGTCTACCGGCCTGATGCATTTCGCATTCCTGCAGATCCTCATCGGCGCACTTGTCGCAGGTATCGACGCTGGGCGGTCTTATACCGACTGGCCATTGATCGGCGGGCAGATTTTCCCGCCGGACGCGGCGATACTGGAACCGATGTGGCGGAACTTTTTCGAAAGCCCCGGGCTTGTGCAGTTCATCCATCGTTGCGCGGGTTATCTGCTGTTGATCTTTGCCATCGTTGTCTGGCGGCGTGGCAATTCCAGTGCGCATCCGCAAACGCGCTTTGCCTTCAACATGATGTTCGCTGCCTTGTCGCTGCAGGTGGTTGTCGGGATCATGACCGTGATCTACGCGGCCCCCTGGCAGATCGCCATTTTCCATCAGTTCATGGCCGTGATCGTGTGGACTCTGATCCTGCGTGCGCGCTTCCTGACAGCCTATCCCATCGCAACTTCGATCCGCGGAGCCTGACCCAGATGACTGCCTATGATAAACTGATGGCCTTCCAACGTGAAACTTCAGCCCTTGGTCAGATTGCCGGGCGTCTGGGATGGGATCAGGAAACAGTTATGCCGCGCGGCGCAGCACCGCAGCGCGCAGAAGAAATGGCCGCGATCGAATCTGTTTTGCATGCCCGACGGTCTGATCCGCGTGTGGCAGAGTGGCTGGAGCAGGCCGACCCGCAGGACGATGTCGCCCGCGCGCAACTGCGCGAGATCCGCCGGTCCTATGAGCGGACCGTGAAAGTGCCCGCCGATTTGGCCAAGACCATCGCACGCGTTACCTCAGCCGCGCAGGGCACATGGGCACAGGCGCGCGCCGATGAGGATGTGGCGGCCTTTTTGCCCGTGTTGGAAGAGGTTGTGGCGCTCAAACGTCAGGAAGGTCAGGCCCTGGCACAGGGCGGTGATGTCTATGACGCCATGGTCGAAGATTACGAGCCCTATACGACCGGCACTCAGATCGCTGCGATCTTTGACCAGATGCGTCCGCGTCTGGTAGCATTGCGAGCAGCCGTACTGGATCAGCCCGGACCGGCCGCCCTGACTGGGACGTTTGACTCAGCGACCCAGATGCGCCTGTCACAGAAGCTGGCCACCGGATTCGGTTACGACCTGAACACTGGCCGGGTCGACAAGGCCGTTCACCCGTTCAGCTCGGGCAGCGGATTGGACGTGCGGATCACCACGCGCACCAGCGAGACCGATCCGTTCAACTGTTTCTATTCAACCATTCACGAGGTCGGCCACGCCGCCTATGAACAGGGCATCGACCCAGCCTACCTTTTGACCCCGCTGGGGCAGGGCGTGTCGATGGGCGTGCACGAAAGCCAGAGCCGGATTTACGAAAACCAACTGGGTCGATCACGCGCCTATACTGGCTGGCTGTTTGGCCAGATGGTCGAGGCTTTTGGCAGTTTCGGCGTCGCCGATGCCGATGCGTTCTATGCCACGGTCAACCGGATCCATAACGGCTATATCCGCACCGAGGCGGATGAGGTGCAGTACAACCTGCACATCATGCTGCGCTTTGATCTTGAGCGTGCGTTGATGAGCGGCGATCTGCAGGTCAGAGACCTTGAGGGTGCATGGAATGACCGGTTCAAGGCCGATTTCGGCTATGCGGTTGATAAGCCCTCGAACGGGTGTCTGCAGGATGTCCATTGGTCCGTCGGTCTGTTCGGGTATTTCCCGACCTACTCGCTGGGCAATGTCTATGCCGGATGCCTGAATCAGGCTCTGCGATCCGCGCTGCCCGATCTGGATACTCAACTGGCCGAGGGTGACACGTCGGGCGCCACCGGTTGGCTGCGCGAAAACCTCCAACGCCACGGCGGCCTTTTCGCCCCACGCGAGATCATCCAACGCGCAAGTGGAATGGAACCGGGTCCAGAACCACTGTTGGAGTATCTGGAGCAAAAGTTTGGATCGTTGTACGGGTTGTGATAGTGGGCCTAACTGGGCCTGACCAGACAACGCACTCAATCGTACACCCAATTCGTGATAGGAGACGAAAGCTTGCTCTGAGCCCAAACCTGCCGAGAAAGCGCCAACCTGCTTATAAGTTGACACTTGTCAAGGATCGAGACTTTTAGTTCACCTACTCTGACAATGGATTGTCCACTACTTAGGCGCTTCCGACATGAACGGATTTATCCAAATTGGTATAGCAATCAGTATTATAGTTTGGGCAGTTCCCTCAACTGCCCAGAGGGCGAATCCCCATTTGATCTACGAAGAGAATTGCGCATCTTGTCACCTGCCGCATGCAGGAGATTTTGTCTCCGAAAAATTGATTGTGTCAGAAAGCGGCATTGTCGGAAAAGCTTCTGGTCGTCCCGTCATTGATTATCTGAAGGCAGGACACGGCGAGTTGTCAGACGAAGAAATCAATGTGCTGATAGAACAGTTTGAGTTCATCCAAGAATCTGGCCGTCTATTCCAAGAAAAATGCATTATTTGCCACGACAACGCCGCCGAATTTGCGCGCCAAAAGTTGATCTTGCGCGATGACATAGTTACGGGCCGGTACACAGACAGAGATGTCGCAGAGTTTTTGTTGCAGCACGGACGGCTTGATGCTTCTGAGGCACAAAAGATGGTTGAGGTCCTTATGCGCCAACTTCAGGTAAAATAAAGAGCATCAAAATACCACGCGATGCAGGTCGGTTCTTAGCCTTAATTCGGGCATTAGGTCTATGCATTGATAGGCAGTTTTGTCCGCACACCAGACACCCAGAAACATCGCCGAGGCCAGAGAGCCTCGGCTTTCATTGCTTATTCTTCCGTCTCGTCCTCATCACCCTGATCTGCGATCCAGGCAACGGATACGACCTCTTCGCCTTTGCCGGTGTTGAACACCTTCACGCCACCTGCTGACCGCGAGCGGAATGAGATGCCTTCGATCGGGACCCGGATCGACTGACCCTTGGACGTGGCCAGCATGATCTGATCTTCGATATCGACCGGGAACGACGCCACAAGTGCCCCGCCGCGCATCGCCTTATCCATCGCCGCAACACCCATGCCACCGCGCCCGCGAACGGGGTAGTCGTGGCTGGAGCTCAGCTTGCCCGCACCGCCCGTGGTGATCGTCAGGATCATGTTCTCGGCCGCAGACATCTCGGCATAGCGTTCCTGCGTGATGGTGCCGGGGGTTGCTTCATCCTCATCCGTCTCACCGTCATCGGCGATGCCTGCCACTGCGCGGCGCATCTTGAGATAGGCGGCGCGTTCATCCGGATCAGCTTCAAAGTGGCGGATCACCGACATCGAGACGACACGGTCGCCACTGCTCAGCCTTATGCCCCGAACACCGGTGGATTCGCGTGAGTTGAATACGCGAACATCAGTGGTGCGGAACCGGATTGCGCGGCCCGAATTGGTGACCAGCATCACATCTTCGTCTTCAGAGCAGATGCGTGCATTCACCAGTTCGATGCCTTCGGGCAATTTCATCGCAATCTTGCCGTTGCGGCGGACATTGGTGAAATCCGACAGTCGGTTCCGGCGCACATCACCTGCGCTGGTGGCAAAGATGATCTGCAGGTTTTCCCATTCTTCGTCCGGCACATCCACGGGCATGATCGCCGCGATGGAAACCCCGGTCGGAATCGGCAGGATGTTGACAATGGCCTTGCCCTTGCCAGTGCGCCCGGATTGCGGCAGACGCCAGGTTTTGAGCTTGTAGACCATCCCGTCAGTGGTGAAGAACAACAACTGTGTATGCGTGTTCGCCACGAAGAGGTTGGTAACGACGTCCTCTTCCTTGGTCTGCATTCCCGACAGGCCCTTGCCACCACGTTTTTGCGCCCGGAAATCGGCCAGCGGAGTACGCTTGATGTAGCCACCCGACGTGACGGTCACGACCATGTCCTCACGCTCGATCAAGTCCTCGTCTTCCATGTCGCCGGACCAATCGACGATCTCGGTGCGACGGGGCACGGCAAACTGTTCACGCACGCTGCGCAGCTCGTCCCCGATGATCGACATGATGCGCTCTCGCGAGGACAGAATATCCAGGTATTCCTGGATCTTACCCGCCAGTTCTTCCAGTTCGTCCGTAACCTCTTTGACACCGATCTGGGTCAATCGCTGCAGGCGCAGGTCGAGGATGGCGCGGGCCTGAACTTCGGTCAGGTTATAGGTGCCGTCGTCGTTCATCATCGACAGAGGGTCGTCGATCAGGCGCAGATAGCTTTCGATCTCAGCCGCGGGCCAGCGGCGGGTCATCAGCTTTTCACGCGCTTGCGCGGCGTCAGCGGATGACCGGATGGTTGCAACCACCTCATCCACATTCGAAACTGCCACGGCCAAACCGCACAAGATGTGACTGCGTTCGCGGGCTTTGCGCAGGTCGTACGCAGTGCGACGGGCAACAACGTCTTCGCGGAAATCGATAAAGCTGGTCAGGAAGCGGCGCAGGGTCAACTGCTCGGGCCGGCCACCATTCAGCGCCAGCATGTTGCAGCCAAACGAGGTTTGCATCGGCGAAAAACGGAACAGTTGGTTCAGAACCACTTCGGGCGTGGCATCACGTTTCAGTTCGACCACAACGCGTACGCCGTTACGGTCGGATTCGTCCTGAACGTGGCTGACGCCTTCAATCCTCTTCTCACGCACGGCCTCGGCGATCTTTTCGATCATCGAAGCCTTGTTCACCTGATATGGAATCTCATCAACCACGATGGCATAGCGGTCTTTGCGGATTTCCTCGACGCGGGTCTTGGAGCGGATTATGACGCTGCCGCGCCCTTCCAAATAGGCTTTGCGCGCGCCGGACCGGCCCAGCATTACGCCGCCGGTCGGGAAGTCGGGGCCTGGAACATACTCGATCAGCTGCTCGGACGTCAGATCGGGATCGTCGATCAGGGCTAGGGTGGCGTCGACCACCTCACCAAGATTGTGCGGCGGGATATTGGTCGCCATGCCCACGGCAATGCCGCCAGCGCCGTTGACCAGCATGTTCGGGAACCGTGCGGGCAAGACTGTCGGCTCTCTGTCTTTGCCGTCATAGTTGTCCTGAAAATCGACGGTGTCTTTCTCGATATCCGCCAGCAGAGAGGCGGCGGGCTTGTCCATCCGAACTTCGGTATAGCGCATGGCCGCCGGGTTATCGCCGTCCATCGAGCCAAAGTTGCCCTGACCATCCAGCAGCGGCAGCGACATCGAGAAATCCTGAGCCATCCGCACCAACGCGTCATAGATCGCGCTGTCGCCGTGTGGGTGGTATTTACCCATTACGTCGCCGACCGGACGGGCCGATTTGCGATAGGATTTGTCATGGGTGTTTCCGGTCTCGTGCATCGCGTAAAGGATGCGCCGATGTACCGGTTTCAACCCATCGCGCAGATCAGGAATCGCACGGCTAACAATGACCGACATCGCATAGTCCAGATAGGACGTGCGCATTTCGGATTCGATGGAGACCGTCGGGCCACCGTAAACGGGGCGTTCTGGTGGGTTTTCATCCATATTTTCAGGAACTTCTGGCGTATCGCTCACGTAAACTGCCCGTTCTGTATGCAGACTCTATATCTTGTGGATACACCTTATCAGACCCGGCACATAAGGTGCAAGCAAGCAACCATTTTGCAAGTGAGAAACTCCGGTAACATCACGGTAACATATTGTTAACTAAGGATTAGGGTGTTTTCGTGATACAATAGGCGGACCTTGCAATTAATATTGAGGTCGAAATGGAGCGCAGCGAAACGGAATTGATGCTTAAAGGATATGGGCTGACAACGGCGGAATTATTCTACCACATGCCCGACTATATCCATGTTCTGAACACCTTCATCTGGCAGGAATACGATCTGGCGCCGGATCATCCGAAACTGTTCGAGTTCATTGATTTCTGGCAGCGAGAGATCGAAGGTCCCTTACATTCCGTAAAATTCACCCACCGTAAGATGATCGCGCCCGGAGAGTGGCGCAATCAAGTTGGCGAGTTTCGGGTGAATTAGCCGCCCTGACAGATTATTGGCTGTGCAACGAAAGGGCGTGTTCGATTTGATTTTCTTAGGCTAGGGTCGTGTCCAAACCATTGATCAGCTAAGGAAATGCCGCATGCCCAGAATGTTGCTGTTTGTCGCCGCCGTTTTGCTTGGTGAGCCAGTCGCCGCTGAGGGAGTTTTGGACAAGATCAAAAAAGGCGCGGCAAACGCGGCTGACGTTGTCGGGCAAGGGGCCGAAACCGTTGGCGAGACAATCGATAAAGGCGCGAAAGCTGTTGAGGGTACGGTCGACTCGACCACCGAATTGCTAAGCAATGAGGCCACTCCGGAAGAGACGCGCGCCAAGCTGGACACATTGGCCACGCAGATTCTGGATCAGTTGCTGGCCGAAAATCCCGAAGCGCATGCGCTGTACGAGGTCTGTGCCGGCTATGCCGTGTTCGACTCGCGCAAGGTTACGGTGTTTCCAGTCTCGGCTGGGTATGGGCGGGGTGTGGCGGTGTCAAAGGACACCGGCCAGCACACATATATGAACATGGGAACAGGCGGCGTGGGTGGCGCGATCGGCATCGGCGGCTTTGAATCCAAGTTTGTGATCATGTTCGAAACCCCTGCTGATCTGGATAAGTTCATCACCCAGGGCTATGACGCGACGGCCGAAACCCGCGCCATGTACGGCGATGAAAACACGACGGAAACCGTGCGCTTCACCGATGGCCGGTCTTTTTTTGAACTGTCCAAGAAAGGGTGGCGCGTGGCAGCGGGCGCGTCGGGCTCAAAGTTCTGGAAATCGCCGGAACTGAACTGATCACCCCGAACAGCTGGCCCCGCCCAGGACGCAGAATTTGGCACAATGCGGATGGTTAAGGTGCACGTCCGTTTCCGCTTCGGCCAGCGTATGCCCCATCTCGAACTCCGGCTCATAAGGCAGCAACGTGCAGGCCAGAACGGCCGGTTTTTCAGCGCCCTTGCGTTTGACCACCATCCGGGCACTGGCGCACATCACAGTCGCGGGTGATTTGTCCAAGATACCCCAGCAGGCGGTGGTGATTTCCGGCACTTCCACGGTCTCGTCCATTTCCGGGAAAAGGACCGTTCGCGCAGGGTCATGCGCGTCGATGCCAAACCCGTGGCGGTTGAATAACGTAGCATATCCCTGACGGCTTTTTTCATCGTCCTCGCCCCATACGGTTCTGCCGGCAACAGCCATCCGGAATCCGCCATCGCGTAGCCACTTCATACCTTCCAAGGTTTTGTCAAAACTGCCTTTGCCACGTTCCTTATCGTGCAGGTCGGCACGATAATGGTCGAGCGATACCCGCAGCGTCAGTTTCCCAGCGTAGTCGCGCTGAAGTTCAGTCAATCCCTCGCGCATCTTCTGGCGCATCATTGGCCGCATCGCGTTGGTCAGGATCAACACCTCATAGCCGCGTTCCAGCGCCGCGCGTGCCATCTCGATCATGTCGGGGTTCATGAACGGCTCACCACCGGTAAAGCCAATCTCACGCACGGGCCAGTTTCTGTCTTCGATCTGGTCCAGATAGTCGCGCACTTCATCCGCCGAGATATAGACCAACGCATCATTGGTCGGGCTGCTTTCGATATAGCAGTTCACACATTCGATGTTGCACAAAGTCCCGGTATTGAACCAGAGCGTCTCGGGGTTGGTCAACGCCACCGAGGCACGAGTCTGGCCATCCGCTGTCACCAATTTGTTTTGAAACTTGCCGATATTGACGATCTGAGGGGCGTTGTCTTTCATTCCGGTTTCCGGTTCTTTTCTGTTGTCACCTTGAATTAGAGGTTTCAGACCGTTTCGCAAAGTGAGACATGGGTGAACTGACAGAGAATTGATGTCGCGGAAATCCGCAAAAATGGTTGCGCTAACATTGGACATTGAGCATAGGGTAAGGTAAGGAAAACACATGGTTTCTCGCGTCATACCTGTAGACCCCTTTGATCTGGTCATTTTTGGCGGAACCGGCGATCTGGCGCAGGGTAAAATCCTGCCCGCTCTGTTTCGCCGGTTTTGTGCTGGCCAGTGGGCTGAAGGCGCGCAAGTAATCGGGGCGGCCAGAACGGATTACGACCGTGACAAGTTCCGCAATTTGGTCCGCAACTCGCTTGAGGCACATGCCGGACGACACAGTCTGGACACTGCTGCGTTGAACGCGTTTTTGCAGCGGGTTGATTATGTGACATTGGATGCTGTTGCGGATCATGGCTGGGCCGAGCTTGCGCGGAAACTTCAGCCGAATCGGGTTCGGGCGTTCTATTTTTCGGTGGGGCCGCGGTTGTTTGGCCCTCTGGCGGAACGGATCGAGGCGTATGATCTGACAACGCCGCAGACGAGGATCGTGGTTGAAAAACCCTTTGGCCATGATCTGGAAAGTGCGCGGGCTTTGAATGCCACGCTGGCCGCGCATTTCAGGGAAAGTCAAATCTATCGAATCGACCACTATCTGGGCAAGGAAACCGTCCAAAACCTGATGGCTGTTCGGTTCGGCAACATGTTGTTCGAACCACTTTGGAACAGCCAGTATGTCGACCATATCCAGATCACCGTAGCCGAATCCGTCGGAATTAACGGCCGTGAAGAGTATTACGAGCGCGCAGGCGCAATGCGCGACATGATGCAGAACCACCTGATGCAGCTTTTGTGCCTGATCGCCATGGAACCTCCGGCCAAGTTCGACCCGGATGCGGTGCGTGATGAAAAGCTCAAGGTCATTCGCGCTCTGGACCCGGTAAAGCCGCATCATATCGTGCGGGGGCAGTTTGAGGGCGAAAGTTCAAGTTACCGCAAAGCCGTTGGAAATCCGCGCTCGACCACGGAAAGCTATGTGGCGCTGCGGGCGCATATCAGCAACTGGCGATGGGCGGGAACACCGTTCTACTTGCGCACGGGCAAGCGCCTTGTGGCCCGGTCTTCGGTGATCAATGTGATGTTCAAAGACGCGCCGCACTCGATCTTTGGAGCGGATGCCGGGCGTCATGCGAATGCGCTGTCGATCCGCCTGCAGCCAAATGAGGGCATCACGCTGAAAGTGACGATCAAAGAGCCCGGGCAAGGCGGCATGCGTTTGGTCGACGTGCCCTTGGATATGAGCTTTGCCGAGGCATTGGGCGCCGAGAATCAGGACCCGCCAGACGCCTATGAACGTCTGGTGATGGATGTGATCCGAGGCAATCAGACGCTGTTCATGCGCGGTGATGAGGTCGAGGCCGCCTGGGCCTGGACAGACCCGATCATCGCAGGATGGCAGGCGCGTGGCGACGTGCCGAAACCTTATGAGAGCGGCAGCACTGGGCCGGGCGACGCCGAGCTGCTGATGAAACGGGACGGTCGCCGTTGGCAAGGGATAAACCCATGAAAGTTCAGGAATACGCCGACCGGGATATGCTAGCCATCGACGTGGCCAATGCTATCGCCGGAGATCTTGAGGCGGCGCTGCTGCATCACGATCTGGTCTCTTTTGCTGTGCCGGGCGGTACCACACCCGGGCCGGTCTTTGACGGATTGTGTGCCGCTGATTTGGATTGGGACCGGGTCCGAATTCTGCCAACGGATGAACGGTGCGTGCCCAGCGACAGCGATCGCGCAAATGCGCGGCTGATCCAAGAGCGTTTGCTGACCAATCGCGCCTCAGTCGCGCAATATGTGCCTCTGTATCTGGATGGCAAAGATCCGGAATCGGTGCTGCCCGAAATTGAGAGCTTGATTGCGCCCGTGCTGCCTCTTTCGGTTCTCATGCTGGGTATGGGCGAAGATATGCACACCGCCTCGCTGTTTCCGGGGATGGACGGGTTGGCCGCCGCATTGGACGGACATGCGCCACCTTTGGCCGTGGCCCGACCAGAAGTTCAGCCCGAGGCGCGGATTACATTAACGGCTCCGGTCTTGGATGGCGCATTGTCTAAGCATCTGGTGATTTTCGGGGAAGCCAAACGCAAGGCGCTGGACCGAGCCATGTCCCTGCATCCCAAAGAGGCACCGATTGCTGCTGTGTTGGGCGGCATGACGGTCCATTGGGCGGAGTAGAGTTATGAACCTGGATACTCTCAAGGCATTTGCGTCAGATGGCGGTCGTTCCATTTTGGACTTGTTCGAACAAGACGTGGATCGGGCACATGTTTTCTCGGCCTCGACGGGCGATATGCTGTTTGACTATTCAAAGACGCAGATTGACACGGATATTCGCGCGGCCCTGATCCGCCTATGCGACGAGGCGGGGCTTGCCGACAGGCGCGACGCGATGTTTGCGGGTGCCAAGATCAATGAAACCGAAGAACGCTCGGTTCTGCATACGGCATTGCGGAATCTGGATGGCGGTCCGGTCGACGTGGATGGTCTGGATGTCATGCCTGGCGTTCTGGATACGCTGCAGCGGATGCGTGTCTTTGCCGAAGAGGTGCGCGGTGGCGCGGTGGCCGGGGCAGGGGGCAGCTTTACCGATGTGGTGAATATCGGAATTGGTGGGTCTGATCTGGGACCGGTTATGGCCACGCATGCACTGGCTCCGTATCACGACGGGCCGCGGCTGCACTATGTCTCGAATGTAGACGGGGCACATATTGCCGATGTTCTACGGCAGCTGGATCCGACGCGGACACTTGTGATTGTCGCGTCCAAGACGTTCACGACCATTGAAACCATGACCAATGCCCGCACCGCGCGCGCCTGGATGGTCGATGGCGGCGGGGAGCCGGCCCGACAGTTTGCTGCGGTTTCCAGTGCTTTGGACAAGACTCAGGCCTTTGGCATTCCCGAACAGCGCGTGTTTGGTTTCGCCGATTGGGTCGGCGGACGTTATTCGGTTTGGGGGCCTGTGGGCCTGCCGGTGATGATTGCCGTAGGCTCGACGGCCTTTGACGCGTTTTTGCGTGGTGGACAGGCAATGGACGTGCATTTTCGCGCCGCCGATTGGTCCGAGAATATGCCGGTGATGTTGGCTTTGACCGGTATCTGGCATCGGCAGGTTCTGGGATATGCCAGCCGGGCCGTGCTGCCATACGATCAGCGTCTCCTGCGCTTGCCCGCATATTTTCAGCAGCTCGAGATGGAGTCGAATGGCAAATCCGTTGCCATGGACGGCAGTGCGCTGACCATTCCTTCGGGTCCGGTGGTCTGGGGTGAGCCTGGTACCAATGGTCAGCATGCGTTTTATCAGCTGATCCATCAGGGCACAGACGTTATCCCTTGCGAATTCATGGTCGCTGCCGAGGGACATGAACCCGAGCTGACCCACCATCACCGGCTGCTGCTGGCCAACTGTCTGGCCCAGTCCGAGGCGCTGATGCGCGGCCGATCGCTGGACGAGGCGCGGCAGCGCATGGCCGACAAAGGGTTGACGGGTGAAGAATGCGAACGTCAGGCCCGACATCGGGTGTTTGCTGGCAATCGTCCCTCGACCACGCTGATGTACCCCAAGCTAACGCCTTTTGTTCTGGGTCAGGTCATTGCCCTGTACGAGCATCGCGTATTCGTCGAAGGGGTCCTGTTGGGGATCAACTCTTTTGACCAGTGGGGCGTTGAACTGGGCAAGGAACTGGCGACTTCACTGGGGCCAATCGTGGACGGTGCAGAAGGTACCGAGACCAAAGACGGGTCAACCGCCGCCCTTGTTGCCTATGCCATGTTGCACCGGGAAACCGAATAAGAGCCAGCTTTGCAGCCCTTGCATGACGCATTCTTCTATTGTCAGACAATTAAATGCTTGGCAGGATTTCTTTTGACCGCGCCAACAGCCAAAGATGCGTGGCAAACAAGAAGGTGCTGCAAAAAGCGGCCCCGACACAGGGAGGATGTCCATGCTGGGACAAATGATGACGCAACCGTTGCTGATCTCGTCACTGATCGAGCATGCCGATCGCTATCATGGCCAAACCGAGATTTACTCTGTCGAAACTGACGGCAGTTTGACTGAAACAAACTGGTCGCAAGTCGCCGAGAACGCACGAAAATTAGGTTCTGCACTGTTAGGTCTTGGGCTGGAACCGCACGCTCGGATAGCGACATTGGCATGGAACAACCGCCGCCATCTGGAAATTTACTATGGCACTTCGGGTGCTGGATTCGTGTGCCACACCGTAAACCCCAGGCTGTTTCCAGAGCAGCTGACCTATATCATCAATCATGCGCAGGACCGGGTTCTGTTTTTCGACGCCACATTCATCCCGCTTGTCGCCGCTTTGAGGGACCAACTGACAGAGGTGCAGCATTTCGTGTTAATGGGACCGCGGAATGATGACGCAATCGCGCAGGTTCCAGGGGTGCAGTTCTATGATGAGCTGATCGAAACCGGTGATTCCGGCTTTCAATGGCCCAGACTGGACGAAAACACAGCCTCAAGCCTTTGTTACACCTCGGGCACAACTGGCAACCCCAAAGGGGTGCTCTATTCCCATCGCTCGACAGTTTTGCACAGTTTTGGATCCAACACGCGTGACGTGATCGGGTTTTCGGCGATGGATGTGGTACTCCCAGTTGTGCCGATGTTCCATGTGAACGCTTGGGGATCGCCGTACGCTTGCGCGATGTCGGGGTCTCGGATGGTATTACCGGGACCAGATTTGCATGGCGAGGCATTGGTCAATTTGATTGACAGCTATGGGGTGACACTGGCCATGGGCGTGCCGACGATCTGGCAGGGTCTGCTGGCCTCTGCAAAGAAGTCGGGCAGTCAACTGTCCAGTCTTGAGCGCACAGTTATTGGTGGGGCCGCATGTCCGCCGTCGATGATCGAGACGTTCCGCGAAACCTACGGTGTCGATACAGTCCACGCCTGGGGGATGAGCGAGATGAGCCCGCTGGGAACCGCGAACCAGCCCTTGGCGAAACATGGAAAACTACCCAAAGAAGAGCAGTATGGACTTCGGGAAAGTCAGGGCCGTCCTTGTTATGGGGTCGAATTGAAAATCGTTGATGATCTCGGCAATGAGCTTCCGCGCGACGGTGAAACACAGGGAGACCTGATGGTGCGCGGATACTGGGTATTGGACAGCTATTTCATGATGCAGGATCAGGGTCTGCTGCAAGACGGTTGGTTTGCCACTGGCGACGTGGCGACACTGGACCCGGACGGGTATATGACGATCCGAGATCGCTCAAAGGACATCATCAAATCCGGCGGTGAATGGATCAGTTCGGTCGAGCTCGAAAATATCGCGGTGGCACATCCAAAGCTGGCAGGCGCAGCCGTTGTGGGTGTGCCGCATCCGAAATGGGACGAACGGCCCGTTCTTGTGGCGGTGAAAGCCGAGGGGGCAAACCCAAGCGAAGAAGAATTGCTGGCGTTTTTTGGTGGTAAGATCGCCAAGTGGCAGATCCCGGACAGGGTAGTCTTTGTGGACGCGCTGCCACTGAACGCGACTGGCAAGATCCTGAAACGCAACCTGCGGGAAGACTTCAAAGATGTGCTGAGTACCTAGCGCAAGATCACTGGCCTGGCAGACACAAGCGAGATGGTTTGCCGGGTTTTCTGACTTCGCGGCGAACGTAGATCTATAGCCCCTCAGCCTTCTGAAGATCCACGCGTGAATTCTGCCAGTTTGGGTTTCCTCGTGCGCCAGAAATACTCGAATGAACTGCCGGGCCAGTTGGTGGTTATCCGCTCGCCATCTTTGTAATAGCTGCGCTCGATCCGCGCCCACTGACTTTTGGCAAGACGCTGTTGCATCTCGTCATCGAAACGCAATGCCGCCTCAGGTTTTACTTCGATCGTGCCGTGATCGGCAGCCTTGATAAGTTGGATGACAAAACCGATTTGCGCTTCGATCATGGCCAGTACCGTCGTGTGGCCCAGGTTTGTGTTTGGTCCGTAAATAATGTGCAGATTAGGGAATTTGGGAACCGAGATGCCAAGATAGGCCCGCGCACCACCATCATCCCAAACATCGCGCAACAAGATACCATCACGTCCCTTGATATCAATAGCTTGCAGGAAGGGGTTGGATTGGAACCCAGTGCCAAGAATGACCACATCATGGGGGCGTTCGGTGCCGTCTGTGGTCTTGATCCCGTCTTTGGTGAAACAGTCGATCCCCTCCGTTACCAGATCAACCTTATCCTGGTTCAGGGTCTGATAGTAGCTGTCCGAGACCAAAAGGCGACGCGCGCCGGGCGGGTATTTGGGCCGAAGCGCCTCGCGAAGTTTTTGGTCCGATATCGTCTTTTCCAGATGCCGGTTCAGTATGTTCTGCATCAGCATCTCGTGCAGTTTCGATCCTTTCATGACTGGAAAGATCTTGAATTCATTCTCGGCCCAAAGGCGGAAACGATAAAGTTTTTGAAGGAAAGGCATCGAACGCATCAGCGACTTGAAGCTCTCGCCATAGGTCTTGTTGCCTTTGGGCATGACCCAATTTGCCGTGCGTTGATAAACTGTCAGACTGCGTGCCTGTTTGGCGATCTCTGGGATGAACTGCAGCGCGCTGGCTGCATTTCCAATCACGGCAACTGATTTGTCCTTCAGGTCGATATCATGGCGCCATTCGGCAGAATGGAATATGGTTCCCCCGAAGAGTTTCATCCCCGGTATCCCAATACGGTTGGGAAAGTGCAACTGACCAACCGAGCAAACCACGTGGCGGCAGAGATAGGTTTCATCTCCATTGCCCTTGGTCGTTACAATCCACATTTCACTTGTCGGATCGAAGCTTGCTGAAGTGACGGCGCAGCCAAGGCGTAAATGCGCGATCACTCCGAATGTTTCCGCACAATCCCGGATGTAATCCAGAATCTCTTTCTGTCCCGACCATTTTCGGCTCCAGTTCGGCGTTTTGCTGAAAGAGTAAGAATACAAATGCGAGGGCACATCGCATTCCGCACCGGGATAGGTGTTATGCTGCCAAGTGCCCCCAAATTCAGTGGCCTTGTCGAGTATTGCGAAGCTGTCGATTTCCGCTTGTCTGAGCTGGTAGCCCATACCAATGCCGCCAAAGCCAGCACCTATGATCAAACAGTTCACCTGCTTCATGATACTTCCTTATGCTCGTATGTCCGTTTCGCGACTTACCAGTGGCGTTTCTGATCTGCCTGGTTTGGCTTTGGGACAAGCGTGACCGGCATAAAATCTTCTTTCAATTTATCTCAAGTTCACCTGAGCCTGCTAATAACTTGGGCCCAGACTAAGTCCTTCAATGCAAATGTAATTGGGAACTTATCCCTCAACTTTGAGTTGAAGGGAATGAAAAAATTAGAGGATGAACCTTTGAAACCGTTTATCATCTACCTTGAGTTATGGCGCACGGCCTGAGGCAGGGTGTTTCTATAGTCGTGAAAATTTTGGAAGATTGGCTCCGGCGGTAGGGATCGAACCTACGACCAATTGATTAACAGAGGACAACCGTGAGCTGTAGTTGATCGGGTTTGATCCGGTAAGTGCATATTAAATAAGGTAAAATGGGGTCGCCACCATCATCTCCGGTTGGGCGCTCTGGGGATAGGTCGTATTACATATGGAACGAATGTTGCAGAAACTGTTGCAGAGCTCCGATATGCCCAATTACGCCAATTTACGTTCACGTCCAAAGATTCAGTCAATTAAACCATCTACTTGTGACACGATCTTCTATCGTCATGATGGCGACGCGCTACAAGGTTTGCGTCTTGCTGTCGGCGCGCAGGCGAAGACATGGATCATGTCAAAACGCATCAATGGGAAGGTTCGATCGATAACACTGGGGCGCTGGCCGGAACTTGCTAATGGCGACGCTGCCATGGAGCTAGCCCGGGATAAAATCGCCGCACTAGAAGCCGGAACTGACGCCGCAACCACAAACGTCGTCACCCTCTTGGACGCCTTCGAGTCCCACGTCTTGCGTTCATCGGCAAAAACGGAAACCACGGACAATTATCGAATGCAGATCAAGAACCATTTGTCTGATCTGTTTTCCATGCCAATTGAAAAAATCACGCTCCCGATCCTTGAGGACGCCATCAAGGGTAAAACCCCCTCAACCGCGTTGCATCTTGCTCAGATCATCCGAATGGCGTTTCGGCGGGCATCGACCTTGCGCCGCTGTTTTGATGTATCGGCTGATCTCAAGGTCATGGAAAGGCACAAACCTGCCAGCCATGTGCTGTTCGACCCCAAGGAAACCTGGCCTGCACTCGATTTGATTTTGGCAAAGCAAAGCCTGATCCATCGCACTGCATGGCTAACAATGCTGTTCACTGGCTTTCGGTCTTTGAATGCCCGCACGCTGACATGGGATCAAGTCGATCTGGACCGCAAGACCATTACGCTGAACGAAATGAAGAACGGCCTGACCCGTACATTCCCCATAGCAGACGTGCTGATTGAGGCGCTGATGTGCCTTCCACATCGTGAGGGGCATGTGTTCCCGGCGGAGTCCAGCACCGGGCACATTCATCAGCTCATGGCGTTAAAAGTCGCCATTAGCGAAGACTCAGATACCGCTGAAATCAAAGTGTTGCGCCAGCATGACTGCCGCCGCCTGTTCACAACTGCCGCCCGTCGCGCTCGGCTGCCCGAATACATAATCGACGAACTTCGTGGCGATACTCCCAAAAGCGTTCAAGATATCTACGACCAAGGTTCGGCCAATCATGAAGACGCAAACAAGATCGCCATGAGCATCATCGCGGAATGTGGTTTAACACCTTATACTTTTCTTGAGCAGATTAAGTCCCCTGACTATATTGGTTGATGAAACGACCTGTCGGGTTGTTGGATAGACAGAGCATATCACAGGGCCGCTCGCTGGTTGCGAACCTGTGTGAGGGATAAGCCAGCAAGATTCACCCCGTCTCTTGGAATGAAGAGAGTTAGAGACGGAGGAATCGTTATGAATCTCTCAGATGAAATTCGCGCACTGCGCGACGATGTTAAGGCGCTATCAGAGCGTATTGAAGACGTGTCTGCGCCTAGGTTGATGAACACCGCGCAATGTGCGGCGTTCCTCGGAAAGTCACCCGACATTCTTTACGAGTGGCGACGTGACCGAAAGGGGCCGCCATACCTTCACCTGTCGTCACGGTCGATCCTTTACGACAGAGATTCCGTGATCGAATGGGCACAATCTCACGAAGTGAAATAACCGGAGCGGGGATCGAGACCGCGCTCCGGTTGGCATTGTCGAAGATTTGAAGGTGTAACTGATTCATAATCGGTTTTCATAGACATGCCCACCATAGTTAAAGGTCTTGAGCACGCTCTGTCAGGAGACAGAACGATGAAAAATGAACTATTAAATGCTGGCTATCGGTTGATACCGCTGCTGGACCAGCAGAAACGTCCGAGGGACAATAACTGGGGCCGGAATTCGTACAGCGTGGATGATCTCAGGCAGCAAGTTGGCCTCGTGATCGAACCCGGCATGGTCGACGTTGATCTCGATTGGCCGGAAATGCGCCGCCTTTGCACAGACGGACAATACGATACACTCGTTTGGGGCCGGAAAGGCGAAGCAACGCATTACGTCTATCGCTCGCAATTGGATGCGCAGGTAACGTTTCGATTGCCGCAAGTGACGGGCGCGCCGCTACTTGATGGCGATCATGCATACACGGTTTGCGAAATCCGGACGTCGGCGCAGGGGGAGGCATATCAGGCGATGATCCCTGATAGCGTGCATCCTGACGGCGATCAGCTTGAATGGATCAACAAGGACATGCCTCGGGAATGGGAAGCCGAAACGATTATTTCGTGCTTCGGGACATATGCCGGTGTTGCGGTTCTATCGCGCTTTTACCCGGGTGAGGGGATGCGGGACGAATTCGCGCTCGCGCTCACGGGTTGCATGGTTCGGGCTGGATGGTCGGAAGATGCTGTGACGAATTTCATGACCTACTTGTGCCGTTTGACGGGCGACAACGAGATCCAAATGCGGGCGTCGAAGGCGCAAAGCACACTCAAGCGGCTTGAGGCTGGCCGCAAGGTTGCGGGCATTCCGAAGGCAGCGGAGATCATGGGCATTCCGATTGAGTGGGTGCAGGAAGTAGCCGTTTGGCTTGGATGGAAAAAACGTAATCCCAAAGGAACGGGATCGGCAGTGTTTTTGTCGGCACAGGTTGCCGAGGTATCAAAGCAGGCATGGGATGCGTTGACTGAATATCGTGTTGATGGCGATCCCGGCGTTTACGCCTATGGTGAGGCGTTGGCTCGCGTGGATGATGGGCGAATGCAATTGCTTGATGGTTCGGGTCTGAAACACGAACTGAACCGCTGCACCACTTGGCTGGCCAGGAATGATGAAAAGTGGAAGCTGGTTTCAGCGCCAGCGAATGTCGTGGAGGACATGCTGTCAGCGCGCCGCCGCGATGTGACGGTCCCAACGCTCAAGCAGGTGTCTATCGTTCCGACATTTACGCGTGATGGTCATCTGCTCAATGAAAACGGCTTCGATGAGGACTCTGGCATTTTCCTCGATCTCCAAGTGTCGGTCGACGTTCCCTCCGAGCCGACGAGGCAAGAGGTCTGGGCCGCTTTGCGGCAATTGTGGACGCCGATTTCGCAGTTTCCGTTTGAGGACAAGTCCGACAAAGTGCACGCCATCGCCATGATGTTGGAGCCGTACATGCGGGATATGTTCGGACCAACGCCGCTTTACTTCATCAACAAGCCAGCGGCGGGCACTGGCGCGTCATTGTTCATCGAGACGTCGCTTTATCCTACGCTGGGGAGGTGGCCGGATGCACAAACGCCGCCGCGTTCTGACGACGAAATGAAGAAAACGCTGACCGCCTGCTTCATTGATGGCATTCGCTGCGTTTACTTCGACAACGCCAACATATTGAACTCGGCATCATTCGCCTCGGTTCTGACGGCTGAGGTCTATGCGGCGCGGATCTTGGGCGTGTCGAAAATGCTCCGCGTTCCAGTGCAGGTGCAGTGGGTTGGCTCGGGCAACAATTCCGAGTTGTCTGGTGAGTTATATCGGCGAACGGTGGATATCCGCATGGACGCAAAGATGGCGAACCCGGAGGATCGGGATGTTGCGAAATTCCGCATCAAAGATTTGAAGTCGTGGGTGCAGGAACATCAGCCGGAGCAGGTTCGCGCGGCGCTGACGATCATTCAGTATTGGGTCAATCAAGGCATGCCCGAGGGCAGGGGGTCGAAGGCCTCGTTCGAAGCATGGGCGGCCAAGATGTCAGGGCTGTTCGGCAGCATCGGCGTGGGAGGGTTTCTTGAAACGCCCGTGGAACGTCGGCCTGAAGACCCTGAGGAAGAAGTGGCGCGAGAAGTCTTCATCGCCATGGACAAGGCACATCGGGGCTCGGTCGACCCCTCAGGTGAGCAGGATGGGTATGGCAATTCCACGCGTCGCACGGATTGGTCGAAGCCAGTACGGGCGGGCGATGTGGTTGATCTCGTCAATGCTCTGAATATCGATGTCGACTTCGGGTTCAAGGATGAGCGGAAGGTAATGGCGACGTTCCTGAAGCGGTATCGTGGGCGTGTCTTCGTCTTCGAGGCAGAGACGGGCAGGAGCATTGCTCTGACGCTGACGATGCGCACGGACAGCCGTGGGACGTATTGGTTCGTTGAGCGCAGTATTGCCGAGTAATGGTGCAATCGGTGCAGGCATGGTGCGGGTGGTTTTCGCTTGGATTTCAATCCGGTGACACCGTTTGCACCATCGCCACCATCAGTTTGAAGCACTTTACCATTGTGTTGCGATTTGCATCATCACATTAAATCGGGCCATTGCATGAAAATGATGGTGCACATGGTGCACATGGTGTTAGGCGCTTGAAACACTTGCGCAAAACCGGTGCACCATGGATGCACCATCGCCACCATGGCCGTATACGACGCCACCGTTCATGCGTTCGTTGTCCTGATCATTCCCAGAATTCTCCGCCCGCTTGCGATTGGCTCGGGTTTAGCGGGCAGAAAAAGCCTGACCAATTGATCGGTAATCAAATGTAGTCGATGTCTAAAGGATTGTTTAGAAAGAGATTTATCAGGGATGGTGTTGCAGATCTGGGTTGTTCTGCGACATTTATCAGAACACGAGTAAGTTCACGCCAGATTAATCTTAGTGCGCGTTTAGAAAAATCTGAGCTTGACTTCGATTGATTTTAGATTAATCTGAAAAGGCAATTTTTTTGGAGGGAAAGATGGAACTCAGCGGACGCGTACGGATTCTTGAAGATGCAGGATTTGGAGCATGGAAGGTTGATGCCACCTCTAAGGATCTTAAATTTTTGGGCAAACCACTTGCGGGTGTGAGCGGGAGGTCAGTCGTGGGATTGCAAGCCTATGAGTTGTCTGAGGATAGAAATTACCTTGTGTTTCCAGTTAATAAAGCAATTGTTCTCTTGCTTGGGGATAGCAAAGATTGCATTGCCGTTTCCATTAATCAGGTAGTATCGCCTGACGAGTCATTCAGAGGCGAAAAAGAGCCATTGTCGGTCACCGTTGCGCCAGAATCTGTCGTCGTTGAAAAGCAAAAGTTCCGTTCTGGAGATCAAGCATTCATAGAGGCCTGTGAAGCCGAAGTTCTGCCTCCACGAATTATCGAACTGGGTAAGAATTTTCTAGCTAGTGTGCGAGAATTTTCTGACGACGTGCTTCAGGAAGGAAAACACAGGAAGTGGGTTACCTATCCTAAGAACTTTCTGGCCTTAACCATTCAGAATCGGAACAAACAGTTCTGCCTTCACGTTAAAAAAACTAGCGTTTTGGATTCGCTCGATGGAACGTTGGACATTCGCGATGACAGACCAGGCTATGTTCGGTTTTGGCTACAGGAAGAGTCCCAGTTGGAGGCTGCGGTCAAGGCCGCAAGAAGCTCTTTTGGCGTGTAAGAGACGCTAGCAGGCAGAAAGTGAAGGTGTGCTAAAACACAAAGCATTTCTACCGTCTCGAGTCGTCAGTTGTTAACTTTTGAGTCAAATGGTGCGAGCCCGAAACTCCCTAGAGTTGCTGCGCGCAATTAAGAGGGTTTAGGACTTCGTAAAAGTTGATCTGGGCGTAATCCATGACCTTGACCACACCTTGTTGATCCTTTCCGAAGGCGGTGTCACTGCCGAAAGCCGGGGTCTTTATGTCGTTTAGCCATGGAGGAAAATCAGACGGTTTGTAGCCTTCGTTTTTTACCAGCGGTGTCAGTCGTTCCATGACCAATAGATTTCCCGTTTCGCTAATCGAAAAGCACTCTGCAAAACGCTCCTGAAGTTTTGGATTTGGGATTGTGCCCACATAGTCGTCAGCCATTTTTAGAAGCGCGTTCCATACCAGCCATTCAACCATATTGGCACTAGGAAACGGGAGTTTCATTTCTTTGATGACCAAGCTGTTGTCGCCGAGGAATGCATATACTTTGCGAGATGTCCCGTTGCCGAGCAGATCCGATCTATCAATCTGTTTCTCGATTTGATCGTCAGGCAGGATTCCAGAGACTTTGCCAGCGTTTACCATGTATTTGCCCTGCCTTTTGGGTTGACCAGTTGCTCGGACAGGCATCAAGAAAAAACCAAATCCAAAAACTGAGACTATCAGGATGGCAGATTCTTTCTCCACCTAAAATAGTCCCTCAGTACCTTATTCTGCCGGTCGGATATCCACCGGCTGGGCATTACATTCAATCTGAGCAACGCCGACGCAACGCTCCTATCTGACCAATCCAGATGAGCGCGGCGTCCCAAGGCGTCGCGTTCGTTTTTGGACAGAAAGGATTGAAGATGTCCGACCAAACAGCGGCTGCCCTGCAAGCCCTTATCAAGCAGGTTGAAACGCTCACCACCACCGTCACAGATCAGCAAGAGCGGATGGATGGTCTCCACGAACACAATTCCCGTCTGCTTGATCAGATCAAGGATGAAAAGCGCGCACAACCGCCCGCCAAGAAGTCCTTCGTGGCTGTAGTGGATGAGCAAGAACACGAGCGAAAAATGCGCGCGGCCAACTTCGAGAAGGATGCAAACGGCGACTGGTATCTGAAGGGCCACCGCCCAAAGCATGCCATCTCGCGTATCGATGCCCGTGACCCCGTCAAATACCGCGAAGCAAAGGCTGCGGCGGAAAAGAATGGGGCGACACTCTCAGTCATCGACGAAAGCGATGGAGATCCGACTATCCGCAATTCCGGCCAATCCGCCGTGATTGAGTCAAAGACGTTCACCTTTGATGATACCCACGACGGCATCCGGTACGTCAGAGCAGACATGCATACGGGCAGCGGTATTGTTCAGCGCCAGCTTAACGCTGAACGTGAAGGTCTCAAAATTCGCACCTTCCGCACGTCTGATGATCTGCCTCAGCACGCCCGAACCAAATTCGAACTGATGGAACGTGCGGCCAATGCAGACCTGAACAAGGCCTGACGATGCGCGGTGGGAACAAAAACTCTGGTCGGCGCGCCATCATCGACATGCGCCCCGACAAGAACGAGATCATCAAGGACATCGTGCTTGAACGGCGCAGTCTGACCGGGATAGCAAAGCGATTGGGCGTCGATTTCTCCACAGTGCAAAGGTATCGCGACGACAAGATCACCGAGGAAATGCGCCGGGAAATTCTGGCGCAAGAACGCATCAAAGAAATCGAGACCAATACCGAGATCGTCAATCAGGATCGCTTGGACATCGCCATGACATATGAGTCCTTGGCAAAGCGCGTGGAACGGCTGATCACCAAGGCGGAGGGAAACGAGGACGACTCTTTTGCGCTGGCGGCGATGGAAGGATTGCGCCGTGTCTTGCGCGATATTGCCCAAGTTCAGGGCAAACTTGCGACCAGCCTGACGGTCAATGTCTCACTGGCCGAAAGCAAGGAATGGGTCACGCTGCGTCAAATCTTGGCCGAGGTATGTACTGAGGTTCCCGCCGCCCGTGAACCGCTACTGCGTCGGATGCGCCACCATGTGCTGTCTGTAACGAAGGAGGATACAGTCCTATGACGCGCCACTCAATATTCCTGGGCTGGGATCACTATGCAAAGCAGACCGCCGCACGTCTAGACGCGGCAGAAAAAGCTGGGCATTCTGAATGGGCCGAATTGCCTTCAACACGTCGCCAAGCCGAAGACCAAGGCAAGAAAGTGTACTTCACGGGCCTTGAGTGCAAACATGGGCATGTCACGCCGCGCGGCGTCAACAAGGGGTGCGCGGGCTGCTACACGGCGAGGTATCATGCCGTTTGATGCCCTCCATGACTGGTGCGGCCTCGTCGAACGCGATCTCGATGCTGGTGCGGAAATGCTGCATTTCCTGCGGCAAGAAGTGTCAACCGCCGATGCCGTTGATCCTTGGCAATTGGAGGCAATCACATCAACTGCGCCAACGGTTGCCATGCGTGTGTGCCGACAGGCGGGCAAGTCTTGCGTATTGGCGACGCGTGGTGTGCGAGAATTAAAGCGCGGTGGCACTACGATCTGTCTTGCACCCGCAGAACGACAGACGCGCGAGATCACGCGGAAGGCGGCATTATATCTGCGCGCCACCGATTTGGTGGTAGAGCGGGCGACGCAGTCCGAAATCGAGACATCAAACGGCGGGCGTTTCATCGCCGTGCCAGCGTCTGGTGCAACCATTCGCGGGTACACCGCTGATCTGATCATGGTCGATGAAATGGCCTACCTGCCGGGCCAGAACGGTGGCGAGGACATCGTTGTTGCGCTGCTGCCGATGCTCAAAGACAACGGCCAGACCTTCTACGCGTCGACACCGGCGGGCAAATACAACATGTTCGCAGAGCTGTTCAGAGAGCCGCGCGAAGGCATTCACCGCATCGTTGTGCCCGGAACGTCGATACCCCGGCTCTCTGCCCGCGTAGATCGCCTGCGCGCCCAGTTGTCAGCCACGCGATTCCGCCAAGAGGTTGAAGTCGAAATGCTGGCCGACGGCCAGTCCTACTTTGACCTTTCAATCATCGAAAATGCCACCAGTACGGAAGGCGCGATATGTCCGCGAATTTGAACTTGATCTACATGCCCAATGGCGACGTGGTGAATGAGACCAACCAAGACCCGGCGATCCCGCGTGTGACCGGATATGTGCGGTATTGGGTCGGTGCGGACTTGGGGCAGGCCAACGATTATTCTGCAATCTGCGTGATCAAGGATCAGGCGCTGCCAGTGTCAGATGGAAACGGGATTGTCATTGGCACCCGTGAGCGCACGGTTGTGTACGCGGACAAGTTCAAAGGCGTGTCCTACGTGGATGTGGTCGACCACCTGATCAAGGTGCGCAACGCGTCGCCATTCTGTGGCAAGTCAGAACTCGTGATTGACGGCACATCTATTGGTCGGGTCGTGTCAGACATGCTCTGGGAGCAAGGCGTGGATCACAATGCGGTCCAGATGACAGGGGGACAGGACTGGTCTCGCAAGGGCCGATATGTGAATGCCAGCAAAACCCTGATGATCGAAAATCTCGCGGTGATGTTCGCTGCTGGCGAACTGAATTTTGCCCACGATCTGCTGTTACGCAAGGAGATCGAAGAAGACCTTGCCTCATTCGCGACGCAGACGACAGCAGCGGGCAATCAGATCATCACCCAATCTCGCAACGCGTCGGGCCACGGCGATCTTGGTATCAGCCTCATCGTCGCTGGATTCGCGTCTCACTACCTTTCCGACCGAAACATCAAGGTTAGCCATCTACGTGGCTGCTACTGAGACCGTTCTCACAGAAATTCCGAAAGGAAAATTATGTCATCCTTCGCAATCATATCTACCGAGGCTCCTGAATACGATCCGTCTAGAACCACAGGCGATGGAATGCCGAAAACTTCACTGGTCGTCGAGTGGTCGAGTAAGCCGGCCGACGATCAACTGCGAAAATTCGAGACGATGTATCCGCCGCATTTATACTCGGCGTTTCATTACACTGAAGGCGTGGGGAAGGTTCAGCTTTAGGGGCTAGGACGGGCAAGCAGGTTCGTCTCAAGGCCAAATCATCATGCAGTCGCGCAATGCCTCGAGCCACGGGTTTCTCGGTATCGGCCTAAATTGTCGCTGGGTTTGCGTCTCAACATCTGAGGCCACGGGCATCTGGGCGGGCAGGATAAGGGGTTGGTATTAGTCATAAAAAAATAGCCTATATACCGAGCGCATGTGATCTGATCAGGGGCGGAACAAAAAAGGAACAATTGTGTTGCATGGACATGCTTCAAGATTGTACATATGAACTTCAACAACCAGTGATGCGAAGCGACAAACCGGTAGGTAGACAGCGTCGTCTTCACCAAACAAGAAAAAAGTTGGCTTTGAGGCTGCAAGAAATGAAAGCAGATTGTGTCGATTCAATATAAGCGCGAACTAGACCTGAGCGACCGCCTTAAACTTAAGGAAGTGAAGGCGAAAGATGTTACTCATTCCGGCGGGCGTGGGGAACCATTTCACGATTGGTTCCCCTATCTTGAAGGTTATTCGTCTCAGTTTGTTAAGCAGATAATCGACGCAAGATTTGAAGCCCCTAAGAACCTGCTTGAGCCGTTTTGTGGCGTAGGCACAACGCCCATCGCCTTAGCGCAGCTCGGCATTTCTTGTGGCTATACTGAAGTTAACCCCTTCCTTGTTGAGCTTGTCTCATTAAAGGCAATTTGCCTCGACATGGGGCAAGCAAATCGTCTTGAAGCGACGGATAAAATAGAAACATTCAAAGAAAATCTGGGACAAGCGGCAAGTGTTGCCACCGTCAACTCAAAACTGAAAAAGAGCTATTTGGATGTCTTTGGGAAAGTTGAATATTTTCGAGAAGACAATTTTCAAAAAATTCTCCGGCTGAAAACGATTGAAAACAAATTGGAAGACGCTTTGTTGAAACGTTTCATTCGAATGGCGGTTTCAACCAGCCTGCTAGAGTCATCCCTTTTGCGTAGAGCTGGAGATGTTCGCTTTAAAACTGAAAAAGAGCTGCTCAAGCCCATCCCTGACATAGTAGATTTGGTGGTAAAAAAACTTAGCTTGTTCCAATCTGATTTGATTTCGGATGATCTGCCGAAAAACCAAGAAATTGTATTTCTAGGACCTAATGCGAAAGATCTATCTTCGGATGCGGTGCCTGCATACGACGGCGTAATCACGAGTCCACCTTATTTGAATGGTACGAACTATATCCGCAATATGAAGTTGGAACTTTGGTATTTGAACTACCTAAACGACAGGTCTGATCTTCAGAAATTCCGCCAAGCAGTCGTAACTTCCGCGATCAACGATGTGTCAAAGTCTTCAGGGATAGTTGTGCTTGATGAGGCACGAGAAGTCGTACAAGCCATTGAGAGCAACTGTTATGATAAGCGTATCCCCAAAATGGTCGCGGGATATTTTGAACACATGAAGTTAGTTGCAAATGGTCTTTGGTGCAGGATTCGAAACGGATCACCTGTATGCATTGATATTGGTGACAGCGTTTATGGAGGGGTCCACGTTCCAACACATTCAGTGTTGGCAGCCGTCTTTGAAGGCACCGGCTTCAAAATTGAAGATGAGATTGTTCTCAGGAAGCGTCATTCCAATCGAGGTGCGGAATTGAGCCAGCGATTGCTCGTGTTTAGGAAATAGTATGAACTGGGACCAATGGAACGCGTTTAAAACTGACCTACCTCACAAGCAGGGAGCCTTCGCAAAACGAAATTGGGGGACTCCCCTTCACTCGCTATGTTCTTACCAAGGAAAACTAAAACCTGCACTGGCGCACCACTTGGTCCAAGTTTTTTCGACAAAAGGTCAAACAGTTTTTGATCCCTTCTCCGGCTCTGGAACAATACCTTTGGAAGCAGCCATCGGTGGAAGGATCTCAATTTCAAACGATCTGAGTGAGATGGCCGTAGCTTTGTCTCATGCGAAGACAGGCCCGACGACTAGGCGCGCCTGCGACCAAGTGATAGACAGATTATCCGAATGGGTTTCGTCAAAACCGATTGCCCAACAGACATTGGATGATACTGAGAAAGTTCGCTTTAACAAAACCATAGTTGAGTACTTTGAAGAAGGCACTTTTCTAGAAGTACTGAAAGCTAGGGAGTATTTTCTCGAGACTAAAGACCTCTCCGACGCGAATTGGTGCCTAGTTTTTTCGTCAATGCTTCACATATTGCACGGCAATCGCCCCTATGCACTTTCCCGAAACAGCCATCCACTGACGCCATATGCCCCAACAGGTGAGTATATCTACAAAAATGTCGTGTCACACCTGAGGACAAAGGTGCATTCGGCGCTTGCTAGTAAAGAAAGCTTGCCAACCTTCCCGGCAAGTACGTCGATCAAGTCTGACGTTCGTGACCTTTCCCAACTGAGTGACAGCAGTGTCGACGTTATAATAACGTCGCCACCATTTGCTTCTTCAACAAGATTTTACATGACAAATTGGATGCGTTTTTGGTTCTCTGGGTGGACCATCGCAGACTTCGAAAATGCAAGCGCCAAGTTTATTGAAGGGGATAGGGATAAGTCGTTAGTTGTCTATGAGGACATCTTCCGAAGCTTTGGCCGAGTTCTCAAAAGTGGCAGTTTAGTAGTGCTTCACGTTGGAAAAAACAAAACCGTAAATATGGCTGAAAAGCTGCAAATGCTAAATTTTGAAGACTTTGAAAAAAGTGACGTATTCACTGAATGTGTTCAAGCATCTGAAAAACATGGGATCAAGGACAAAGGAAGTACGGTAGAGCACCAGTATCTAATTTACTCCAAGAAATGATCGTTCCATTGCTTCGCAAAGCTAAAACCATCAACTTCAAGTTTGGAAATCAAGAGAACTCGGTCTAGTGCTTTGCAAATAAGTTCAGCAGAAATCTTTCCATCCTTTTCCACTAAGAGGAAATCTTTGTTGAGAAAATCATCAATCAGCCAATTCGGATCATCTAGTAGCCTTTTTAGGATCTCAAGATTCGGCATCGGGTTTTCCAATTCGTCTAACGGGATTCCGGTGAGGTCACTTAGTTCTACAATCTCAGGGTCTGTGTAAAAGTCCTTTGGCTGGCGGTCTCTCTTTTTTGAGTTACAACTCCCACAAAGCGCTGTGGCTGTTTCATCTAGCGGCCAAAGAAGCGCCAACGGGCGCGTATGATCGAGGTGCATTTCATTTCTAGTGCTTAGACCTTCCTTGCACTTGAAGCACTTCTTCCCGAATTTTTCCCATATATGCGTTGCCAGCTCCTTACCAGTCTCGTGTCGAAAACTCATCTGTATGGAATTGTTCGTCAATTCCGATATCAAAAGTTCAAAATGTCGGCGCCTCTGGGCATCTTCCTTCATTTGATCGGCAGATCGTTGAGGATTCAGCGCCGCATTGACTACAAATTTTTTGCAGAACCGGCATTCTAATTGAAACCCATATTCTAGTTCTACTTCCTTGTGGTTATCCAAGTCCGAAACAATACCGAAGCCTTTATGGCGGCAAGGTCGCTTGGCCACACAGTGATTTGAAAACGACAGTGTGTTCCGTTCGAACGGTAGATTTATTGGAAGGAACCTTGCACAACGGTTGCATTCCTTGGTTACTATAGACTTACTGTCAGCTAACACTGTGCCTGAAATGCCGACGGTTCCCTCTAACGTATAAAAATTTGCCTCGGGCGCAAAAAGGTGAATGTTCCTTAAAACGCTGTCTCTCGCATCTGCAAAGAATTGATGCCAGATTTCCCCACATTTTGGCTCATATATCTCGATCTCGCACTGCTCGACCGGAGCTAGAAGTACAGTGAATTCACTAGGCCCATCGACTTGCCAAATGTAACCGCATTTATCGAATGACTCAGGGGTTCCGTAGTTGGAATAGTGCCGCGATCCAAACCACTTCTTATCACAACTCAAGGCAACCTGCTTGTCTGATCGAAAGTAAAACCCAAATCCGGAGAATTTTCCTGATTCTATATTTGGCATCGAGAAGGTAAGGGCCAGGGGGGCTTCCGGAGAAACTTGGAATGATGTCGTGGCCGCACGTTGAAGCTTTCCACCTGTAGCCTCCTCGTGACTCTTGAAGCCGGACAAGCGAGTAGCAGATCTACGTCGGCCAGAGTATTCTGCTTTTCCAGCGCGTTTCTGCAATTTGAAGTTTTTGGCTACCATGCAGGGAGACTGCCATCGACGCAATTTGGTAGCAAGGCCCAGATTCCGAGTTCATCCGTGCATTTTGAAACAGGCTGAGATCTGGCAAAAATCAAAATTGGCGGAGGTGAAAAACCACCAAAAGGGAGTGAGTAGGTTGACCAAGTGCCCCTGAGTACTTATCTTTCACCCGTTGCCCGGTACCTGTTCCGAGACCGCGCCCCAATCCGCACATTGCTGGTTGCCTTTAGGAAACCAATCCACCGTGAGGTGTCGGTTTCTTTCATCGTGCCGATTCCTCCAAATCATGAGGTATCCACGATGACAGATATACTTAGTTGCGGAATGACCTCCGCGGAGGTCGCGGCCGAAGCCGCTGAGGCGGATCGCGAAACGGCAGAGTATGAAGCGAAGCGCAAGGCAGAACACAAAGCCGACCTTGCTATGCTCTCGAAAGATGCTCGCTATTATCGGACTCACAAGGCGCAGCGCAAATATGACACGGCTATGCGCCGCGCGATTGAAGCCAACGCAGCACTTGCACGGCTTACGGATGACGACAAAACTCAGATTCTTTCAATCTATGAGCATGCGGAGCATCTGACTGAATTTACGGGCATCGAGCATGAGGTCGATCACATCATTCCTCTAAATGCCGTGTGCTGGTTTACAGGCCGACCACTTGCACCCGGACCACACATTGCGAGCAATCTGCGTGCTATTCCCAAGTCGCTAAACAGGTTGCGCGGCAATAGGTGGATCGCGGAAGGTGGGCCGGTTGATGATGGCGACGACGACATCCCGTTTTGATGTCTGAGCAAATCGCAACGTTGCAGAGATGTTGCAGAGCCTGTCAAAAACGACAAAGGCCCATCTTGCGATGGGCCTTTATGCCATTGATCTCTTTGAGAGATTTTGGCTCCGGCGGTAGGGATCGAACCTACGACCAATTGATTAACAGTCAACTGCTCTACCGCTGAGCTACGCCGGAACGGTTCGCGCCGTATAGCAACCCGACTCTTCGGCGTCCAGAGGGGGGCGTGAGTTTTTTCGTCGAAAAAACATGCGCACAGCGAAGGCGGGCATCCATGATAATTTGCGGTGTGTTTTGGGGAAATTGGCTCCGGCGGTAGGGATCGAACCTACGACCAATTGATTAACAGTCAACTGCTCTACCGCTGAGCTACGCCGGAA